>JAUSJN010000007.1 GCA_030647325.1 Nanobdellota archaeon | reverse complement strand
CCAACATAATCAAATTCTAGTCCTTGAGAAGTATGAATACATCCAACCTCATTTACAGATTCCTTATCTATTGCCCAAGTTGTTGTATTTCCTAGATTCCAGCTCATAGAAAAATTAAATTCCTTTATTTTTATATCGTGAAATGTGCTTTTATTCTTTCCTTCTTTATCCCAGTTCCAGCAGTATCCTGCCAATAATCTAGATTTATTGTTTATGTTGTTTTTTTCTATAATCATCTCTTTTAGTTTATTCGGATCATCGACAAGTTTAAATTCATATTCCCCTTCAAATCCATCTAAGTTAGCAGTTTCACGTATTCCTAAAAGATCATCCAACCATGCTAAGTATCCATCTGACCCATTACATCTGAACTGGGAATTTAATTCAAGAATTTTAACCTCGGCACCAAATAAAGAAGCGTATTTCATTATTTCTGATTTTCTTCCGATATCAAAAATATCTACTTTTTGGCTTTCATCAATAAAAAATACGCTAAACTTGGAAGCATTAATAATCTCCTTTACTTGATTTTCTCCTAAATTTTTGAATAATCCTGATTTTTCATTCAGCCTATGTGCTTCATCTATAACCAAGACATCAAAAACATCCTTATCACAATCATGAAATGACCCTGAACTTTTGAATAAGTTATCTATGTGGGATTTAGTAAGTGTTCCTCTTAGTTTAGAAGCATAAACACTTCTTGGAGCTGAATTTTTGGATATATAATGTACAACCATATCTCGGTTAGTTAATTTTACCAATAAGTTAACTGCCAGAACTGATTTTCCAGTTCCAGGTCCACCTTCAACTATCATAACTCTTTTCCGATGGTCATTGAAAGATTTAAGTGCAAGAGATATTGCTTCTTCATAGACTACTTTTTGATCATCAATTAAAGTAAATTCATCATTACCTTTCAATAAACTTGCTAATGAATCTTGTAAGTTTTTTGATGGTTTTAACCTGCCATGATCTATTTGATATAATGAATATTTATTATCTCCATATTTTATAAATTTTGAAATAAAATTTCTCAGTTTCAAAACTTCCCCTTTTGTATATATTGGGGCTTTTTCTATATAATATGAGTAGATTGGATCTTCAATTTCTGGATTTTTGTTTCGGTCAAGATTATGCAAGAAAGCACAAGGATAAACTCCAATATTTTCTTTTTGAACATTTTCATTAAAGTCTTTTATTAGATTATGATAAGACCATACTTGATAGGATGGGTGTGTTGATTCATGGAGCCCTCTTCCCAATGGAGTCATAACTATTGCGTCTTTCCCTTCTACTTTGTGCACTTCATCCCATCTTTTTAATTCTATAATTACTACTAGATTAGACTTATTCTCATCTTTACCTGAAATAATAAAATCTACTCTTTTACTGGTAGAAGGAATTCTAAATTCAATAGCTATGCCGCAATTATTGGGTAATTCTTCTGATTGAACAACTTTGTACATGTACTGCATGGAATCTGACCAAGAACTAATCTCTTTTTTAGAAACGTTTCCTATTTTTTTTTGATAGTTGGAATAGATTTCATCAGAAATAGTATCGTTTAATACTGAGTTGCAAAATTCACTTTTAGTTCCTTCATATACTAACATAGTTATACCTCATCATACTTTTTATTTGAACCTTTCGCCTTTTCAATAGGGTATTTCAGTTCATTCTTTTTCATTTTATTGTCTAATTCAGTTGTTAAATCAATATTATATCTTTGAGCTAATCTCAATAAGAAATAAAACACATCTGCCATCTCTTCAGAAATTTGTTGTTTTTTAAATTCTTTATTAAACATCTCATCAACTTGTTGTTCAGATTTAAACCTGAAATATTGTAATAATTCTGAAGCTTCAGTTGCAATTCCAATTGCTAGTTCTTTTGCATTGTGAAATTGATCCCAATCCCTTTCTTCACAGAAAGTCTTTACTTTTTCTTTTAATTCATTGATATTTGTTTGATGATCCACAAGTTTTCTTAGTTAACGCTGATTTATTAATATTCCGGGACTAAATCAGACCTATCCTGAAAACCCCTCTTAACTTTTAAAAAAAGTAAAATTTCAGGTTAATTTAAAAAACCGAAAGATTTCCACTTATTATGCATAATTTAGAAATAGGTAAAGAATATACAAAAGAAGAGATTGAAAGCGCATTTGATACCAACTTTGGTTCACGAATAAAAGGGATTACGTTAAGAAAAACAGCAGAAGGTGCCCCCTGTATTTTACTTTTTTCAAGAAGTCAAGGCCCGTATACTGATAAAATTTATGCCGACGAGTTCTTCTATGATGGAGAGGGTCTCAATAAAGATCAGGATTTAACTACTGCAAATAAAGCTCTTAAGGAAGCAAATAAGACGGGTAGAATAATATATGGTTTCCGACAAGAAAAAGTCAAAATTAAATGGGAATACTTGGGCATATTAACAGTAATGGACTATAGTTATATTTTAAAAAATGGATTTATGACTTATGAATTTAGACTAAAAAAGGAAGGGATTGATAATACTGATGAACTGGAGGTTTCTGACAAGAGAATAGTACGAGAGGAACCAGAAGAATACCTTCAACTGACTGATACAACTGACTCGATTCTATCAAAAGTATCACGTAAAAAAAGAGATGCAAAATTTTCAAAGAATATTAAGAATTTATACGATAACACTTGTGTTGTCTGTCAAAAAAAGAGGTTCACTGCTGCTTTGTATCCTGAAGTAGAAGCAGCCCATATTTATCCTAAAGAAAAAAATGGTTCTGATAACCTCAAAAATGGAATTGCTTTATGTAAATTACATCATTGGGCATTTGACAATGGTCTGTTCGTAATTACTGATGCTTTAAAGATTCTTGTAAAAGAAGATATTAAGTCTGATGTAAATTACGAAGAAATATATCAATATGATGGATTGAATATAAAATTGCCAAAAAATGTTAAATTTATACCTCATAAAATATTTCTAGTAGAGCATAGAAAACTTCACGGCTTTGAATAAGGCTTCAGCAAGTTCAACCTCAAAAAAAGATTAACTCTTATTAATTATTCTCTTCATCTTTTCCACAATCCAAACCATCGCTTCCGTATCCCTTTCGCAATACTTCAAAAGGTCTTCCCTAGTCTTTTTCTTCGCTTCAGCAGTCATCTTGCCAAAAGTCATGTCAAGATAGGCAATAGAAGCACAATCCCCATCCTTAATATTTAAATCTTCATAACCATCACCTACTAAAGCAGGTAATACCTTCTTAATAGAAGCTGAGCCATGCTGTACGGGATTGTAATACCAAAACTTGCTAAAAGGCACCCGCAGATCAACCACTCTCGCTAAAACAGAATCAACCCATTCTTTATAGGAAGGAAAATCTCTGGCCAATTCCTTTAACACCGAACTTTCAAAACCTTGTGAATACACAACAACAGAACCTTTAGCTGGCAGCTTCTCCTTCAAGGCAGCTAAAAATGCCGGTCTGGGATCATCTTTCCCATCATGTAAATATTCAAAATGCTCTTGTTTGCCATTTTTAATCACGTGCAAAGAAAACTGAAACGGCATTCTTTGATAAGGCCTTGTTCCTTGAAACTCAGGTATAGCAAACATACAAGTCTCAAAATCTAAATGACATTCTGTTTTATCCAAACTATCTAAAAATCCCTTAATCTGCTTCTTATCAACATGTACCTTGCCGGTCTTAGCGCAGTTCAACTGAATAGCCTGCTGAGCGTTAGATAGCCTTCCTTCAGAGACGTCCTTTAAATCATGGATTCCTTCATCAAATAAGGCTCTGTTCTTCCTTCCATTATACAAATGGAAGACATGATGCTCAGGTAAGAAATCCCAACATCTATCTTTTATTAAACATTCTTTAGGCTGAGTGCAATAGTTTTTCTCTGCGGTATTTGGGAAAGTCGGCGACTGGACAATATTCCAAAGAAATTCAATATTCTTAGGCACTTCCTTCATATCAATCTCTTCCGTCAAATCTTCCTGTACAAAGAGTTTCTGAAGTTCTACTTCTCCATTTCTGACATATTCGTTATTCAAGTGCATCAGAAAACACTTTCTGATTTTAAGCCCAGCTTTTTCATAGACATAGCGTTGGAAGGCTAAATCGGGGTAATGTTTCTTCTTATCGACTTTAGTACTACTTTTGACTTCAATAACATCCCATTGGTCTTTTCCTACCGGAATAAGAATATCTGCCCTACCGTAGAGATTGTCTACTTGAAGGGCTGCTTCGAAGAGGATTTTTCTTTTCAGAAGAAGTTCTTTGGTTTTCTGTAGGTTTTTAGTGTAATCTTCTGTGGCTATATCTATCCCTTCAGGAAAGAGCTTCTTTGCTAATTCACCAACAATATTACCTTGTTCAAATCTCCGCAACACTCCAGGTGGATGAGGCGGAATGTTCTCTTTATCGTGATACTTCATCCACAAATGCCCAGGACATTCTAGGCCGGTGGTGTAGCTGGATTTAGAGAGAGATTTTAGTTTTAATGCTTTGATGGTTTGTTGTTCCACAAATACTGATTAACCTAGAAATCTTTATAAGAATTGCTCTTATGTTCTTCTTGAGGTGGTATAATGGAACTTAAAGAAAAAATACATAAATTTATCAGTACCGCAAAGCCGGTTAAACAAGCGAGCGTTATACATATAACCAATCATTTCAAAGCCGAAGGTTTTTCTCCAAAAGAAGTACGAAATGCTTTAGACAATCTACTTCGGGAAGGGGAAACTTACGAACTGCCTGAAACAATTTGCCTGATAGAATGAGAAAATGACTAAACTTACATTACAAGAAAAGATAACAGCAGATGTTGATGATGCACTGTATGCTCTTAAAAAGAGAATCCAGAAGAAGTATAAATTAAGCTGGAAAAAAGCTAGCGTTCACACTAATTATGGTGTAAGGCTTCTGATGCTAAGTTTTCCTGAAAAATGGTTGAAAAAATGAAACTTAACAAGACAATGCTGGAATTAGTGCATCTAAAAGGTAAATCTAAGAAGAAAATCTCTCCAGAAAAATACGAACAAGCAAGAGCAGAGGCTTTTAGAGAGCTTGAAAAAGCACGTAAAACCCCTCAAAGTGAATATATCTCGCACGAAGAACTCAAAAAGCGGCTTCTCAAATGAGCTTTCAAGTGTCTACATTTTCTTTCTTTTGTGGTCACCCAATCTCTTCTTCAAATCTTTATATTCTTTGATGTATAAATTAAGGGTAGGCTTCAAGTCTTTATGTATCTCATATGCTTTCAAAGAAGCATAATATTCTACTCTGTTCTTAAAATCGATATTGATAGGGGGAAGATCATGCTTTATCAATATATTATTAAGCAATATCCTTCCCACTCTGCCGTTGCCATCACCGAAGGGATGGATATTCTCAAACTGATTATGAACCACGGCGGCAAGCAGCAGGGCAGGATATTTTGCCTTGTTTTTGTTATACCACTCAATCAATTCCTTCAATAGATGGTTTATCCTTGGCTGCGGCGCGCCTTCATGGACAACATTGCCTTTATTGTCCATCACTACTACTTCTTCACCTTTCTTCCGTAATTTTCCGGCAAAAAGCTTGGAATTCTTGAATACGATCTTATGAATCTTTTTAATGAGTTCGATGGAGATATGCTCTTTTGTTGTTCTAATGAAAGAGATGGCTTCATCAACTCCAAACGCTTCGGCAATGTCCTCTTTTGATTTATTGGGCCACTCATCCTTCCCCAGCAGATTTTCAACTTCCTTCTGGTTTAGTCTGCTTCCTTCTATGGCATTAGTGTTGTAAGTAAAGATCTCAGAAAAAATCTTCCATTTCTGCTCGGATAGATGATTTATTTTTAAGGGGATCTCTAATTCTAACTTTTTAATAGATTCAATCTCTTCCTCGGACAGTTCTAAATGAAGCGGATTTTTTACTATCCTGTATTTGTGAATTTCCTCTAAAATAAGCTTTTCTGCAATCTTTCCTCTCTCCTTTAGCTTTTCCTTGGCTAAGTCCTGTCCTAAGTATTTCCTGAACTTGTGTACTTTTAACCCTTCTCTATAAGAATGAGCAAGATAATATTTGACTTTTCCTTTTGATTTTCTTTTTTCTACATGCATGGCTTTCAGAAGGGTGACTACATATTTAAATGTTTTGTTAAAAATGTCTACATTTTCTTTATTTTGTAGTCACCTACACCAAATAAATCCCTTCCAGCGCCTGATCTACAATCCTTCGGCAATTCCCGATCTTATTCAGCACTTTGTAGTCAGTAGAAGCCTTCCGGATCTGTCCCAGCCTATCGTTAATTTGACTATACAGCCTAATCAAGTCTCCCTCTAACAAGTTCGACAACTTCAAAACTTCAAAGAAGGTCTTCCCGTTATGGATTGGATAAACAAAAGTAGTCACAAACTGCATCTCTTCAAATTTCTTCTCTTTAGAAAGATATGGATTCGCTCTAATCAGCTGTACTAACTCCTGAAACTTTTCATCCTTGAACACCTGCTTGAACTCATGCCCTACCCGTGATTCATATGCTAATGCACATACTAACAACAAGATCTGATACTCATCGATTTTCTCTATAAAATCAGTGGCAAAGATCTCTCCGATGGTAATTTCATCAGCAAAAATCTTGGAAGCGAAATGACCCTTGACCGTCAAACTCTCTCCTTCCACATACCCATACTTCCCCAACATCTTGACCACACTATTATACCGATACAACAGCACCTTGGTCGGCACTTTGGCATAATTCTCCCCGAACTGCTGGTAACTATAAAAGCTCATCCGTAAGATCCGCTCGATCTCCGCAGGCAGATGTAGATTGATCAGATTCAAGACCGTATTGATAGACAGCTTAAACTGAGACTTGATCGGCTCCACATCCTTAGAAGTGATCTTCTGGACCTCATTATAGTTGAAGGTAGGCCGATAGATCATGCTCACTACCGTTCCCTTTATATCAATTCCTCGTCTACCAGCTCTACCAGCGATCTGGAAGTACTCCTTGGAATTCAGATACCTAAAATTATACCCATCATACTTCCGTAAGCTGTTAAATATCACGGTCTTAGCCGGCATGTTAATACCCACTGCAAAGGTCTCGGTAGTATACAATACTCGTATTTTCCCCATCCCAAACAGATCTTCTACAATGCTTTTTATCACCGGCAATAACCCGGCATGGTGAAAGGCTATTCCCTGAGAAAGAGTCTCCTTCAATAAATTAGTAGAACTTAATCTATTGATCTCACTAGGCACTTCCTGCAATTTGGTGTTCATGTACTGCAATAACTCAGGATCACGGGAAAATGAATTTAATTTAGCCAATTCCTTAGCCTTTACTTGGCAATCCCGCCGGGAGAAGGAAAAGAACAACGCCGGTAAATTTTCTGTGCCTATTTCCTTGATCAAATTCAGATGATTTGGCTCTGGTTCTTTCACTCTCTGTCCTTTCTTACCTCTAATTACATGATGATATTTTGGAATAGACCGAGCTTCCCGGATCTTCTCTAAGGTAGTTATCCCTAATTCCTCATCATAAAACAGATGCTCCAGAGGAACATTTCGTTTGGTAGAAATGACGGTCTTGACCTGATGTTTCTTGATGGCCTGGATCCAACTGGCAAACTCGGTAGCATTCGGAATGGTCGCAGATAAACACAAGAACCGTACTGAAGCTGGTGAATAGATTATCGACTCTTCCCAGACATATCCTCTCTCGATATCATTGATATAATGGATCTCATCAAAGATGACGTAGGCAATATCACCGATATCAGAATCCTGGCTTACTACCATGTTTCTATAGATCTCGGTAGTCATGATCAGGATCTTAGCCTGGGGATTGATGACAATATCTCCGGTCATCAATCCTATCTTGCTTTCTCCATATTCTTTACAGAAATCCTTATACTTCTGGTTAGAAAGCGCTTTGATAGGAGCAGTATAGACTATGCGTTTATTGTCATCCTTATGCTTCTCGATGATGAAATCAGCGATGAGCGTCTTTCCTGAACCGGTAGGCGCAGAGACCATCACCGAATTATTTTCTTCGATGGCCTGGATGGCTTCTTCCTGAAAAGGATCTAGAGTAAATGTCTTGAATTTCATAGTGTAATGTGTTTTTTAGAGAATATGGTTAGACTGTTTTTAAATATTACCTAATGATGCCGATGATTACGGAAACCATGAATGCCAGATATAATCCCAATAGGATCATTCCTTCTATTCTACTGATTTTCCAGTCATTCTTCAAGAACCACAAGAACAGCAACACCGTACTTACCATCGCCGGCGCAAGAAATCGTACCGTGTACGAAGATACGGCAAGTGGTGAGATCAATCCGGAAATACCTACGATGAATAAAATGTTGGTGATGCAGGAACCGATAGCATTGCCGATAGCGATATTCCTGTATCCTGTCTTGATCGCCATTAAAGCAACACTTAATTCTGGCAGGGTAGTGCCGATGGCCAGGAAAATGCCGACGGCAGCCTGAGGCACTGATAATAACTCTGCAAAAAAGACTGCTTGATTGACAATCAGCTTTGCGCCCAGCAGGACTAAAGCTAGGCTTAGGATTCCAACCAGCGCATCTTTACTGAGGCTTAGGATAGTTTTTGTTTTTAGTTTCAGGGTATGATTAAGGTTGTTTAAGAAAGACTGAAAATACCTGAATTCCAAAAAATATCGGGTGAATTCTTTAAAGGTGGACTTTTCACCGGATTTGCTGTCAAACAAAAATAAGGTATAAGCACCATATAAAATAACCATGAAAGCTGCCTCTATCCGATTAATATCTCTATCAAACAGGAATACAAAAAATATCAGGCTGGTAAAGATTAAGGCATATCCGTCACGGAGAAACATCTTCCGATTGGTTTTGAGAGTAGTCAGCATTGCCGTCAATCCGATGACCAATGCGAGATTGGCAATATTGGCGCCGATAATATTTCCCAAAATAAGCCCGCTTTCCTGTTTGAAGGAAGCCATGATGGCAGAAAATAATTCCGGAACAGAAGTGCCGAGCGCTACCACGGTCAGACCGATGACGAATTCAGAAACTCCTAATTTTCTGGCAAAAGAACTGGCTGACTTTACTAACCAGTCCGATCCTTTCAGGAGGAGAACTAACCCTGCCAGGAGCAGCAATATGTTTGTATAGGTCATCTATCTTCAAGAAGGAAAGAAAAAAGATTACTTAAATGTTCTGCTTATTCTTTTCTAAAGGCAACTTTTAGTAAAAGTCCTTCTAAGGTGCTGATATTGTCCTGTGCTCTTTGCAAGTTGTAGCGCAACTGTTCCACTTGCTCCACTAAATTATTCGTGTAGGTATTGGCCGGCATGACGGTATAATTGCGATATGGTTCTTTTCCATATTCTAGTGCTTCTATAGGGTTCTTTCCTTTGACTCGGGGATCGGTTATTCTTGCCTTTACCGCTTTTGTGTTAGGATTGATGTGATGCGTTTGTTTTCGTACTAACTGATAAGAAGGATGCTGGTACGGTAATTCCCAGAGAAATTCCCCATGCAGATATTCTTTACCATACGGAGATTCTACGACGATCCAGCACGGTTCTCCTTTCTTAAAATGAGCATCGGTTATTCCTACCATTAAGAAGGAGCGAAGAGCAATCCTTTATATATTTTGTGAATAAAACACCTATCTCCTTCTGAATTTCTTCTCTAATTCATCTATGGTGACTTTCATGAGGGTCGGCCGCCCATGCGGACAGGTGTACGGCAGTTGAGTCTGATTGAGTTCCCGCAGTATTTTCTCCATCTGGGGTATAGATACCGCATCCCCAGCCATCACCGCAGCCCGGCAGGCCATACTGGTGAGAATCTCTTCTTTCTTTTCCAGGATGCTTTTCTTGTTTTCCAGCAGAGAAAGGAGATCATACAGTAATTCTTTGATCTTCACCTTGCCATACACTAAAGGAATAGTCTTGACCGCAAAGGAATTTCCGCCAAAGGACTCCAGTGTAAAACCAAGCTGTTCCAATTCTTCTTTCTTCTCTTCCAGTAATATCCTTTCCGCAGTCGAGACTTCTAGCACTTCGCCCTGCAATAATCGCTGCACTTCTACTTTTCCCTGTAGATACTGATCCATCAAGCGCTCATACATCACTCGTTCATGCGCGGCGTGCTGGTCGATGTAGAACAATCCACCTTCTGTTTCTGCTAAGAAATAAGTCTTATGCACTTGTCCAAGGAGTTTCAGAGGCGGCAATTTTTCCTGGATCAATTCCTTGCTTTGATATTGACTAGCAACAGAAGGAATTATTTCTTCATCATTATATCCTGCACTTGCCTCTTCCACCGCAAAGACAGTCTGCGCGCTGGGTTCAAAGGGATATTTGACTGCCGTCTTCATCTCTTTTCTTGGTATAGTAGTTCCAAAAGTGATCTGCTGTTCGGTCTGCACATCAACAGTGGGCATCAATTTATTATTCTGTAATGCTTCCCGTACCGCCAATGAAACTGCTGCAGCAACCTGCTCTTTTTGTTCGATCTTGATCTCCTGCTTCTGTGGATGGACGTTCACGTCTATGGTTTCGGGATCCAACTGCAGATGCAATACAAACACCGGATGCTTGTTCACAAACAGAGTAGAATGATATCCTTCATAGACGGCATTGGTTATATCTGCATTCTTGATCCAGCGGCCGTTCACAAACAAGACCTGCTGATTCTTATCATTGCGTACATGATACGGTTTAGAGATAAAACCAGTGATCTTCATCTGCTCATCCTGATATTTCACTTCCAATAATTCTTTGGCGGTCTGCACTCCGTAGATAGAAGCGATGGTGCTTCTGGCATCATGCATGGCCGGAGAATGCAATAAAGTGTAATTGTGGTGCAGGAATTTGAAAGTTACAGAAGGATTAGCCAGGGCATAATGAGTGACTACATCTAAACAATGTTTCAACTCCACTGCATCGGTCTTGAGAAATTTCTTTCTGGCCGGGGTGTTAAAAAAAATATCCCGCACCTCAATGCTGGTTCCCTGTTCAGCGGCAGCGATATTTTTGCTCAGGATATTTCCTGCTTCCATCTGCAAGGCAAATCCTTCCAATACTTCTTTCCGTTTGGTGGTGATAGTCAATTTAGAAACTGCGGTAATGCTGGCTAACGCCTCTCCGCGAAAGCCTAAAGTCTTGATGGAGAATAGATCTTCCATTGAACGTATTTTACTGGTGGCATGCCTGAGAATAGATTTTTCTGCATCTTCCGGTGACATCCCTTCGCCGTTATCTGATACTTTGATCTGCTTCTTGCCGAAATCTTCCAGTTCAACCGTTATCTTGGTCGCTGCGGCATCCAGAGAATTTTCTATCAATTCCTTGATCACCGAAGCCGGTCTTTCGATAACTTCTCCGGCAGCTATCTTGTTGATCAGATCCTCGGGCAGAAGCACTATCTTGGACATGGTTTGGTAGTAGAATTTTCGTATTTAATGATTTATATGCTGGAGTGGATAATTACCTTCCGTAGCGTCTTTCCCGCTGATTGAATTCTTCCAGTACTTTTATCAGATCTTCTTTCTCAAATTCCGGCCAGTATTTTTCCAGGAAGAACCATTCGCTGTACCAGGACTGCCAGATCAGAAAGTTAGATGTCCTGCGCTCCCCGCCAGTTCTTATTATCAGATCAGGCTGGCTCTGCAGCTGCAGATATTCAGAAAACACTTTTTCATCTACTTCTTTTACCTTTCCTCCTTTTAATATTTTATTCACGCCATCGACGATCTCTTCCCTTCCGCCATAGGCCAGGGCGAAGTTGGCCGTAAAATCACTATGATCTTTGGTCTCATGCTCCAGCCTGGCAATGATCTCCTGAACTTTTTTTGGCAGCAGATATCGTCTCCCTATGAATCTTATCTTTATCTGATTATTCCTGATCTTGTTTTTGATTTTCTCACTTTCAAAGAACTTGCAGAATAGATCCATCAGATAATCGACTTCTTTCTTATCGCGGTTGAAATTCTGCATGGAAAAAAGATATAAGGTCAATTCAGCGACTCCTAACTCCTTGCACCAATCAAATAATTTTTCTACTTTCTCTGCCCCAGAATCATGCCCTTTCCAGGGCTCTTTGAGCAGTTTTTTGGCATATCTTCTATTGCCGTCAAGGATGATGGCGATATGCCGGGCTTTAGTCTCCATTTCAGGGCTGGTTTAGAACAATAGTTAAAAAGCTTATGAAGAAGAATTCTTTGCATAATCTTTATAAAAATGGTCGTTTCTGCCAGTTTATGGATAAAAGATTCCCCGGAGATAGGAACTTGGCGGACCTCTTGAAGTGGTATGGCTTGGCGCTTTATGATGTCACTACTACTCTGCCTAGGGCGGTCTCTTTCTCGTGGGAAGAACTAGCTGCAAATGAAGCAAGCGATTACCTGATCTCTCATCGATATTATCTTTTGCCTCTTCCTATGGAAGGAGTAACAGTAAGACAGGCTTACACCGCTTTCCGTAATAATGGTACTTTTCCTATTTTACGGATTCCTAAAACAAGGCCTAAAGAAGAACGGCATTTCACCATCGAAGCTGCGGATGGTTTTGTGCAGAATGATTTTAATAGTTATTACATAAATGAATTTTATTTTCAGAAAGATAGTCTCTCTGCTTCCAGTTCAATCTTTTTTTCTTACGACTGCCCTTCCAGAGTGATTGTCCCAGCCAAACAAACGGTTGAGATATTTAATCATTATTTTACTTTAATCACCTTCGCTAAAGATGGCAGCGTGACCTATTCAGAACCGTTACGAAAATATGTAGACTAAAACAAATCTAAACTCTTTTGCTCTTCCAGCTTTTTGGCCTTGATCCGGCGGATCATCTCATCATCTTTTTCTAACACCGCCTGGATCTCTTTGGCTCTCTCTACTACTTGTATTGGCAGTCCGGCCAGCTTGGCGACATGGATACCATAACTCTGGTCAGTGCCGCCTTCGATCAGCTTGTGCAGGAAAATCACTTCTCCATTCCGTTCCTTTACCGCAATATTATAATTTCTGATGCGGGAAAATTTCTCTGCCAATTTGTTCATGACATGGTAATGCGTAGCGAATAAAGTCTTGGCCTTAGTGTGATTGTAGATATATTCAGCGACACTCCAGGCGATGGAGACTCCATCAAAGGTGCTTGTACCGCGACCGATCTCATCAAGGATGATCAGGCTGTTTTCCGTCGCATTATGCAGGATGGAAGCAGTCTCGTGCATCTCTACC
>JAUSJN010000044.1 GCA_030647325.1 Nanobdellota archaeon | reverse complement strand
TTCAAGAGTTTTGCCCATAAAACAGACGTGCCTTTGGATGGCAAATATAACTGTATTCTCGGTCCTAACGGCTCAGGGAAGTCTAACGTAGGCGATGCGCTCTGCTTCGTGCTAGGCCGTCTATCTGCCAAATCCATGCGGGCGGAGAAGGCTTCTAATCTCATATTTAACGGCGGCAAGGACAAGAAACCCGCTGCTTCTGCCTATGTGGAAATCGCTTTTGATAATCAGAATAAGACCTTTCCGGTAGACGCTAAGGAAGTAGTGATCAATAGGGCTATCAATAAGGATGGCAGCAGCACCTACCGGATCAATGGGCAAAAAAAGACCAGGACAGAAGTATTGGATCTTTTGGCGACGGCCAGGATCAATCCGGATGGATATAACATCATCCTTCAGGGTGACATCACCAGATTCGTGGACATGCCGACCATGGAACGACGTAAGATCATCGAGGAGATCAGCGATGTCTCTATCTACGAAGAGAAAAAACATAAAGCGATGTTAGAGCTTGAAAAGGTGGAAGAGAAACTTAACAATGCCGAGATCATCCTGGCAGAACGGAAGACCTATCTTAAAGAATTAAAAAAAGACCGCGATCAGGCCATGAAGTTCAAGGAATTGAAAGATCGGATCGATTCTAACAAAGCTACCTATCTTCACCTGCAGATAAAGGAACGTGAGACCGTCAAGGAAGCGCATGATGCAGAGATCGTGAAACAGCAAGAAAAGATCAAGGCCCTGGAAGAAAAAGTCGTTGCCTTACGAAAAAAAGTAGATGAACAAAAAACCCAGGTCGCCAATATCAATAAAGAGATCGAGCAAAAAGGGGAGAAAGAACAACTGAGAGTACACCGGCAGATCGAAGATCTTAAGGTCTCGCTGGCGGAAGAAAAAACCAGGGTCTCTACCTTAAAGGATGAAATAAACAAGATCAAACAAAGAAAGGATCAATTTGCGGTAGAGATGGACGAATTGGATGAAAAGACTTCTGCGCAGGATAAACAGCAGCAGCAGCTCCAACAGAACATCAATACCAAACAAAAAGAATTACAGGAATTAGAAAAAAGTGTGGCTCAGTTCAGGAAAAAACATAATATCGAGTCTTCTCAAGAGCTGGAAAAAGAGATGGAGCAAAAAGATATCCTTATCGAGCAGAAACAGGAAGAAGCACAGCAAGTGCGGCAGAAGCAGCAGGAATTGGTGCGGGAAAAGGATCAGATCGAATTCCAGTTAGCCAGTCTTGACGAGCGTATCGCTAAAGTCAAGGAAGTGGAGAAAGAGAGCAAGCAGCAGGTGGAAGTGTTGCAGAGGCACAAGAATGACTTCAAGACTGCGACCTTAAAATTAAACAAATGTTTGGAACAAGACAGTAGTTATGCTTCACAGCTCGGAAATGCACGACGAAAATCAGTGGAAGTACAGGAAAAACAAGCGCAGCTGAACGCCAAAACACTCAGTTATCAGGCTAACTTGGCTACCGATCTGGCGGTGCGCAGCATCCTGGAAAATAAAAAGAAATTCAAGGGCGTACACGGAACTATCGTCGAGCTGGGACAAGTCAACAAGAAATATGCTCAAGCTCTGGAAGCATCCGCCGGTGCAAGGATGAATCAGATCGTGGTCGAAGATGATAAGACGGCAGCAGACTGCATCGCCTACCTGAAAGAGAATAAACTTGGCTCAGCATCTTTCATCCCTCTCAATAAAATCAGATACCATGAGATCACTGCAGAAGATCAAAAACAGCTCAAGAAACCAGGCGTCCATGACTTTGCCTTGAATCTAGTCACCTTTAAATCTCAATATAAGAAAGCTTTCGCCTATGTCTTTGGAAAAACCTTGGTGGTAGAAGATCTTGATTCCGCGCGTAAGATCGGTATCGGGACCAACCGCATGGTCACGTTGGATGGAAGTCTAGCGGAAGAAAGCGGAGTCATGCGCGGGGGCTTCTCAGCGAGAAAAGCAGCCTTGGGCTTTAAAGAAAGAGATTCTTTGGAAGAATTAGAAAAAGTAGAAAGGGAATTAGCAGAATGGCAGAATGTGATCGCCAGCGTGGAACAGAAGCGCGACCTTAATCTTCAGGAAATAACTTTCTTACGCACCAATCGGGCAGAACTAGAAGCGGAAGTGATCAAATTAGAAAAATCATTACATCTGGATACCCACGATCTAGAAGCCTCAACCGATCTGAAAAAAGAATTACAGGCTCGATTGAAAGATGTTGACGCTTCCGTAAACACCATACAGAAAAATATCATGAACTTGAACAAAGAGTTGGCTGATCTAAAATCACGGAAGCAGACCCTGCGCTTGGAAGTAAATCAATTACGTGATCCCCGGCTTTTAGCGCAATTGAGCGCCTTTGAGGAATCGCGACAGAAATGCCGGGAAGATACCTTGCGCATGGAAAGCGACCTGAAGAATCTATTGAGCAGGATGGAGCAGATGCTGGCGCCAGAAAAAGAAAAGATCCGGGAGATCTCTAAGCAGCACGATAAGGAAGAACAGAAATTTACAGCAGAGATTGCCAAGCTGGCTTCCGGCATCCAGCTCAAGGAAAAAGAATTAGAAGTGAAAGAAAAAGAAAGCAAAGAATTCTATTCCTCATATAAGGGGCTATTTGCGACCAGAGAAAAGTTAAGTGCTGAAGTGAGTAAAGCAGAGCATGAGATCGAAAGTCTGCGGGAAAAAAACCGGGACTCCGAACGTGAAGTCAATCTAATGTCCTTAAAGAATGCAGAAGTAAAAGCGAGGTTAGCCGGATTACAGGAAGAATTTTCCAGGTATAAGAATGCAGTCTTGCTGGAAAATAAATCTGTTGAAGAATTGAAACAGGAGATCAGCAAGTTTGAAGTGATGCTCAGCCAGATGTCGGCAGTGAACATGAAAGCATTGGAAGTCTATGAATTGGTGGAAGTGGAATTCAATAAGTTATTGGAGAAGAAAGAAGGATTGGGCAAGGAGAAGACTGACGTCTTAGCCCTGATGAACGAAATTGAGACTAAGAAGAAAGATCATTTCATGAGGACCTTCGATAAAGCCAATGATCATTTCCAAAATATCTTCAGCAACCTTTTCACCAAAGGAAAAGCATACCTGGAATTAGAGAATGGTGAGAATCCATTTGACGGCGGCTTGAACATCAAAGTTAAGTTGACGGGAAACAGGTTTATGGATATCAAGTCCTTATCCGGCGGAGAGAAGACGCTGACTGCATTATCATTCATCTTTGCTATCCAGGAATATCAGCCTGCTTCGTTCTACATCCTGGACGAGATCGATGCCGCCTTGGACAAGCAGAATTCAGAGATCCTGGCGAAATTGATCCGGAGCTATGCGGACAGGGCGCAGTATATTGTCATCTCCCACAATGATTCCATCATCTCTGAAGCGGATACCTTGTTTGGAGTAAGCATGAAAGATGGAGTGAGTAAAGTTACGAGTTTGAAGATTTAGAAATGTGATAATTTGTTTTAATTATCTTTATTAACAATCTTTATATAGTGAAGCTTTAGATTAAACTGAATAATTTATGAGGGGTGGAACAATGAGAATAACATATACGGCTACTGAAATAAAGGGAAGATGGCCGGAACATCCACGGATTGCGAAAGAAACTTTAAAAGCAGTTATTGAAGAAGCTATAATTCCGTTGGGGATAGCTAAATCCTATACTATGATCAATAGTTCGGAATTTCCTTATCCGCATGAAAAACCAAATCCTTATAATATGAAAGAATTTTTTAAAACAGATAATATTGCTAAAATTGTTGGAGAGATTGAACTACTGTATAGGTCTTTAAGTGAAAAAAGAAATACAGATGATGTGTGTGAGTCTTTAACTGAAATAAGAGATAAAAAAAGAAATAATTTAGCTGGCTGGTATAGTAATGCTCATCATGGCCAAGGGATTTGGATAGCGAGGTTAGTAGACCCCCAAAACCAAGCAATCGCGCTTTGGGAAAGGGAAACTAATGTGGAACAAGCGTTAGAATATCGGGATATGCCTCACCATACGATTCAACTTTGATTGTTTTTATTTACAGATACTTTTTCGCTTCTTCCATCAAGGGCATAACTGCTTCCAATTCGCTCTTGAGTAATCTGCCGAGCTTTGCAAACGCGAATTCTCCATCTGCGCTTCTGTTTTCCCGGCTGAGCTGCAGTTTGGGAGTTCCATTATTGTACGCAAATACAGCTACGGTAATTCTGCAGCGTTCAAAATCTACTGCTCTCGAAAATAATTCTTTATCCAAACTTTTATCAAATCCTGCCATGTTTATTTTCTAAATGGCAGGTCTGAAATGATCACATCTCTTATACCTGCCATTTTAAGCCTCCGTGAAAAATGTTAAATCACTAAGAATAAAAAAAGTGGTTGTATTATAAAGGTATCGTTGTAATCTCTAAACATCCAAATTAACGACTTCCTTAGCATGCTTCTCTATAAACTCCCGTCTGGGTTCAACTTCATCGCCCATCAGGATAGTGAAAGTCTGGTCTGCGATGATGGCATCTTCTACAGCTACTTGTTTCAATGCCCTTACTACTGGATCCATAGTAGTTTCCCAGAGTTGTTGAGGATTCATCTCTCCCAGACCTTTGTAACGTTGTATGCCCACGCCTTCGCCCATCTCTGTCACTAACCTGTCTTTTTCCGCATCGGAGTAAACATATTCCACCCGCTTTCCTTTCTGTAATCTGTACAGGGGAGGCATGGCGATGTAGATATGTCCTTTTTCGATCAAGGGAGTCATGTGCCGGTAAAAAAAGGTCAGTATCAAGGTCATGATATGCGATCCATCAATATCCGCATCAGTCATGATCACAACTTTGTCATAGCGTAATTTAGCGACATCAAACTCTTCACCTACTCCTGTCCCTAAAGCAGTTATCATAGCGATGATCTCCTTGTTTTCCATGATCTTGTGCAAGCGCGCTTTTTCTACGTTCAATATTTTTCCTCTTAATGGAAGGATGGCTTGGAATTCACGGTTGCGGCCTTGTTTTGCTGAACCGCCGGCGGAATCTCCTTCTACAATAAAGATCTCGCATTTAGATATGTCCTTGCTGCTGCAATCAGCAAGTTTTCCAGGTAATCCTGCACCGTCGAGAGCGCCTTTTCTTCGAGTCAATTCGCGCGCGTTACGGGCAGCTTCCCTGGCTCGAGCAGCGTCGATACATTTTCCGATGATTGTTTTTACAGCAGTAGGATTTTCTTCAAAATAATTGTTGAGTTCGTCATTGACGACGGAGCTGACGATACCAAAGACATCGCTGTTTCCTAGCTTGGTCTTGGTCTGCCCTTCAAATAAAGGCTCGGGAACTTTGACGGAGATGACCACAGTAAGCCCTTCTTTCATGTCATCACCGGTAAGCTTCATCTCCTTGCCGTTGAATATTTTTTTCGCAAAATTGTTTAACACCCTCGTAAGAGAAGTCTTGAATCCGGAAAGGTGCGTGCCTCCTTCAATAGTATTGATGTTGTTGACAAAGGTAAAGACATTTTCCTGATAACTAGCATTGTAACGCAGGGCTATTTCTACCACCACATTGTCCCTGCTTTTTTCAAAGTAGATCACGGAGTGGAGGGGCTGCTTATTTTGATCAACATACTCGACAAATTGCTTGATGCCGCCTTCGTATTTGAAGAGATCATGCTTTTCTTGTTCACGTTCGTCCACTAGTTCTATTTCTATGCTTTTGTTGAGGAAAGCCAATTCCCGCAGGCGCTTGGCAAGAATGTCATAGTGATATTCCACTTCGGTAAAAATGTCATGATCGGGCTTGAAATGGACCACTGTGCCGGTTTCATCGGCCTCTCCGATAACTTGTACTTCCCCCAGCGGATTTCCCTGGGAATACTTCTGGTAATGGACTTTTCCGTCCCTTTTGACCTGGACTTCTAAGATGATAGATAAGGCGTTTACCACGCTTAAACCTACCCCATGCAGACCGCCAGATACTTTATAGGATTCCTTATCAAACTTACCCCCGGCATGGAGCTTGGTCAAGGCTACCTGAAGAGCAGTCATGTTGTATTTGGGGTGAATATCGACCGGGATGCCTCTTCCGTTATCAGAGACAGTTACAGAATTATCAGTGTGGATGATGACCTTGATCTTGGTACAATGGCCAGCTAAAGCTTCATCTATGGAGTTATCGACGATCTCCCAGACCAGATGGTGCAGGCCGCGGATGCCGGTATCACCGATGTACATGCCTGGCCTTTTTCGGACCGCTTCCAGACCTTCCAGTACCTGGATCTGGGCCGCTCCATACTCCTTTTTAGGGCTGGGAGCGCTTG
Source organism: Nanobdellota archaeon (assembly GCA_030647325.1). Lineage (GTDB taxonomy): Archaea > Nanobdellota > Nanobdellia > Woesearchaeales > GW2011-AR9 > JACPIL01. The sequence goes on along the minus strand of JAUSJN010000044.1, from coordinate 3,372 downwards.
TCGCGGGGCTGTTTTTTGGTTCTGGCGTGGGTTCCATTTTTAGCTTTTTTTGTAGTCTTTGTGAAATTCGTTTTGTCGACGATAAAACCTAAGAATTTGAGGTGTTTTTTACTTTATAAATGTGTCGGTGATTAAGTGGTTATTTTAGGGTCAAGCAATTCAACAAATTTTTAGCCCGTTCTTCTTCGATATGGAAAGAGGCATGATCGTATATCCTCTCAAATTGAGCAGGAGCATACTGCAATCTATTCTGTAAGTAGAGCATGGAATGGCAATCGGCCTGCATCTCAAATCTCATGCGCTGTTTTACCGAAGCAGAAGCATAGCTGTCAAGATGTTTCAGACGGAAGTGAGCAACTTCATGCTGAAAGAAGAAAGTCTGCGCTTCTTCCGGCATAGAACTAAACCAAGCTGGATTGTAAAAGACAAATGGAGTTTCATGGACATACATAGCAACTGCGCCATGGTCCTTAGTATTGTGATGATTTTCTGGATCTGCACGGAACACTATCTGTTTAGCATATCGATCATACTGCGGTGCCTGCGGAGGATTGACCGCATGACAGCTGGTTAACAGAAGTGAGGTAAGAATAATTGTCGTCTTGTTCATTTGGATTTGTGATTAATTTTTTAGCTATATAAGTGATAAAACATCATAAAATATATAAACCATTCTTGAGATTTTAATTTTTATGACTGAAGATTTCGTAACCAAAACCTTGCAACAATATCAAGGTAAAGAATTAGAAGTAGTAAAGAGAACTATTGAAACCGTCAGTATGTTTGCTCCTGAAGCTTTGGAAAGAACAGCACAACTGGCAGATACGTATAGAACTAGAGTTTTAGATGAAATAACTCTGAAAGAATGTGTTAGCGCTTATTGGTTAGATAAACAAAATCAACAAAGAGGAGCAACAGCAAATTATGACCACGGAAGTAAAACTCATGGAACGATAATTAAGGTCAATTGGCAGGAAGAAGAAAAAGAGTTCGAACAACGCTTAGCGGAAGGTTATGTCTTGCCCTATGAAAAGGTGGTTTTAGAATCTGCCTACAAGAAAAGAGCCGAAATTTTAAACCCAATTATGGATGAGATAGGAGAAATGGCAAGAGAAAACGGTGATGGAGGATTAGTTAAGACTGTGGCTGAGACATTAACGCATGAAAAAGTCCTTAGCTTTCTATCTACTTATTCTGGAGTGGTTACTCCTACTATTACATCTATTCTACCTGTCCTTGCGCAAACTGGTCCAGAAAAAGTATTACAATTTTTAGATGATTATGTTCGTCGTGTAGAAAGAGCATTTGAAGATATCTAAACTTCATCAGCCCGCCACTGACAATTTACTTTCATATCTCCATAAGAATCTTTTCTCAGAAATCCTTCCCAGGCGATCATCGCTCCTTGATCGCCGGCCAATTCCATTGGCACTTTATAGAATTTGGCGCCGCGTTCTTTGCACATCAGATCGAGCATTTCACAGAAACGTTTATTTGCTCCAACCCCGCCGACTAGCAGCAATTCTTTCTTTCCGCTATGGGCTAAAGCACGTTCTGCTACTTCTGCGCACATGGCAAAAGCGGTCTCTTGTAGAGAGAAGCACAGATCTTCTTTCATGGCTTGCTTTCGCTCCACTAACTGTTGAGCTTTGGTCAGCAAGCCGGAGAATGAAACGTCCATCCCCTTGACAATGTAAGGCAGTTCAACATACTTTCCTTTCTTTGCTACTTCCTCAATCTTAGGGCCCGCCGGGAAGCCTAACCCTACTATCCGTCCAAACTTATCGAGCATGTTTCCCAGGCCTATGTCTAAGGTTTCGCCCAGGACATGATACTTTCCTTCCCCTTTCTTTTTCTGTTCTTGGACAATGATCTGGGTATTGACACCGGAAACGTAGAGATATACTGGATCCTTTAATTTGTTCCATAATTTTCCGATGCTGAGATGGGCGCAGCAGTGATTCACACCGACTATTTTTTGGTGATGTTTCTCTGCCCATCCCTTGACGATATTATATCCTTTCCAAAGGACCGGATCCAAACCTGGGCCGGCAGAATAGGCGAGGAGATCGATATCTTCCCACTCTACCTTGGCAGATTTGAAAGCTTTTTTGAGAAGCTGTTCAGCAACTTTTTCATGGTGTTCAGCGATCTCATGCGGGATCATGCCTACGTCTTTAGAGCTATAGCTGTCTTTAACGTTGGCAAGTATTTTACCTTTGTCGGTCACAATACCAACGCCAAAAGTGTGTGCAGTCGATTCTACGCCTACAATGATCATTGACGATAAAACGATAGTATCATTTAAAAAATATACTGTAAAATACACATTACCTTGTCATTTTCAGTAACCCATCAGGAAAAGAACGCTCGTGTTGGACTATTAACTACTGCGCACGGCACTATAGAAACACCTTTCTTTATGCCCGCTGCGACTAAGGCTACGGGAAAGCACATCACCACTGATGACTACCAAAAAGCAGGAGTCAAAGCCTTGATCTCTAATGCTTTAATTTTAAGTTTCAAGCCGGGTATAGAAACAGTAAAAAAGTTATCCGGGTTGCATCAATTCATGAATTTTAAGGGAGTTATCTTTACTGACTGCGGCGGTTTTCAGATGTCCCGCGGCATCTTCCAGACTAAGAGCAAGAAAGGATTGCACTTCAGAAATCCGTTCGATAACAGCCCGGTAGTCATAACTCCGCAAAAAATAATGAACATCGAATTGACTTTAGGAAGTGATGTAGCGATGATGCTGGATGATATGTCAGGCTATGGAGTAAGCAAAGAAGAAGCTCAAACAGCCATGGAAAATACCCATCGCTGGGGTCGCGAGTCACTACAATGGCATCAGAAGCTGAAAGGAGATTCTAAGCAGTTATTATTTGGTATCGTGCAGGGAAATTTCTATCCAGATCTACGAGAAGAGTCAGCTAAATTCATCAATTCACTTGATTTCGACGGAATCGCTATCGGCGGGGTAGCAATTGGTGAACCAAAAGAGGAGATGTATGCTGCCGTCGACGCTGCGCTGCCTTTCATCACTAAGGACAAACCACGGTATGTCATGGGTGTAGGAAGTCCGGAAGAATTGCTAGGATTGATCGAGCGGGGAATTGATTGTTTTGATTCGGTCTATCCGACCCAAAATGCCCGGCATGGAACTCTTTTCACTGCTGATGGCAAGATTTACATCGATAGCCTAAAGCATGAGCATGATTTTACTCCAATTGATAAGAATTGCAAATGCCATACCTGTCAAACTTTTACCAGAGCATACCTGCATCATCTGATGAAAATCAAAGAGCCAGCTGGAAAAAGATTGATGAGTATCCATAATCTGCATTTTGTCCTTCAATTAGTCGAGAAAGC
>JAUSJN010000068.1 GCA_030647325.1 Nanobdellota archaeon | reverse complement strand
TGATTGTAGATATATTCAGCGACACTCCAGGCGATGGAGACTCCATCAAAGGTGCTTGTACCGCGACCGATCTCATCAAGGATGATCAGGCTGTTTTCCGTCGCATTATGCAGGATGGAAGCAGTCTCGTGCATCTCTACCATGAAAGTAGACTGTCCGGAGCTGAGATCATCATAGGCACCGACTCTGGTAAAGATCCGGTCAATCATTCCCAGAGAGACCGCTTCTGCCGGTACAAAACTCCCTATCTGGGCCATCAATACAATTAAAGCGGTCTGCCGCATCACCGTAGATTTTCCGGCCATGTTCGGCCCGGTCAGGATCATCATCTCTCCCTCATTGAGCAGGACATCATTGGCGATGAAGGATCTTTCCAGCTGTTCTACTACCGGATGTCTGCCATTTTTGATCTGCACTATTTTTTGCCCTACTATCTCCGGGCGGACATAATTGTTTTCGGCCGCTGCTTTGGCTAGTGAACACAGAACATCCAATACCGATAATTTTTGCGCCGCATCCTGGATTGCCGTGGTCTTTGCAGCGACCTCTTTTATTATTCCCTGGAAAAGATTATATTCCAGCTCATTTATCTTCTCTTCTGCACCGAGAATTTTTTCCTCTTCAATCTTCAATTCTTCCGTAATATACCTTTCAGAATTGGCAGTAGTTTGTTTTCTAATATAATTTTCCGGCACCAGATGTACATTTTTTCTGGTGACTTCAATAAAGTATCCAAAGACATTGGTGTAGCCTATTTTAAGCGTACTTATACCGGTCTTTGCTTTTTCCCGCTCTTCCAATTGTTGCAGATACTTTTTACTGTTGTTCTTGATATCGCGCAGGACGTCCAGCTCTGGATTACATCCTGCGGTAATGATGCCTCCTTCCCTGATGGTGATAGGCGCATCTTCTTTGATGGATCTCATGATGAGAGCAGCGATTTCCTGCGAATCTTGCATGGCCGCTATCTGCTGGAGCAAGTCACCTGGCAAAGGCCTTAATTTTTCTTTCAGCAGGGGAATTTGCTGTATTGATCTTGCCAGAGCGAGTAGATCGCGCGGATTAGCATTGCCATAATTCACCCGGCTGATCAATCTTTCCAGGTCATAGGTTTCCTGCAGCAAAGAAATTATCTCTTCCCGGGCGATGATATTTTTGTGTAATGACTCCAGGGCATCATATCTCTGAAGGATAGCCTCTTTCACTAAGAGAGGTTCTTTGATCCATTTCTTTAGTAGTCTTGCACCGGGAGCAGTGACAGTCTTGTCCAGCACAGACAGCAAAGTTCCCCGACTGGAGCCATCCCGGATATTCTTAAGTAGTTCTAAATTCCTGATGGTGCTGGAATCCAAAAGCATGATGGTATCGTTGCTGCGGATGGAGATGCTCTGCAGATGGGTGAGAGAATTTTTCTGGGTATCGTGCAGATATTGCAGCAAAGCGCCAGATACGCTGACCAGCTGTTTTTCTTCTTCCAGGCCAAACTGATGTAAAGAAGCAGTATTGAAATGCTTGCAGATAGTTTCTCTGGCTTTCTCCGGCTTAAAGAAGTGATCGTCTACATAATTCAGAAAACAGCCGAATGATTTTATTTTTTCGACCAATTCAGTATTTACCTTCAGGCTTTCTGGGATAAGCCCTTCACTGGGGTTGAAACGGACCATCAGGCTGAGCAGATGGGATAAGGAATGAACCTGCAGGGTAAAAAATTCTCCGGTAGAAAGATCACAGAAGGCAGCGGCATAGTGATCAGCGTATGCAGTCAAGGACATGATGTAATTGTTTTCTTTTTCGTTGAGCAGGGCCGATTCTATGATTGTTCCGGGAGTCACTATCCGTACTAAGCCGCGCTTGACTAATCCTTTAGCAAGTTTAGGATCTTCCAGCTGTTCAATAATAGCGACCTTGTATCCTTTCTTGATCAACCGGCCGAGATAATTCTCCAGGGCATGGTAGGGGATTCCCGCTAAGGGCGCTTTCTTTTCCTCCTTGCCGCGCGAGGTCAGAGTTATCTCTAATTCTCTCGAAGCGGTGTGGGCATCTTGATAGAACATCTCATAAAAGTCGCCCATCCTGAGCATGATCAGGCAGTCAGGATGCGCTTGTTTAGCTTCCCGATACTGCTTCATGCCGGGAGTGAGGTGTTCTATCGGAATATTAAGAATACTAGTTGTTTCTACCACAAAAGGTTAACAAAGAGGAAATTTTTAAGTATTGTTGTGGTAAAGAGATTAATATAACCCATTCAAGAAATGATCAAGAAAAATAATTAAAATAAAAATTATCGTATTTACCCGCGCTTAAATTCACCGGCAAGATCAATCAATTCGACATGCCCCATGAATAATCCCCGGCAGCAGTAGCGTTCTAGGCCTAATGAATCCATCACTTTCTTGGACTCTTCGCCACGGTCTATTTTCTCTTTGTACTCTTCCCATAAGTGGCCAACAGGCTTACCGCAGGAGAAACATCGTATTGGAATAATCATTGTTCCACCTCAGTGAAACAATGATTGCTTGAAAATTCGTGAATTTTCATTGTTATCATTTTTGTTGTATCCTCATCTGTATGATTTCTGTCTCGCCGCTCTTGCTTTTGAATCGTTCGGCTTGCGAGCTTCTTTTCTTCGCACGTCTGCGACTAACAATAATCGGTCGTAATCATCAAAAGTTTTCTTTAATTTAGACTGGTGCTCAACTAAGGCACGGGCGATAGCGAGGCGGACCGCATCTGCTTGTCCGTTGATCCCTCCACCCTGCACCCTGATCTCAAAATTGACTTTTTCTGCGACTTCCCCAGCTAACACTAATGGTTCGCTGATTCTTGTACGCAGCAAGTCAGTTCCGTAATTGTGTAGATATAATCCGTTGACCGTAACTTTTCCGGTACCTGCAGTTAAGGTAGCTCTGGCTACAGCTTGTTTCCGTTTTCCTTGTGTATGGACGACTTCTTTCTTAGCCATGTTTATACCTTCCCGCCGATGTGCCGGCAAATCTCTCCGATAGATACATATTTTAAATTTGGTAATTTGTTCACGGATGAATCTTTAATGGTGATAAGTTCTTTCTCTGCAAATTCGCCGGGGACGCCGTTGTAGCATCTGATCAGCTTGTAGGCTTCTTTTCCTCTGGCTTGTTTCCAGGGAAGCATCCCTCTGACAGTTCGTCTGACCCATTTGTCAGGAAGTCTGCTGTGGGTCTGGCTGCGATGAGGATGTCCGTAGCGGCCGCGTTTCTGGGTTGCTCGGTCAAAATTTACCTGCTTCGCGCCGCTGATCATGATCTTCTCACAGTTTACCACGCTGACTTCTTCGCCCAGTAATGCATCTTTAGCTACACGAGCTGCCAATCGTCCCAAAATCATGCCTTCGCCGTTGTAGATTTTCATTTTATTATCCTAAAATCCTGGCTTGTTTTCCTTCAGGATTGCTTTTTAATAATTCTTGTAAAGTAAAGGTTTTTCCTTTTGCATTTTCAATCTTTCTTCGTGCTTCTTCTGAAAAGGTAAGAGCAGCCACATTCACTTTCTTGGTGAGGTCGCCTACACTAAGGACTTTTCCAGGAACGACGATAGTCTCTCCTTCCTGAGCAAATTTTTCAATCTTATAGACATTGACGACCCTTCGTTCTCGGGTAGGCCGGCGCAAATCTTCCGCGATCCTTTTCCAGAATTTATTTTCGTGTGATTTTGCATCTAGCTGAACCAATAATTCTTTCAATTGATAGTTTGTTGGACCGGTTAGTTTGACCATGTTATGCTTAGATTTGTGTTTCCATCTCTTCTACTTTTTCTACTAAGATATCTGCGCTGGCAGTGAGCATCTCCTTACAGCTCAATTGCCCCCAGCTTTCCAGATTGAAGATGATATTGTCAGTATAAACTAAGGTAATGCCCTTGTCTGCTTCAGCATAGGCTTCCAATAAATTACTATCGTAGACTTTTTCTTCTACTAATTCAACGCTGTTTCCTTTGATCTTGAATACGCCGTCAGTGCACATCTTGGCCAATGCTTCCGGATCCTGTACTTTTCCGACCTTTACTGATGGTTCTTTTTTGTAAAATGCCAGGCCAGGAGTCCATTTGGTATGAACTTTTCCTTGACCCATCACTGCGGTCATGACCACATCGATCTTCTGCTTGGATAGTAATTTCACCACTGGCATCTTTTCATAGACAAAGTTGCACTTAGGATCGGCACTTTCCGCTTCACCTGCGTAGACATAGCCTTTTTTGTTGGATTTTAATTTTAATTGTAAAGTGCAGGAAGCGCTTTTTTCGGTGATCTCATCTTGATTTTGAGGTAATCTGTAGCTCTTCAGATCAGTCTTGATGGGAGTAAGTCCCAGTCTTAAGGCCAGCATCTCATCGTGCAGAGCGGAGTTATTGTCTTTGACTTCTACTTCTTCAACTGCCAGAGTAGGAACTTCTTCGATGATCAATCTGCGGATAGTATTAGCGAATACTTCATTGCTTCCTTTCAGTAAAAATGAAAGTTTCTTGTTCTTCTTATCGTCTTTGATTTTTTCGAGTTTCATGGTTTATACTCTTCGTCCTCGTCTTCCGCCTTTCATCCGGCAGCCATTGTGCGGTTCAGGGGTGACTTCTTCGATCTTACCGATGCGCAGGCCGGTTCTGGCTAATGCGCGGATAGCAGGTTGTGCTCCTGGTCCAGGATTCTTTGCTCCATTATGACCGCCTTGAGCCCGAACTCTGATAACTAAGCCATTGATGCCTTTTTCACGGCAGATTTCCGCGACTTTCTTAGCGCAGCCCATCGCGGCAGTAGGTGAACTTTCCAAGCGGTCAGATTTTACCATCTGTCCACCACTAGCGCGGGCGATGGTTTCGCTGCAGGTAATGTCAGTCACGGTGATGATAGTGTTGTTGTAAGATGAATAGATATGCGCAACACCCCAACGGGTCTTATTGTCCTGCCTAGGTGCGTAATATTCTCTTCGTTCTTCTCGTGGAGCTTGAGCAGGTGCTGGAGCAACGTTTTCTGTTTTCATCATTGAGCCTCGCTAGCTGTTTCTTTGGGAACTTCAGCAGCTTCAGTTTTAGGTGCGGATGGTGATTTTGGTGCAGGGGTTTCGCCCTTCACTAAAATAACTCTTTCCGGATGTTCAGCATCAGCAAGAGCAGATTTTTGCTTGAAAGTGACGGTACTCTCTTCTGCTAAGCTGACTAAATAAGAAGGGGATGATATTTCATGCTCGCCGACCATGACATGTCTATGGGTGATAAATTGCCGGGATTGTTTCATGGATCTTGCTAATCCTTTTCGATAGACGATGCTCTGCAGGCGCCTGGATAAGACGTCTTTCAATTCTAATCCCAAGATCTGTTCCAGTTCTGCTCCAGATGATAATAGACCTAGATCCTGTAATTTACCAAGGATCTGTTCTTTTTCCTTCTGAGCCTGGGCCAAGGTCCGGGTAGCGATAAGCCTTTTGGCGATATCCCGGTATTTCTTGATAAAAGAGTTAGCGATATGGATTTCTTTCTTCTTTACTAAACCGTAATCTTTGGTCACGATACGTTCGCTCTCGATAGTAGCTCTGATCCAAGGATGTCTTGGCGTATTGTACTTTTTCCGTAATTGTTTTGGGTCTCCCATGCTTTACCTATTTCTTAGTATCCTTCTTGCCGCCGGCTTCTTTCTTACCGCCTTCAGCTGCGGCAGGAGCGATTTTCTTTTTAGCGACGCCCACTACTTTACCTTTGTTCTTTCTGAAGTGTGATTTAGTTCTCTGACCTCTGACTGGTAATCCTTTACCATGTCGTACGCCTTTCAAGGATTTGATCTTCTTCAGGCGCTTGATGTCATTTTCTTTATAGAATGAGATGTTTCCGGTAAGAAGGTGCATATCTGCTCCGGTATCATAATCTTTTCGGCGGTTGAAGATCCAGGTCGGAACCCCTTGTGCAGGAAGATTATCTACGACCTGATTTAATTTTTTGACATGCTCATCAGAAAGATCACCGGCTCTTTGAGTTTTATCAATACCGGCGCAGACGCAGATGATATCAGCTAAATTGATGCCGATCCCTTTAATTTCAGTCAGAGCGATGCGGATAGGTCTATTACCTTGGATATCTACGTTAGCGACACGTACGATGTATTTGAAATTTGGTTTTTGTTCGGCCATTATAGTTTTAATCCAGAATTACGGTATATTGCTTTTACTTACAGCCCTATGCGCGTTAACTTGGACTTATTTTGTAGTGTTATTAGGGGTTATTTATAAAGGTTACGGAAAAATAAAAGTCATTTTTCCGGAATCCTCGAAAAACCATTGTTTTTCGTTGGATTTTGGAAATTGAGTATCATCAACGGAGTTAAAACCAAGGCCGGGGATAATTAGGCGGATCAAAGATCTCTGACAGCTGGTCTAATCTACTTCCTACCTGATAATCATGTTTTCTGGTCTGCATATACCAATGATCGAATAATCTCTGTGCATGATTGAAATATCTCCTGCTTTTTTCCCGGTCTTCATCAAGATATCTTTCAGAATTGGCTATGGCTTTTAGCACTAGCTCTAAAGAGGGGTCTTCTGAAATCTTTTGTTCTGGTTTGCGGGCATAATCCAAAAGCATATTTTTCCTCAGGATGAGATATTTTTTACAAATTTTTACAGATTAAATGATATAAACATCACAAGTTGCATATCCTGTTTTTCCAGCAACTTCATTTCTAATGTCGTAACTAGTAGGCACAAGATAAAGTTGATCTTGTGTTTCGTATCCTTCATGAACTTTCTTAATCACTTCACTTCTGACACGAGAGTGTAATAAATTAATTGTTTCTCCTGATACATCTATGATCGCTTCAGAAGCCTCAACTTTACCTATGAGATCAGCTCCCTCAGGCAAATTATTCTTAACAATAAATATTGGTTCTACTTTTTTATCTGTCATTTTATTTTCCCCTAATGCTTCTTCCAGTCCAGGACTGTTCCGCTAGCATCTCCATTTAATAATCTTGTAGCGTAATCTAAGGCTATCGAATCAGACTCACGCAACTCTGAAACCAGAGTAGGATCATCTGGAGCGGAAATGACTTTAATATCGCTCTTTATTTCTGCTCTTTTCAGTCTGTAGATCCTGCCGCTCGAAATGGCAACAAACTCAGGGAGATCAAAAAGGTGGAATTCCTGACAACCATTAGATTCTAATACTACATAATCTGCTCCTTTTTTGTTAGCTTCTTCAAGCAATTTTGATTCAGCTCCGTACTCATTATAGCTTAAACCAACAGATTTTTCTGCACCTAATGGACCTAAATCATCCAACTGTGGTTCTATTTGCGCTAAGAGTTCACTACTGAGGTATTCGGCTTTTCTGTCGATAGTAGAATCTCGGTATAATTCTGCTGCTGCTACAAAAGTGTGATCGTCCATGCCAACTTTCCCACTGAGATCATTACTTGCCCAACTCCAATCATCAGCATTTACGGTTTGGGTTACCAAGATGTCTCCTTGCAGATCTCGAGCGAGACGTTCTAAATTTGCTGAACTGTGATCTCCTCCTGAGCGATGAACCCAAATGTAATCAGCCGCTCTTATTCTACCGACATATAGTAAATTGTCTTTTCGTTCTGCTTCAAATTCTTCAGGAGTGATTATCTTCATTTCAATCCCTCCACTAAATCAGCAAATCTTTTACTTGCGTTTCCATCGACAGAGAATTTCTTTCTCTCCTCAGCAAGTTTTCTCGCTATCATTTCATATTGAGAGGTGACCAGACTTAGAATTCCTCCTACATTATCCCACTCATAGGTAAAAGGAATAGCATTAAGGGTAATTGCCGGCGATCCGGTAGTTCCCCAGGCTTTTCCTAGTTCTCCGGGCAGCATTGCTCCAGTATTTCTGTCTAAAAGTGCAGCTTCAGTCACACAGCTGCTTCTTCCTGCAGTCACAGCATAAGAAGCTAACATCAGTTCTTGGGTGTTGCAGGCTTTTGCCGGTAGATATACAAAGTCATGCAGCTCGGCAAGTTCCTCAGTGAAATTAATTTGGTATTCTTCTCCTGGATGTGGTTTGACTACCAGCTTTTTTCCCAGATCTGAAGCAGCCTCAAACACCGATGCGGTCACTGCACATTCATAGTCATAGATATTTCTTTTTTCTTCAGGAGACATATTTAGGCGCTGCATGTACGCTGATTCAGGATGAGCGTTCTGGGTGGCATGGAAGTAGACCAGTTCTTCAGCGTTCAATCCAAGTTGGTGGAGAAATTCTTCGCGCTTTTGGGCGGTGAATTCTTTTCTCATCTTTGCATAATTATCAAATGCCGCCCAGCCGACCACTCGCGCTCTTTTGGCAGCTTCATCCCCCATCTCTCCGCCAAATTCTTTTCTGGCAGTCTCTATGCACTCCCTGTCCATGACCGCAAGAATAGTAGGCAAGTCAACGGAATTAGCTCCTAATCTTCCTACATAGTTGCTATTCTGATCCTGGGTCGCGATAGTAGGAATGCCTAGAGCATTTGCAGCCATGATAAATTGCATATCGGGGCTGCTGTATCCGGACATTCCGGTGATGATCGCATCGTAACCGTGGACTAAGGAAGGATATTGATCAGTACTAGGGTCAATCCTTTCATATTGCAATTCAGCAAATCCTGCCGCTTCAGTTTCATTTCCTGTGGCATAAATAGTCAGCTCATGTCCTCGTTGTAATAATTCTCTGGCTATCGGCGCCAGCACGTTAGCCGGTCCTCGTTGTTTTGCGGTCAGTAGTAGTTTCATAGTCTATTTCTCCCTAAAATAAAAGTATAATTTTTTGAGGTAATCGCTTTAAAATACTT
>JAUSJN010000052.1 GCA_030647325.1 Nanobdellota archaeon | reverse complement strand
TCCCTATTGCGGTTGCTGTAAATAATTTTGCCAATTTACAAGCTGATTTAATTGTGCGTAACGCTGTAGTTAGGCAAATACTCCTGGAGAATCTGGTTAAATAACGACTATTCAACTACAAACTTTTAAATAACACTTCTTTTCTTAATTTATGATGGAAAAAGTTGTCATCTTAGGAACCGGAATCGCCGGCTGTACAGCAGCAATTTACTCTGCCAGAGCTAATTTGAATCCTTTAATTATTTCTGGTCCGGAAGATGGCGGACAATTAACGTTGACTACAGATGTAGAAAACTTTCCAGGATTCCCCGAAGGAGTGCAAGGCCCAGCTTTAGTGGAGATGTGCAAGAAGCAGGCTGAACGTTTTGGGACCAGATTTAAAGTTGATATCGCTACTGAATGTAAGAAAGTAAAGAATGGGTTTGAATTGATTTTGATGGGCGGAGAGAAGATTCAGACTAAAACGCTGATTGTTTCTACCGGCGCATCTGCACGCTGGCTGGGAATTCCTTCCGAAGAGAAGTACAAAGGCCGAGGCGTTACTACTTGCGCTACCTGTGACGGAGCTTTCTTCAAGGGAAAAGAAGTGGTCGTTATCGGCGGTGGGGATTCAGCCATGGAAGAGTCAAATTTTCTCACTAAATTTGCTACTAAGGTTACGGTCATCCATCGAAAAGATGAGTTCAGAGCTTCCAAGATCATGCAGGACAGATTTTTCAAGAATCCTAAATGCAAAGTGATATGGGACAGCGAAGTGATTGAGATTTTAGGTGACGGAAAGAAAGTGACTGGTGTAAAGTTGAAGAATACCAAAAACGGGAAAGTTTCTGAGTTAAAGACTGATGGTGTCTTTTTAGCGATTGGGCATGTTCCTAATACTTCTATCTTTAAAGGAATGTTGAACATGAATGAGCTTGGATATCTAACTACAGACAGATTCATGAAGACCAATATTCCCGGCATATTTGCCGCTGGCGATGTGCAGGATACAAGGTACAGGCAAGCGATTACCGCAGCTGGCACTGGCTGTCAGGCTGCCATGGAAGCAGAGAAGTATTTAGCTGAGCAGGAGTGAGATGACATTTTCTAAAAATGTGTACCGGTTGCCATTTGAAGATTTTGGATTAAAGCCAGAACCTGCTCCATTTCATGAAGGAAAATCATGGTTGGAATATGCTTTAGATTTCGCCATGCCGCTGGGTACGCCATTGTATGCTGCTTTAGATGGCAAAGTTGTAGATGTTGTTGATCGATTTGTGGAAGGAGGGGCGAATAAATCTTTTTCAGATAAAGTCAATATGATTGTGATTGTCCATGAGAATGATGAATTTACTCATTATGTTCATTTAAAGAGAGGAATTTTATTTCGACCAGGGGAAGCAGTAGAGAAAGGAATTCTTATTGGTCATTCTGGAGAAACCGGATATATGACTTATCCCCACCTTCATTTTTCTGTTTCAGTATTAAATCCCCGTTCAGAATATAAGACAATTATTCCTCGTTTTAGAAAAGGAAAAAAGATATTTACGTTAGAGTCACCAAGATAGTTGTCTTTCTGCACCTTTCCAAGGATCATTTTCTTCTGCAGGATAATTAAACCAGCCTCGCGCACTCCAGGTATCACACATATGCACAAAAGCAGCTAATGGAAGTTGGATTCTTCTATCACTGGAATAAGAGCTTTTTTCTCCTTCGGCGTACTTAATGCTGTTCCATTGTTCTTCAGTCAGTACAAAACCATATTCTTCTAATTTTTTTTCTACAAAAGACAAAACGCTCTTTTCTTTATCTGCAAGTTGAGGAATACTTTCAAACTCTCCTTTTTCGTTTTTACGGATTCGCCAAGGCTTTTCCAGATCGTGAAGATAAAGTGCTAAAAGGGAATCAGAGAGAGAAAAAGGCAAAGGTCTTGCCTCATTCAAAGGCTTGTATAATAAAACGGCTATGTTCATTATTTCAGTAAGGTGATCTAGATATCCACCTTCCCAAGCTTGATGATTATGGGTAGATCCGATTGCTTTAGAAAATAGATCATAATTGTCTGCTAACACTTTACGGCAAAGAGAAGCGCTTGGTTCTTCAATCATATCCACTAATTCATTTAAGGGATGATATCCTGTTGCCATATTTTTAAGTTAGAAATATCCTTTATATTAATTATGCAATAGACATAAATTTTTTATTCCTTCGCGACACGCTTTCTTACAGAATTCACAGTCGCTTTGCTTGCCCTGTAAGAGACAGCCAACAGCTTGCTTCCTATGTACAGTCCGCCGAGAAACATGGCAAAAGCTGCGGCATTAGCATATTCAGGAGATGTTTTTACTTCCAAGGCGTCTTGTACCGCTTCTACACTCTCTTCTATCATCTTCTGTCCGGCAATTCTCCAATCGCCGATGATACCACCTAGATGTGCAAGACCTAAACCGGCGCCTCCTGCACAAAGGAGTATACTTTCTTTTTCCTTTCCTTTTTTCATCAAATATATGCCTAGAGAAGTAAGGGCGTATGGTGCAACAGTAGCAGTGAGAGATCCTGCTAGAGAAGGATTTTCAAACTTAACATAGCCACCTAATAGAGGAAATAAAACTTTTGATTCTACTCCGGGGATAATTTTTTCCCAGAGTGGCCCTCCATATAAAGTGTTGATGACTATTTCTTTATTGGTTCCGCCAGTAAGATAGTTTGCACCGGCGTGAATAAGTTCATGAGGAAGAGAAAATAATCCGAATGAAGCAAAGGCAGCTAAATTAGTCTTGAGAAGCTTTTTTTGTCCGGAAAAAAGAGATGAGAAATCTATGTCTGTTTGTATTTCTTTGTAGATAGATTTGAAGGTGATGTCTCTAATAGGATTCTTAACAAAATCCTCAAGCGTGTAATCATCATTATTCATACTGTATTTTTAGGTTTCTCCTTTATAGTTCTTATGAAAGTCTACAACAACTTAACTAATAACGGATAAAACAGATTCAACAATAACACTAACAAAAAGAATAGACTGACTTTGTGATACCATCGTTCTCCTTTTTCCGGGCCTTTTAGTTTATGCAAAAATACTTGGGCCATCCTTCCGCCGTCAACAATAGGCAGAGGGAGTAAGTTGAACAAACCAATGCCCATGCTCAAGAGCCATAACCAACCTAAGAAACCAGGGAGACCACTTCCCATTCCTGTAAACCACTCTAAAAAATGATATAATATTTTTCCAATCCCATGCTGATAATTTTCTTTAATATTAAATTTATTTTTTACATTAAAAACACCAAGAAAAGACTTTTTAGGATTATCAGGATTTGCGGCTAGTTTGAGGGGATAATCTTTTTCTGCGGTATTAATAGTGATTGATTCTCCTGGATGGTAGGATGACAGTTCTTCACTAAATTGCCGAAAGTTTTCTGTCTTCTGATCATTGATGCCAGTAATGATAGTGCCAGGTTTGATTCCTGCTTCTGCGGCGGGAAAAGTGTTATTTGTATAAGCATCGAAACTTACACCAACGGGTTCCGCCATCATTTTCTGCAAGGGCATGAAAGCAAAGTTCAATAACAGTAAGGCTAAAATTGCTAGGACAATGTTGGAAAATGATCCTGCGGCTAAGACAGAATATTGCACAATATCTTGTTGTTTGCGTAATTTCTTTTCATCCGGTTCGACAAATGCACCGAGAATAGGGCCAAAGAAAACGATGCCAGTGTTTTTTACATCGATCTTATGCGCTCGGGCCACGATGCCGTGAGAGAATTCATGGATAACGGCGATACAAAAAATAGCAATTAACCAATACCAGAAAGGTAATACTCCTAGGCCAGGCACATTAACGCCGGGAAGCACTAAGGAAACGCCAGAGACGGCAGCTGGCTTGGTTATGAGCTGGTATAAATTGCTGATCAAGACGTAGGAAATAATAACCAATCCCACAAATCCAGCGCCCATGCCGATGTAGCCGAAAAGGACAATCCATTCGCGGAATTTTGTTGAAACATAATCCATCCATCTCAGGCCGAACTTAGAGCGGTAAAGAAAGATGATCTTTGCTTGTTTCTCTATCCTTTTCCAGTTGAAAGCGATGAAGGCTATGACCAGCAGGTAGAAGATAATAATGAATTTAAATTTAAGGATAAAGGAGAGTACATCTATCATATCAGAAAGAAAGAATAATGCTTTTTATATGTTTGGGTTTGGACTAAAAATGATTTCAAAAAGAAATTCAGGTTCACTTCTTCCTTTTCGGTCTAAGCTTGACAGAAGAACAGCTTCGGCATTTGATCTTGCCCTGGCTTACTTTCAGGCTGGAAGCGCGAATTTTAGATTTGCAATTTCTGCAGACAAAAATACCTTTGATCAGGCGGTTCAATGCTTCGTCGAATTTTGTAGCCATAGTATCTCTTAATTTTTAACTTGTTTCATGACTTTTGCGCCCATGATAGTCCAATATAATACTTCTTTCCCTTCTTTGACTTCTTCTTTTAATTCTTCCGGTATTTCCATGTCGAAGGTCTCATAGGTGTCCATGTCCATGACATTGGCCATGTTTCCGGTTACGGAAAGAATCTGAGCTGATTTCTTTTCGATGATCGGCGCTTCTACGCGGTCATGCCCAGGCATGACTAGCTGGCGTTTCTTGCCGTCTAACAATCCTACTGCGGTCAGGTTGACTTTAGCGTGCCCATGCTTTCCAGGGCGGGAAGTTGCCGTATCGGTGATTTTGCAAGCAGCTTCATCGATGATGATAGTGTCCCCTTTCTTAAGGGTACCCACACTGACCATTTTTTTTTCATACATGCGATATCGTCCTTCAAAAACTGGGGGTTATTTTTAAATCTATCGCTGGGCTTTAGGCTGGAAAAGGGTC
>JAUSJN010000049.1 GCA_030647325.1 Nanobdellota archaeon | reverse complement strand
AATGCTTCAAATCTCTTTGAGATTACCATAATCTTTAAATACTACTACTCTAAAATAGTAGTCGTTGTCGTATGAATAAAGCTAAATTGAGTACTACTTTGATAGTATTACTTGGACTATTGATATTCTTGCCTCTTTTTGCTTCTGCAGCTCCCAGCATTACTGAAAGTTCGGTAAAGCTGACTGCTGACTACAGCAAGTTTGCTGATGAAGATGACGATTTTATCGCAGTTACCACTGAATCTTTTACTATTGTAAATAATGGCGCCGATATGACTGTGACCATCAAAGCTGAAGGGTTGCCTTCTAAATATGATTTCCAATCAAATAGTAAACTTATCCTTGCCAATACCAGTGAAACTGTGACCCTTACTATCGAAGTTCCCCACCACAATTCACCGGGACAAGAAAAGATCGGGACTATCGCCATCTACGATGGCAGCACTCTGCTTGATACTACAGACCTGCTCCAAGAGACAATCTCCATGCTCGACCTTACCGAACTGGAAGTGAAATATGTAGATGCGGAAGGCAAGACCCAGAAAGATGAATTTGCCTCTGATGATGATACTTACAAATTAGAGACTGAAGTAAAACCGTACACCGATATGACTTTCACCTTTGACCTGCAGAATCTCTTTGATAAAGATTACCAAGACAAAGGCGAATTAGAAGAGATAGAACTTACCCTCGACGTTGATGACGAAGCGTTGCTTGTCGAAGGATTTGAAGACACTCATCCTATTGAAAATATCGAAGCGGGAAAAGAAAGAAAATACACTTTAACTCTCCCTATCAATGAAGAAGTGGAAGCTGATACCTATACTTTGGAATTCACCATCGTCGCTGAAGACAGCGAAGGCATACAATACGAAATCAAGAAAGAATTGACGGTAGAGATACAGCTTGATGACGATGATGTAAGGATATTACAAGCAAAACTAGTTCCTGAGACTGCCACCATCTGCGACAAAGAAGCATCTTTGCAGGTAGAGGTTCATAACTTTGGTTCAGATGACCAGGATACGGTAAAAGTAACCTTGCAAAACACAGAGCTTGGCCTCGATGAAAAAATTGAAAATATCGCCATCGACGCGCATACTGAAGATGATGACAGCTGGCAGAAGACCTTTGTCATCCCTCTAGAAAACACCAAAGTCAAGACTTATTTCCTTGATTTTAAGACCTATATCGACAACACTCTTACTGATGTAAAAGTAGCGCAATTGGTACTTAAATCATGTGCAAGCCCAGAACTTGTAGAAGAAGAGGAAGAACAATCAGAACCTTCAACAACTGCCGCTCCAGAAAAAGAACCTGCTGAGACAGAAGATATGGATACAGAAAGCCTGACTGGAAATATCATCAAAAGCATAGAAAAAGCATCATACACTTCCAATGACTACTTAGTTGCGCTGATGCTTATCGCCATCACCGTATCTGCGGCCATGATCGTGCTGATGTTAGTCGTCCTATTCAAAGCTTAGAGGATTTTGAAAAACTATTCAAAATCCTTCTTAGAAGGCAAATAGCCTTCTATAAATAATATTCAAACGCGAGGTTACAAAAAATGAAATCAACAAAAAAAATAATCATCGGATTGATAGCGGTAATAGCTTTACTGATCACCATCGCTGGTGCATTGGCTGTGCCGAGCATAACCAGTTCAACACCAAGCGGAACATCAGTTACGCTAAACACTACCCAACAACAAATTTTTAGCATGACTGTTACAAATGATGATATGAGTAATTTAACTTACCAGTGGTATGTAGATGGAGCACCAGTCGGAACTCCTGAAGAAAACATCACTGTTAATCACACTTCTTCGTATACATTTATGAGTAATGTTACTGGAAGCCATACTGTTAATGTTTTCGTCACTGGAATAAATCCTCCTCTTACTAAAACCTGGACCGTAACTGTCGAAGAAGTTGCTCCTGAAAGCGCTCTTACCATCACCAGCGTCAAAGTGAATGGAAAGACTAGTGGTAAACTTTCTGTTTCCGACTTAAACGATATCAAAGTTGAAGTCAGTAACGATCACGATGAGAAAATCAAAGACATCACTATTACTGTCAGAATCCTTGATGTTGATGGAGATGACTTAGAAGAAGAATCTGATGAATTCGACCTTTCCGCAGGGAAAGAAAATGACGAGACCTTAGAATTCGATCTCTCAGATGAAGATCTTGAGGAAGAAGATTACACTATCGAAGTAGAAGTCAGCGGTGAAGACACTGACGGAGAAGACTTTTCTGATCTAGAAACTCTGACCGTAGAAGTTGACCGGGAGAAGGACGATATTGTCATCCTTGAAGCAGAATTGGAAGACAGCCAAGTATTCTGCTCTGCCAACCCTCAGACCTCTCTTAATGTTAAGATCAAGAACATCGGAGAAAATGAACAGGAAGACGCTAAGATCACCGTAAAAAACGGCGAACTTAACATGAACCTGCAGAAAGGAAACATCGATCTGGATGATTACTCCGGCTCTGATAACGATTACGAAGCAAATCTTGCTCTTAATCTTGAAGATGCTAAGCAGGGAACATACACCTTGGACGTCGCTGTGTACAGCGAAGACAGTGACCTGATGGATTCCAAAGAAGTAGAACTGCAAGTCCTATGCGATAACGAAGTATCTTCCCAGGAAGATAAAAGCTCAACTGAATACTATGCAGATAAGGAATTAGCAGCTGAACTGCAGAAGAAAATAGATGAGTACAAAGCTATGCAGGAAAGCCAGACTGCTTCCCAAGGAAACTTTAGGCAGAGCGATTCCTATGTATTACTGTTAGGAGTTCTTGTAGCCATGATGTTCTTTGCCGCAGCCTTGTCAGCGACCTACTTGCTGGTGAAGAGGAAGTGATCTCTTCTTTTTTTATTTTAATTTTTTAATTCTAGATCAGAGGTACGTAAAATGGCCAAAAAACAAGCAGAAACAATAACGGGAAAAGCATTAGATGATTTAGTTGATCAATGCTTGATCGTCACCGATAGAAATGGGATAATTTTAAGAAAAGATGGTAATCCGGTATCTAGTTTTTTATCCATGGAATATCAGAGCGATTACGGAAAGATTAGATTTGATGTCCAGAGTTCAGCCCAGGGAAATGGATCTTATGACGTAGAAGTTAAAGATGGTAGAAAAATCATCTTCAAGGCCCAAGGAAATTATACTGCTAGCCCCTACAACAGTGAAGCAGTAAAATATGTCTCTGGAGATTGGGAAAAACAGCTCAAAAAGGAATATAAAAAAATAAAGGGAAGATAATGCTCATAATATCTTCCTAAATGTTCCCATATCTTTCCACATTTTTTCTAATTTAGCATTGATCAGGTCTTTCAACCATGCAAAGTCTCCTGAGAATAACAGCTTCCCATCTTTATACAAAGGCATCTCCATAAACTCGCTGCCACGTATTTCTACTATGATCTTATTGCTGGCACTGAGGATGCAGCTTTTCTTGTAGAATTTCCGCGCCTTATCCAGCAGAAGATGTGCTGCTGGCAGGTCCCGGCAGGCGATATGTAAGATTACCCCTTCCAATCGCAGCCACACCAGATCAGCCTCATCCGTCTCAAAAAAATCCTCATCGATCAGGTCATGGCTTACCTTCAGCCATTGTGTTTCAGACTTCTTGCCCGTTCCCTTCCAGAGGTATACCCTACCGGAACAGGAAGAGGTAGTATAATACTCTGGTAAGGCGTTTATGGTCTCTAACAAATAGACTACTTTTTCATCGATGCCGCCCTTCTTGCTTTTATCTGCTTTAGCCAGATAGGTCTTCTTTTCATTATCAAAGGCCATGTATATAGAGAATCAGTGGCTAATTTAAATATTTTAATGTCTTGAATGAAATATGCCAAAATCGCCCCTTCGAAGCTTTGATTATTATTCTATAGACCATCTCATCAACGAAGGAGTTGATATGGTCTACGATCGCAATCATTACATGACTGAAGGCGGAGAATATTTGGGCATATGGCATTACGAAAAATGGCGAGTCTACATTTATCCCGATATCAAACAAAAAAAAGATGAAGACATAACTATTGTCCACGAATGGCTTCATGCTTACGAAACAGTAATATTAGAGACCATGTTTACAGAGTCCCAAATAGATTGGTGGGCTCACTTTCATTTTCGTAAAGCAGAGTACATCCGCAGTTTCTTCCCTGATTTTAGGACTAAATAAGAATATTTTTAAAGAAAGTTGTTTTAAATACTTCCATGCGCACATCAAAAATCCTTATCGAACTAAACTCTGGAAAAAAATATCTGGTAAAAGACGTATCAGAAGACTATCACACTTCTTTTGGCATCATCAGCAGCAAAGAGCTCAAAGGAAAGAAGACCAAGATCAAATCCAGTACCGGTAAAGATTTCTTGCTCATAGATGCGACCTTCCCGGATCTTTGGGAGCAATTCCAGCGCGGACCGCAGATCATGCTGCAGAAAGACATCGGCTGGATCATGGCCAAGACCGGGATCAATAAAGATTCGGAAGTGCTTGATGCCGGCGGCGGTTCCGGTTCATTATGCCTGTCTCTTGCCAATATCTGTAAGAAAGTGACTGTCTACGAGATTCATCCTGAACACCACAAAGTGGTGCAAAAGAACATCGATCTATCCGGATTGAATAATGTAACCCTGAAGAAAGATGATATCTACCAAGGTATCAAAGAAAAAGAACTGGATCTGATCACTCTTGATCTTCCTGAACCATGGCAGGTAGTCAAACATGCAGAAAAATCATTGAAGGAAGGAGGATTTTTAGTCATCTATCTTCCTAATCTGACCCAGATGCAGAGATTTCTTGCTTCACTCAAAGGAACATCTTTGAAGATGCTAGAGACGGTAGAATTGCTGGAGCGAAAATGGGCTATCAACGAGCAGATCATGCGTCCGGAATTCCAGATGCTCGGACATACCGGATTTATGGCTTTTTGCAGGAAGATGTGAATTATTTTACAGTAATTTTATAAATTAGTTAATCAATTCATTTCTATGGGGTTTTTTGGTCGCGGACAAGGTTTTTTTGGAGTTCCAAGAGGTTGGAATGTTTATATCATTGGATTAGTTGCCTTAATACTTGCTTTTTGGTTTAAACTAAATGGAGAAAATATACTCTCTTTAGTTGTTATTGGGTTAGCCACAATATTTGCATTCATTGATAGAAGTTAGAATGAAACCTAAAAAAAAAGACGGAAAAGAGAAATTTAGGAGTTTCATGTCTTATGCAGTTTTTTTCTTAGGAGCATTCCTCATACTTCATAATAGTATTTGGGTTCCCCCTATTGGATCTGAATTTGTGTTTGGGGTTCAATTTTTAGCTGGCTCTTATTATATAGCACACGGAAAATTCAAAGGATTTGATTAAAATGGTCCTTAAAATCAAAAAACTTCATCCTGATGCAACCATGCCTAAATATCTCCGACCCGGGGATGCGGCCATGGATCTATATTCCAACGAAAACAAAGTTCTCCAGCCAAATCAACGTGAACTAATTTCTACCGGCATCGCCATGGCCATCCCTCAAGGAAATGTCGGCTTGATTTGGGACAGATCGGGTATGGCTGCCAATCACGGCATTAAATGTATGGGCGGAGTGATTGATTCCAATTATCGCGGAGAATTGAAAGTAATTTTACATAATCTCACTAATCAACAGTTCACCATCGAGAAAGGGATGCGCATCGCCCAGATGCTCATCCAGCAAGTAGAACAGAAAGAGATTCTGGAAGTGAAAGAATTAGATGACAGCATCCGAGGAGAAAAAGGATTTGGCAGCAGTGGGATGAAATAATACTTTATCTTCTCAAATACCCTTTCAGAAAATCCTCATAGACAAACTTTTGCCATTCTTTTAGAGGAGGATTCAATCTTTCGATCTCTTCACAACTTTTGAGGCTTCCATCCAAAGCATCAGTTTCCCGCACTGAAATATCTGGAGAGCGGCCATTTATGATATACACCAGTCCAAAGTGTACTTTATCGACCAGATTCACATCACAATTGACATAGCCGACATGATCTAGTGAATAACCATCTCGATAATTGATCTCTTCTTCAAATTCGCGATGAAGCGCTTTCCAGAAGGTTTCCTTAAAGGTAGGCATATAATCAACTGGGTTTATGTGCCCGGCGATGAGAATATCATTTCTTCCCACTAAGCGTTCTTCCGAAGAACCGGTCAGCCGGGCATACGAAAAAATCTTGTCCTGATACAAAAAGACTACGCCTGGAATGATTTGTTTGAATTCTTCCTTGTATTCCACATCGTCTTCTCTATTTGCGGTCTTTCTGGGAGCGAAAGAATAATGTTTTCCCAGAACTTCTTCTAAATCAACATCCCATTCATCTTTTCTGCGAAATCCGCTAAATGCATGCTCATCATTATTTCCGAACAGCGCCTTCCGCGGGACTACTAAACATCGTTCAGCCTCTTTTTCCCCAACCATGACTGATAAAAAGAAAACTGCAAAGTATATAAGTTTATATTTGCTCAAAAATAGAGATAGAAGTTATTTCTTTCCTGATTTTTATTTCAATCCTAACTTCTTTTTAATGGCATTTACATCCCTGTGAAGCTCGAGCAAAATTACATGAGAACTCTGATCGATGTGCAGGTCACGCAGATCTTTTTCCAGATCAATTTCTAAACGCGCCTGATCGCGCCGTGAGGCCCTATTGGTGCTCATCAAGATGATCGGCCCCTGGATCGATGCCAGTGCCGACATGAACAAGTTTAACAAGATGAAAGGATAAGGATCAAAAGAACTGTCCATTAAAAGTAAGGTATTCAGGATAACCCATACTGCTAAAAACAGAAAGAAGCCGAAGATGAACGCCCAGCTGCCTCCGACTCGGGCGATAGTGTCAGACAACCTATCCAGTTTGCGCAGATCCTTTTGATAGAACTCATCTACTTTCTTTAGGGTTTGCTCTACTTTATGTATCTCAGTCTTAATGATATCAACTACATCCAATTGATCGTTAAGTTGATGTTTTCTAGGATGGGCCATCTATCTCACCATATATCCATTATTTTTATGTAAAAAGTCTTTGGCCAGATTTAATTTAAATTCACTCATGGCATAGATCGTATACAACAGATCTCCTTTTTTGACCGGATCATGGATCTTCTTGGTCAAATATAACCCTGCTCCTTTATCAGTAGGAGCGCCGGCGATCCTTGCCACTTTCGCGATGATATCATTATCGATCTCAATAATCTTTCCTGACTTGCTGCTATGCACCGGATAACGATGTTGTCCTAACTCAGGCTTTTTCTCCTTACCTTGGGCATTGATGATATCATGCATCTTTTCCAGAGCTTTACCACTTTCCAAGATTTCTGTCGCTTTCTTCAGACCATCGCCTTTTTTGCATTCACAGACTAGTTCCAGCAATTGTCCTGCCAGCATCAATGATTTCTCTTTTAGGTCTCGCGGAGCTAAAGGATCATTGCGCAATACCGCCATGACATCCTCTGCTTCCAATAAAGGACCTATACCGTTGCCGATGGGATGCGAGCCGTCTGTGATCACCACTTGTACATTCATATGTAATTTTTTTCCGATCAGTTCAAACATCTTCTTGAGATGATTTGCTTCTTTCATGTTTCGCGCTTTCACGCTTTTTCCCATGGGGATGTCGATAAGGACATGATTAGCGCTGACCGAATGCTTCTTGGCCATCACCGACGCCAACAACTGCCCTTCCGCATCGATAGACAAAGGATGCTCTACTTCTATGATCTTGTCATCAGCCGGCGCGAGATTGATAGAGCCGCCGTGCACGATACAAGCCCGGGTTTTTCTTACAACTTGCTTGATCTTCGCCTCTGACATCTCTACTTTAGCTAAGCATTCCATGGTGTCTGCCGTGCCCGCCGGAGAGGTGATCGCCCGTGAACTGGTCTTAGGGATAGTATACCCTGCCGCAGCGACGATAGGAACAACTATCATGGTAGTCCTATTCCCCGGGACACCGCCGATGCAATGCTTGTCCAGAGTAACTCCCGGAAACTTGAGCGTCTTTCCCGTCTGCACCATCGCTTTGGTCAGACTGATGACTTCCTGGATACTCAACCCATGTGTAAAAGAAGCAGCTACAAAGTATGTTTTCTCGATATCCGTCAATCTATCATGGGTGATGTCATCGGTGATGTGATACAATTCAGTATAATTGAGCTCCTTTCCCAGTAATTTGTCACGGATATGCTTGACTGACTCCGGTTTTCCGGTGAATCTTATGTCGACCAGATCCTTGTGCTTGACATGTAATCGATCCAGCACTTCCTCAAACAAGCCGACACTTCCTTCCGGAACCGCTTTACTGCTTTCAGAAATATCCAGGATGCAGGTGACGTTTTTGCTGTTGTGCTTGACTAAGATACGGTCAGCAGAATGTAAATCTAATTTCTTTGCATCTTTCTCATTTAAAATAGCTACCAGAGTGCCTCCGGAAGCGATGTCCATATCTTTTACTTTGAACTTTACCATCTCTTTTTAGAAGGAATTAAAGAAGTTTAGTTTATATAGTTTTAGGTAGGATTATTTTAGATCCTGAGCTTTTCTATGCACCAATTTAACGTTCGTGCTGACCTGATAAGCCAAAACCGCTTCCTGATGGTAATGTGAAAAAGTCAATTCTATGATCCTGTCAATATCTGGTTCTGAACAATAGATTCGGACCGGGATCATCTTATCAAAAAAGAGCCGCCCTTCCTCATTTGACCATTCTCCCTTGGCCGTCCTAAGAATAGTCAGGCCGCCGCTGATATCGCGGACTTTCTCATCCCATTCCTTATGATACTCGAGCTGATATTCGATCCCTTCATTAGAATGGCTTGGTACAAGTATTTCCCAGAGAGATTTAGAGGTCATATGTCAAAATAATCATTTAGTTTTGTATTTGGTCCATAATTTTTTGAAAAAAGGCAGCGATAAGGTGGAGAGAACAAAGCCCGTTGTTGGAACAATAGAATTGATGAATGGTTTTGGTAATTGGGCGACAAGGAAAAATAACACTACCGTGATATAGGTTAAAACAGCAATAAGAATCTTTCTTAGCCAGCTCATTTCCCAAGCCTTATCTAATTCAACTTTCTTGTTCCTCTGTTCAATTGCTCCCAGTCTTTTTTCAAGAGATTTCATTTTTTAAATGACAAATCACTAAGGATTTTAAACTTTCCTAAAAGGATGATAGCCTTGCTTAAGAAAATTTGTTATCGGCAGAAAAAGAGGTTGAGGAAGTTCCCCCCATCTATGCCAACCGATTTTGGTACACTTTTCTGGTTCTTTTATCTGTACTTCTCCTGATTTCCAATCACAAACCATAAATATAGTGAGGTAATGTTTGTTTTCTTTTTCAAAAATATCATTAGTAAGACCGGCAAAACGTATGTTGCTTACAGTAATTCCTGTTTCTTCTTCTACTTCTCTTGTAACACAATCTTCAAATTCTTCATTTAATTCTAAATGGCCGCCTGGAAAACTCCACGTTCCCTCACCATGCGCATTCTTCCTCTTCAAAAGAAGTACTTTATTATTCTTAACCAGAATGACGCCAACACCTACTTTCGGTCTTTCTTCCAAATATTTTCACTCCAGCTTCTTCAAAAACTCTTCTACTTTCTTGACATCATCTTTCTTTCCCAGATCCAGCCAGTAATCCTGCAGCATCATAACCTTGACTTTTCTGCTTTCTGCAAGCAAGGAGATCGCATCGGTCAGCTCTAATTCTCCTCGTTCAGAGATATCAATCTGTTCCAATGCTTCAAAGATATCAGGAGTGAATTTATACAAGCCGGCATTGATCAGATTCCCCACAAATTCCTTTGGTTTTTCTACTATCTCCACCAAAACATCTCCTTGGCAAAGCAAAACCCCATAGCGGGAAGGATCTTCCACTTTCCATCCAGAGACATAACAATATTCATCATCCTGTTGAATACGTAACAGATCATCTGCAGAAAAAAGATTATCTCCGCCTACCACGATGAAATCCTCTTCATCCACAAATTCCCGGGCATGATAAACAGCATCTCCGGTCCCGAGCAACGCTTGCTGCGCTATCACGGTTATAGCTAGATTATGTTCGTCCAAAAATTCTTCAATTTTCTCCCCTTTGTAACCTACCACGATAGCGATATCCTTATCTTCAAATCCGGCAGTATGCAGCCTTTCCAGCAGATGCATCAGGAAAGTTTTTCCATTTATTTCTATCAATGGTTTTGGTCTATCTAAGGTCAGAGGCAGCATGCGAACTCCTTTTCCAGCGGCCAGTATCACTGCTTTCATGTAGGCAGCACCTTGTACAGCTGTAAAAATTCTGTGATGGTATGATGCGCTTCCTGAAGTTTATGCTGCGGCATCATGTCTTTATACTTACCACAACTCAAGCGCACCGTTTTCAATCCTAATTCATTGCCGTACTGGATCTCACTATCGATCCTGTCACCGACTACCCAAATATCCTCAGAAGAATATTCCCGCTGAATTTTCTCAAGAACAGTTTTTTTCTCCTCACCGCGCTGGCATAAATAGATCTCAACAAAGTAATCGCGGATGCCCAGGGAATCTATCTTTACATTCTGCAGACCAGTGTCAGTCTCACGGCTCAACAATATTTTTTTCGATGGATAAGAGCTGAGGAAATCTATCGCTCCTGGAAAAGGAGTTATGCATCTTGCATCCTGCCATCTGGTTTCAAACTTCACCTGTCCGCTGCAATCGTACAAAGTATCGTCTAGATCAAAAACTATCAACAATTTTCATCAACTCGTTCGCTAATTTTTGTGAATCGTGCCGGATCAAATTTCGTTTCAAGGCGTCCCCTTTTTGTACTTCTTTCAAGTCGTTGCTCAATAAAGATGCTTCTACGATCCGGGGATCGCTCTCCAGGTCATTCTTTACCATCTCTCCCTCTTCAGCATAATCATCGATCAATTCTTTAGGAGGTTCGCTGTTATTGACGATGATATGATCAAAAACATCTTTACCGATATACCTCTTTAATTCATTGAGATGATCCTTGACTGTAAATCTGGGCGTCTGGCCTTTTTTATTCATCAGGTTGACGATAAATACTTTTTTAGCCTTGGTCTCGCGTAATGCTTTTCCCACTCCTTCCACCAGCAGATTAGGGATTAGACTGGTATACAATCCTCCTGGCCCAAATACTACTAGATCAGCATTAAGAATTTCGCTGATGGCATGGGGATTAGCCTGGGGAAAAGGTTCCAGATAAATGCTTTTGTATCCTTTATGGATCTCAGTTGAAAGATACACTTCTTTCTCTCCCTGTAATACCTTTCCATTATTGAGGATCATCTGCAATCTGACCTCATGGGTGGTGACTGGGATGACCTTCCCTTTTATAGACAGGATCTTTCCTACTTCTTCCACCGCTTTCTCAAAACTTCCCGTGACTTTTTCCAATGCTGAAAGAAGTAAATTACCAAAATTATGCCCCTGCAGACTGCCATTCTCAAAGCGATAATTCATCAGGCTGCGCATCAGTCGGCTGGAATCAGACAAGGCGACGAGACATTGCCGTACATCGCCGGGAGGGAGAACACCTAACTCATCCCGCAGGATTCCCGTGCTGCCGCCGTCATCGGCCATAGAGACGATCGCGCTGAGATCAATATTATACTTCTTTAAGCCGTTAAGAACGGTAAAATTACCGGTACCTCCGCCAATAACTACGACCTTCTTCATTGCTCAGTGAAAAGAAGAAAAATTATTTTTAAAGGTTATGGAATCCTAAGACAGGATTCCAAATCCTCGGTAAAAGCCTGCGGTAACGGAATCCTATTAGATTCCGAATCCTCGCCTTCGGCTGCGGTTATGGAAGAGCAGATTTAATCCATCCAGGTATCTTGATATTCCTTATCCATGAAAGAAAAGCATTGCTGGCCTTTTATCCATTGAAAGGCCCGGTAACTGGATTTATCATAGATATAAGCATCCAGACCAAAAGAAAGAACTGCGAGCCTCAACAATCCTGGATCAGCTCGTGCTTTTCTTCCCAGCCATTCGGTTATCGCTTCTCTCGCATTTTCTTCCTCAGCGGAAGCGGAAAAGCGCCCATTGGATCTACTCAGATAGATCGGATGATGAACATGGGCTAATTCATGAAAAAGAGTCACGTCACGCTTGTAAGGAGCTAGATCGCGCCTTAGCCATAGTTTCGCTTTACCATCCCCTCGCGTCATGACTGCTCCTGTAAGAGTAGAAAAAGTATGATCTTCTACTAAGCTCAAGCCATGACCCACTAAATAAGCAATCGAAAAAGTATTTATCGGCTTACGCTCAATATCTTTCCAGATTTGCCAGTAAGGAAAAGAATCTTTCAATTCGTGTACATGGCTGTCCAACTCTGTCCAAGAAGATGTAGTGTCAATAATCATGATAAAAATAAAAAAAATTTACTCCTCGATGAAATCTTCCATCTTAGCGGCCATCTCTTCATCGCCGCGGAGCATTCCTTTGACTTTCATGTATTCTCTCGCAACCACGTAGAATACGAGACCGACAGATTTCTTTCCCTTATTGTTGCAAGGAACAACTAGATCAATGTCATTAGCCTGGTTGTTGGTATCGCAAAGCCCGATCACTGGTATTCCCTTCTTGGCCGCATCCTGAACTGTATTCTTATCAGTCCAAGGATCGCAGACCACGATGACCTTCGGTTCCCAGAATGTTTCTAGATTAGTGTTAGTCAGGATTCCCGGAGGATATCTGCCCGTGATCACCCTGATGCCGGTAAGCTGGTGCAATTTTTTCAATCCCTTCCAGCCGTTTTCTCGTCTGCTTACCACTAAGATATCCTTTGGTTCGTACTTTGACAATAAGTTCACTGCCAAGCGCAAGCGCCGGTCGATCTCTTTCAGGTTAAGGACGCTTAATCCGTCCGGCCTGGTCTTGTAGATAAAATTAGCCATGTACTTGTTCTTGAACTTGGTCCCGATGTGGATGCCTGACTTCAAGTACTCGTTGGAATCCAATAATAATGTTTCTTGTTGTTCTGTCATTTTGTTTCTCTCCTTTAATTTAATGGTCCTTGTGGGAATTCACCATGAATTTGTATTTCGTATTTTACTCCTCTGCCACGATGTTGTTCTGCAAACAGTAATTCGATCGCATATTGTTCATAGAGACGTTCCTGAGGAACATGCGCTTGATATTTTCCTACTTCCTGTCCACCATCAAACATGGCAATCTCAATCTGGGTCCTGGCCCGGTCCAGATAAAAATCCATCCGAACCTGATCAAAGCTATCTCCCATCTGCAGCAATGGATATTCCAAAAATGCTGTTTTATCTTGGATCATTATGTATACCCCACAACCTTCAAAAAACCGTAGTCAAAGAGAAATAGCACTTCTCAAGACTGCGATTTCTGTTGTATGACGCAGGCATGCTCAGAAATAGCGGTTTTGGAAGTATTACTTCAAAAACTGCGATTTCTGTTGCCTCACGCAGCTATGTCCATCAACTCAGAGATGGACGTCGGCTTTACTACTTTTAGTTTCAAGCTTTATTTATAAATGTTTTCAAGAAGTTGAGGTAATCTTACTCTACGGTATAAGGCTCTCTTTCATCATCTTTTAGGTAGATCAATCCATCTTCTCCTTTCCGGACAGAAACGCTATCCAGAAGATTGAATTCTAATCCTCGGGATAATCGGTCATTGATCTCTGTAAAGAGCCATTCTTTTGCCTTTGTTTGTAACTCTGCTGAATTCTCGATCAACGCTGATTCGCGTACACATTGTAAGCCGTCCGCAACCGCGATGTCAAGATGTCTTTCCAGATCCGTTTGACTTACGGCGATTTTACCTTCCTTATCGTCCCGGGTAGCATTTCGTAAATATAATCCGCCATAATAAGCGATCTGCCATGCCGCATGTCCTTCTGCAGTGTTTATGTCTGCCGAGGCAAGATACTTCGCATATGCTGCCTCCTCCCGTACCTGTGCACTAAGTGTAAAAGTATCAACCTGGCTATCTTTTCCACTGCAACCATATAAGATCATCGGAACGTCCTTTTCTTTAAAATTAATAAGGAATTGTTGATAGATCTCTTTATCAGAATCATCTGCTGAGCCCGATGATAGAAGTGCCTGATATGCCTCTTCCACTTTAGACTTGATAATTTGATATGTGTCTGGAATTGATTCAAGAAAAGTTTCATCTTCCGAACCGCTTTCTTGGTCTAAATCACCTACTGCTGCTAAATAGGTATCAAGCACCACTTTACTCTCAGTTGCTAATATTTCCTGGATCTTTTCCATCGCCGCAGCTCCTTTAGGAGCTTCAGGCTGCTTGAGGATTAAATACTGTGAAAAATCTTTTGCTGCATATAAGCAGGATATATCATGAGAAACTGTTTCGTCTAAGGTCATATTTAGATTAAGTCAAATCTGGTTTATAAAATTTTCCGAACAACTGTATTCATATTTCCTCCATCCCCTTTTCCACTATCCTAAACTTCACTCTCCTTCCTTCCGGAAGAGACCGATGCTTTCGTAAAATGATCTCCCTGAAATCTTCTCCTCGTTTTAATTCCAGCAAACATTTCGAGCCATACTTCAACAGATCGCCGCCTACCATCTTGACCTCATCGCGATGATCAAAATCTGCATAGACTTGATTAGTTATCAGCACCGGGATTTTTTTCCTTCGCGCGATCTCCACCAAGTAGGCGATCTGCCTTCCTAACGCAGAATTCACTTCATATACTTCTTCACTCCGCCCTAATTCCAGGCGATATAACATAGAGATAGAATCGACCACGATCATGCCTACCTGATCTGTGGTCATGCTCTTCACTTTTTCAAAGATATCATTCTGTTCAACAAAAGTTACCGGATTAAAAAAAATAATATTGCCCAATACGCCTTCATAATCAACACTTATCTGTTTTATCCGTTCGACCGCGATACCGCCTTCCGTATCGATGAAGAGAACTTTTTTTCCGGCCTCAGCGATGCGTACCGCTGCCAGCAGGCAGAAATTGGTCTTTCCTGCGCCAGACGGCCCAAATAAGGTCGTGACAATATCTGGATCGTAGCCCCCTTCCAGCAGTATATCCAAAAATTCAGTTCCGGTAGAAATTTTGGTCATATGCCTTTGCGAAAAGAATAGAGATATAAACATTTCTGAGAAAAATCATCCCCCTGCCCAAATACTTTATAAAACCCGCATTCCTACTCTTCCCTATTCATGAAAAAGCCTATTTTGGTAGTGGGAGGCATCTTTGTAGGAGTCTTACTGATACGTTTAATTCTCGCCTTCATGGTTCCCGAATTCACCTATGAATCTTATTTCCATCTCCGCCAGGTAGAACACATCTTGGAGACTGGCCTTCCTTTTTATCAAGATCCCCTTTCCTATGGAGGAAGGGAGCTCGCCTTCTTACCTTTGTTTCATTACCTTGCGGCATTATTCAGCCTTTTTCTTCCTGTGACTTTAGTAGCGAAGATTCTCCCCAACCTGCTTACTGCGCTTCTCGTGCCTATAACTTATCTCATCAGTAAAAAAATAACTGAGCATGAGACCGGTTCATTCATCGCTGCCTTCATCGCCGGATTCCTGCCTATCCTTTATTTCACCAACGGATTTGTGGTCAACACTCTCTTCCTGCCGCTCATCTTCATCTCCATATATCTCTATCTCAATATAGAAGAAGGTGCAAAGAAAAACGATCCAAAGCTGATGAAGTACATCTACATCTATGCGACAATATTTTTTATCCTCTGCCTGACCAGCCCTTTAGCGGCCATCATGCTGATCGGTTTGGGCATCTACACGCTACTCTCTTTGCTGGAAGGAAAAAAGATCCACCGTGAAGAGGTGGAAGTGATGCTCTTCTCAGTTTTTCTCTATGTATGGGTGCAATTTTTATTCTTCAAAAAATCCCTGTTGCAGGAAGGGATCTCCTTTGTCTGGCAGAACATCCCTTCCAATATCATCGCCCAATATTTCCCTAAATTCTCTCTGGGTGTGGCGTTAGTTTTAGTCAGCATCATCCCCTTCCTGGCCGGTGCGGTGGTGGTCTATCGTTCATTGTTCCACCTCAAGAGCCAAGAATCATTTCTGCTCATCAGCTTAGTCATCGCTACCAGCTTACTGACCTGGCTAAGACTGATCCGCTTCCGGCAGTCATTGGCATTTTTCAGCGTAGTCCTGGCTATCCTCTTCGCTGCTTTCTATCAGGATATCGAGCGCTATTTCCAAAAGACTAAGATTTCGCATTTCCAGAAATATCTTCTTCCCGTCACTTTATTCATCTTGCTTTTATCGACAGTATTGCCAGCCATCAACACCGCGCTGCTGCAGGACACGCCTTCTACCGAAGAAGTTGAAGCTTTTATCTGGATCAACGAAAATACGCCGCCTTCCACAACCGTGCTGGCAACCTTAGATGAAGGGCACCTGGTAACCTATTATGGGAAAAGAAAAAACCTCATTGATGACCGTTTCATGTTAGTGGATGATGTAGAGACCCGCTTCCAGAGCCTTACCTCTTTATACACTACCAGATTCCAAACAGAAGCCATGGAAATAGCCAGCAGATATAATATTGAATATTTCATCCTCACTCCTTCCGCCAAAGAAAAATATCAGCTAAAAAGAGAGATGTCATACATCACCAGAAGGTGTTTTGAAACTGTCTATCAGAACGAGACTACTATCTTTAAACTGAAATGCAAATTAGGGCCGACATAAGATGAACAACAAAAATCCTCTAAAAAAGAATTCCTACTTCGATCACCTGCTCCGCTACCAGAAGATATATCTCTGCATGCTGCTGGTGATTCTTTTTGCCGTTCCCCTGGCTTCAAATTACCGCCAGGAAAAGCCGCTTTTGATGGGGGGCGAAAGCTATTATTACCTCTCTTCCGCGCAGCAAGAGCTTCCCTACCACCCTTTAACTCTTCTCTTTAGGATTATTCCTGACTCCCTTGCCTATCTCGTTCCACCCCTTCTTTCGCTGGGAATCATCCTGTTAGTGTACCCTCTGGCGCGAAAGATAGATATTTCCGAAGAAAAATTATTTTTTATAGTTTTATTTTATATCCTTACTCCCACTTATATTTTTACTTCCGTAACTTTATCTTCGTATTCTTTATTCCTGCTGCTGGTGCTCTTGGGAGTGAATCTTCTGCTTCTGGAAACAACAAAGAGATATCTTGCCTTGCTCCCCTTTCTCCTCGCTTCATGGAACGATACCTTTAGCGGTCTTCTGTTACTGGGAAGTTTAGCCGGGTATTTTTTCTTGGTCAAGAAAAGCAAAGAGCGCTTCCAACATCTTCTCCTCATCAGCATAGCGGCGATGATGGCATTAAATACTCTGTTATTGAAAGCTCCATTTTTCCTGGGGTCATTCACGGTGCAGGATAAAGCTGCCGACCTCATCTCAGATCTAGGAAGTTTCAGCGGTGTGGGCGTTTTTGCTATTTTGTTGGCAGTTGTCGGTTTTATCGCCAGTTGGCAGAAAAAAAATATTCTTCTCCTGCTTCCGCCATTAACTGTTTTAACCGCTGCATACTTTTTCAATACCCATACCACCTTCTTCTTCTCCCTCTTTATCGTAATCCTGGCTGCAGTTGGTTTTGCCACCCTGCTGGAACAAAACTGGAAGCTTTCATTTCTCCGCAACGCAGTATTGCTATTGCTTTTGTTAGGCATCTCCTTTTCTGCGGTTGCCTACCTGGGCCGTCTCTCAGAATACCAGCCTACGGCAATCGACCAAGACGCATTGGAATGGATACGGCAGAATACGGACCAAGAAGCGGTAGTGTTATCCGCACCAGAAAACAGCTATTACATCAGTCATTTCGCCAAACGAAAACCAGTCTTTGCTCTCCATCTTGATTACCGGGACAACTATCAATTATCCCAAGATATCTTCACTGCATTTTACATTGACCAGTTATTCCCGCTCTTGGAAAAAAATAAAGTTTCCATCATCTATGTTTCAGAAGAGATGAAACAAAGCTTGCCGCAGGAACAAGAGTTCTTGTTT
This sequence comes from Nanobdellota archaeon, assembly GCA_030647325.1. Classification (GTDB taxonomy): domain Archaea; phylum Nanobdellota; class Nanobdellia; order Woesearchaeales; family GW2011-AR9; genus JACPIL01. The sequence continues at coordinate 2,169 of JAUSJN010000049.1, read as the reverse complement.
CTCCTGCAGAACGAAAGATTTAAATTGCTCTATTCTGCCGAGAATGCAGAAGTGTGGTCCTTTGAAGAGGAAAAAAAATGATATTTACCTTCCTTGACGTAGTGTTGTTTGTAACCTATTTTTTACTCCTGTTTCTTTCCATCTTTTGGCTGCTGGTATTATTTTCACCCGAAGAAAAAAAGAAGGAAGTAAAGATCACTGGAAAATTTCCTCTTTTCAGCGTGATTGTACCCGCCCATAATGAACAGAGATCCATAGAAGCCACTCTGCAATCCTTAGTAGATCTTGACTACCCTAAGGATAAGATAGAGATCATCGTGGTCCCTAATGCCTGTACTGATAGGACCACAGAAATAGTAGAACAATTCATCGCCCGGCATCCTTCACAAAAAATAACGATCGTGACTCAGGAAGTTCCAAGCAAGGGCAAAGCCATGAACAACGGCTTAGCTGTCGCCAAGGGAGAATTCTTCGCCTGCCTGGATGCAGATTCTTTTGTATCTTCAAATGCGCTGCAGGTGATGCTCCCGTTGTTTGAAGACGAAAACATCGCTGCGGTATGCCCGATGATCAAAGTCAAGAATCCAAAAAGCGTATTGGAGAAAGTGCAGTGGTATGAATATATCATCAATATGTTCCACCGCTTCCTCAACGCCAAGCTCAACTGCCTGCACGTCACCCCCGGTCCGTTCAGTGTCTACCGCACCGAGGTCATCAGGAAGATCGGCGGCTTTGACGAGCAGACCATCACCGAAGACCTGGAGATCGCAGTGCGCCTGCAGAAGCATCAATACCGTATCCTTCACACTTTTGACGTCATTGTCGAAACTATCGCGCCGAGCAGCTGGAAAGCATTGTTCCGCCAGCGCGTCCGCTGGTATAAAGGAGCCACTGACAATACCATCCGCTATAAAGAGATGATCTTCAACAAGAAATATGGCGACTTCGGCTACCTTCGTATGCCCACCATCATATTATCAGGAATATTAGCTATCGTACTAGTCGGAACCTTTCTGCAGGCCATCACCAAAAAAGCATACTTCACCTTCTTCTATCTGAAAGACATCAACTTCGATCTTCTTACCCTGCTGAAGCATTTCAGCATCAATCCTAACCTGCTGGCCTTGCCCTTTTCCAGGTTATTTGTAGCTTTTACTTTGATGGCCTTCAGTTTCTTTGTCATGATCTATTCCTACAAGCTGATCAAGGAAAGAATAACTAATCATGGAAGGACGCTTCTTTCTCTCATAACCTATCTGCTTATCTATGGTTTCTTTATGACCGCAGTATGGATGTATATCGGTTTCATGTTCGTCAGGAAGAAAAAGAATTTCTGGAATTGAGAGCTGTTCCATTATTTTTATAAAGAACACTTCACTTAAAATTATATGAAATTACTGACCAGAGATGTAGTGGAAAGTTTAGATCTAATTGTCGCTTCTCCCATTCATCCTTTAGAAAGGCAAGATATAGAAACAATCAAGTTAGTTGGGCAGGATCATAAAAGAGTGATTGAAGAATGGAAAGGCGCCGACCTGAAGGAAGCGCAGATCTTCGCGGCTGTAGTAGGAGATTATAATAGGATTTTCCCTTATCTATCGTTAGGTGCTCCCAAAAAAGACGATCGATTTATCTACGGAAATATGGGAGTTAAAAGAAGCGCAGACTCACTCTCCTGCCTTTACGGAAATGTATTTGAAAATTCAATTGGAATCAAAGACCATTCAATATATTACGGCGGACACCAGTACGGCCAAGCTACTGTCTTTGAAAAACCAATCACCTTTGATCATACAAAAGAATTTATGTTAGTACGAAGTCCAAATAAGTCTGTCGCCATCGACCATGCTTTATATGCCACAAAATTAGAAGAGAGGATCATTCTTGGAGAATGGATGATCATGGATGAGCAAGGCAAAAGAGTGGCAAGAGAATTTGATATCACCGGAAATGATGCCGAACAGGAAGCACTTAGCGAGAGATATTTCTTAAGCCAGTTTGAGTCTATGATCAGCATAGTGGATTATCGAGGAGAAATAAATCTTCAATTGAGCATCGCGCCAGCATTACCGGCTAACGAAAAACTACCCGGCGTAGGCTATCGATCGATCCCTGGCCGAGACCAAGGAAAGCTCAGCTGGTTTAAGGTTGAAGATGCAAAACAACTGC
>JAUSJN010000021.1 GCA_030647325.1 Nanobdellota archaeon | reverse complement strand
TTTTATTTCCTTTCTTCATCACAGAAATTTATTTAAAGAAGTTCCTTAGCCTTAATTTTATGAAAATTGTTATCGGCTCCACTAATCCAACCAAGATTGAGGCCGTCAAAGAAACGATTTCACTTTATTCTTTTTTCAAGAATGCAGAACTTGCCGGTGTTGAGGCAGCTTCAGAGGTTTCTGATCAACCGATGTCACGCCAAGAAATAATGGATGGAGCTCGGAACAGGGCCAGAAATGCGTATCATCATATTCAGTGTGATTACGGTATCGGCCTGGAGTCCGGCTTAGATGAGTTTCCTTTCGCTGGTAAGATGCAATACACTGCCTGTGCTATTTATGATGGTCAAAATTACTATTTTGGCATTTCTTCTGCTTTCAAGTGCCCGGAAGCGATAGATAAAATAATGGCCGAAGAAGGGATCAACCTCAATGATGCCTGTTATAAGCTAGGGCTTACCCAAAATCCGCAGGTGGCAAAATCAGAAGGGGTCAGCGGAGTGTTGACAAAAAATAGAAAAACAAGAAAAGATCATACTAAAGATGCCATCATGATGGCCATGATCCATGTTGAATTGAAAATAAATTCTAAGCTCGAAGAACTTAAATAATCCTTTTCTCTCCTTACTTCATGAACACCAAGGCCAAGGGCTCTAAAGGAGAACGGGAATTAGTGAAAGTGTTTAATGAAAATGGCTGGGTCTGCATCCGGGCAGCAGGTTCAGGAAGCAGCCGTTATCCTTCTCCTGACGTCTTGGCCGGAAATGCTATGCGTAGGGTAGCTATCGAATGTAAAGTCACGGCAGAGACCAAAAAATACCTCTTAAACGAAGAGATCGAGCAGTTACGGACGTTTGCCAATAAATTTGGAGCAGAAGGATGGATCGGGGTCAAATTCCCCAGCGAGCCGTGGTATTTCATGATGCTGGAGGATATCGAAAATACCGGAAAATGCTGGGCCGTCTCCGTAGAATTAGCAAAAAGGAAAGGATTGACGGTAGAAGAATTATTAGATAAACATAATGCCGACTTGCAACGAAACATTTAAAAGCGTCACTACCAAAATATACATAAAATCCCTTTAATCAAAAAGATTCTACAAAATGCGCCTGACTCAAAAAAAAATTGAAGAGATCATGCTTTCCATCCTGGGAGAAGAAGGATTGCCTTTGGTCAAGGAGCTTTCGGGCAAACAAAATGTTTCTGAATTTGAATTGGCAGACAAGCTGAAGAAAGACATCAAGATCGTGCGCAAGATGCTTTATCTTCTGTATAATCATAACTTAGTCAGTTTCATACGCAAAAAGGACAAGATAAAAGGCTGGTATATCTACTATTGGACGCTTCAGCCGGAAAGCATAAAATTCAGCTACATCAAGAGAAAAAAAGAATTGTTAGGAAAACTGCAGCAGCGCCTGGAAGAAGAAAGCAAGGAATTGTTTTTCACTTGCCCAAACCGCTGCGTGCGGCTTAATTTTGATCAGGCCATGGATTTTGAGTTCCACTGCCCAGAGTGCGGTGAATTGCTGTCGCAGGAAAATAATGCGGAAAGAGTCGAGACTTTACGCAAGAAAGTAGGAGAGACCGAAGCTGAGCTGGAAGAGTTGATGGAGAAAAGAAAAGCGCGAAAAACCGTATCAAAGGCCAGCAAGAAAGAAGTCAAAGCCCGAAAGCGGGAAAAGCAAAGAAAAGTTCCGGCAGCTAAAAAACAAGCGACAACCAAGGCAAAAAAATTAGTAAAAAAGAAATTATAACAATAAAAAATTATTTCTTTTTTCTAGAAAGCGCTTTCTGAATGCTTATCTCTTCTTTTAACACTTTCCCAGTCAATTTTTGGATGTTCATTTCCATGGAAGCTACTCTTCTTTCCAATAGAATTAGAACACGCAGGGAATATACTATCGCCAAAAGTGTTCCGATGATAACTGCCAGAATTACTTGTTGAATCTCTAATAGAGCCATTTCCTACACACCTCTTTGTATGAACTTACCTATAGCCAGAACAATATATTTAGGTATATAAACATTACGGTAACTAAAAGGTAAATCTTTATAAAAGAAGATTGAAATTAGATACCTATGGACGGATATGAACAATTATTGAAGAAGGCCCAGGAAGAATTGCCGGAGCAGACCCAGGGTGGGGAACGTTTTGTCATTGAGAAAATCAAAGGACATCTAGAAGGAAACAAAACAGTCTTGGCTAATCTCAAGCAAATCGCTAAAAGCCTGCGTCGGGATGAAAGTCATCTGCTAAAATACCTGTTACGCGAATTGGCGACTCCAGGAAAATATGAAAAAGATCGGGCTATCTTAGGAACTAAGGTAGCTGCTTCTATCATCAATAAGAAGATCAAGAAATATGCCAGTGAATATGTTTTCTGCTCTGAGTGCAACAAACCTGAAACTACCTTAATTGAAGAAAAAGGAATTACTTACCTCAAATGCCAGGCTTGCGGGGCAAAAAAACCGGTCAAGAATATTTAAAGAATCTACCAAGATGGAATATATCGTTGCTAAAAAACAAAGCCAATTTGGAATGTTGGTAGTGGTCACTGATTCTGATATCATCGGTAAAAAATTTGAAGAAGAAAGGCTGCAATTAGATCTGACCAAAAAATTCTACCAAGGCGAAGTCAAGAGTAAAGAAGAAGTTAAACAGATCATGATGACCGCCAGACATCTGCATCTTACTGGAAAAGCATCCGTAGCTATCGGAGTAGAGATGGATTTAGTCGATCCTAAGAAGATCATTTTTATTGATAAAGTTCCACATGCAGAGATCATGAACGAGTGATGATATATATCAAAAATTTAACTCTTTTCTCAACCCATAAAGCTTCCTAGTCCTACCTGCTTATCTTTCTCTTTGCCGAAGATCATATCTACTTGTTCTTTTACCATATCCAAGGTCTGCTTCAGATAAGGTGAAAAATCATATTTCTCTGCCAGTTTAAGTGAGGGTATCAAATATTTAACCACTGATCCTTCCGAGATGGTAAATATCAATCTACCGCCGCAAGCCGTACATTTATTGATGAGCGGAGGCCTCCTGAACTTCGCATTGCATTTGACGCAGCGGAACTGCTGCATGGAAAATTTACGTAGATTACCCTTGATGTCACGCAAGAAATGTTTCTGGATGACCAACTTAGCCACATCATCCATGTCTACTGCACGGACTTTCTTGGCGATCTCCATCTGGCCAAATAATTTTTCTTCCATAGAAGGGAGTATTTTGTAAGCTGAGCATTGGATGCCTTTGTTGAAATTATCAACATGATGGGTAAATCCATATCCTTCGTACTGTCTTTCTGTACCAAGACGGTCAGAGAGCTGTTCCACTTTTTTCTTTTCCGGCCCGTACTTGACTTCCCAGGGATTTTTCAATTCCAAGGAAGCTTCGTACAATTCTAATGGATATCTCCAGACTACGTCCACTCCGTGAACTTGGTCGTCGACTTCCGTGGGATCCAAGAAAGAGGTCAAAACCAAAGGCGCATCCATGGTCGATCCCCTGGTATTAGGGAGAAATTGGCGGGAAAAATTAAGCAGCGCGTCCATCAACAGCATCACCGCCGCTTCATCGCCGTCACAATCCCGACGCAGACCAGCATGGAAAGTGGGATGAGCAAGTAATCCTTGCGTTTGTGAAGAACCAATTATTCTCCCAACCAGACCTGCAGAAATGTGCGGTGCAAGAGCGATCACTAGATGGCCGGTCAAATCCTCTTCTTTCTGGAGGTTATAAAATGGCTTTAATCCATAAAATTGCACTAAAAGATCATCGACAAACTGAGAGACCCGTTTCAATACTTTAGGGGCTGATTCGTCTAAAGAGTCAAAACCTGGAAGGATGATATCCTGCGGCTTTAATTCTAAGATCTGGTTATCGTCACTAAGCTCTTGTCCATGGATATCTTTAGGATAACCTAGCTCCCGTAATTTTTCTACAGAAGTGCCGATCTCTTTTGGTTTAAAATGAGTGATAGGAAGTTCAGTGCAATCATAGCGAGTAGTCCCTTCCTTGTTGACATAAACATCATGTTTAGCCCGGAGAATGCCTTTGGCAAGATGTTCTACGACATGATTTTTATTGGATGTTCCTCGGACGCCCTTGATCAGATCCGCGTGAAGCTTCTCTCCCAGGCGTTCTTTGGCTTTGGTAAAGTAATATTGTATATCTATATCAGCTTTTTTGTAGGGAAAAGTCTTCCCGTGCCGGCAGGTATCTTTTTCAAGAAGTCCGCAGTAGTTGCAATTATATCTTTGCACGCATCCTTTTCCACATTCTTCACAGCTGCGGTAGACCATTTCCTTGTTGCAGGGTGTACAGAAAAATGTCGGGAAGGTGCTTTGAACTTTTCCTGCTTCCAGGGCAGACTGAAAGCTGCGAAACCGATCGCCTTCTTCCCCGACCGGAAATAAAACTTGTGGACTTCCAGTAAGATGACGCATCTTCGCTTTTTCCGGTCTTCCCATCCTGGCACCGATAAAGGTTCCGGCTTTATCCCGAAGTTTGATAGAACTGATCCTATTTACCAGTTCCAAGCCATCTTTTTCCTGAGAAATGGAACATTCCACTTTCTCTAAGCTGGCCTGATCATCGATGTTAAAACAAAGTGCCAGCACCATCGCTTCTTCCCGTTCCAGAACAATATTCTCTTTATTTACTACGCTGTGCGGCACACCAAGAAACTCAAGAATTTTTTTTCCTTTCTTATGTAGTTCCTGATTTTGATAATACGGTGCAATTATCTTTTTGATCTCTTTCTCGTCTTTCTTGATCTTTCCCTGCTTCAGCCACTGTAATAATAATACAACATCTGCCGGGCTGACCAATTTCCAATAAAAAGTATATTCAGGATGTAAAGGCACCTTGAGAATGCTGCTGATAGCTACTGCTTCTTCAATAGTAGGAAATTCAAACAGCGGCGAGGATAGGATCTTTTGCAGGCGTTCTTCTTCTATCACTATCTCCTTGGCTGCGGCAGAGTTTTTTCCCTCGTATTTTTCTTGTATGCTCTTTTCGACTTCCTGCACCCACCACTCCGGACAATACCCAGCCGGAGCAAGATAATGGCCACTCTCAGAAAAATCCCCATAATTAAACATGATGTCTCCTAAAAAAACGATCTCCTCAATATTTGGATTATGCTGCCTGGCTGCTTCTTCAGTTTTAAGTTTCAGAACAGAACCATCTTTAAGACGGACGATGGGGCCTTCTATTGTATCACAGATGGTAACCGTAGCTCCCTTTCCGGGGCGTTCTACTTTCAACTGGGTCCCGATAGCGATATACTTCTCTAACACCATCAAGGTAGCTGGATGCATCCCTGCGGCAGAAAATCCTGACACGCGGGTGCGGCCATAGCGCAAGCGCAGCCCACCTATTCCCAGGGGGTGCGTCAAGATCGGTCTTCCCGCAACCATGTCCATAATAAAAGTATTGTTAGCCTTGACCACTTTTTTTGTCTCTGTAGTTTTTTCTTTTTCCTTCGCAGCGGCATGCTGGGCATGGATCTTTTCCTTCAGCTGCAAAAATTCGTTCATGAATTCCCAATCCAGGCCAAAATCCTTTCCCCATTTAGAAAGGCGCTTCCAGAGCTTAGGCGCTTTCTGACAAAGCCCCTCGGCCATGACTAAGGCCATCCCCCCGCGGATAAAATTAGTTTCAATGCGGGGAATATCTTTATAGTTTGAGACTTCTATCTCTTCAGTAGGATCTCCATCGACCTCTACCGGCAAGTGGGAGGCCATGAATTTGACTTCTTCATCAGAAGGTCGGTATTGCAGGTTGGTGACTCTTTCGTGATAGTCCTGGATCTCGATAATGAAGCGGTTTATTTCTTTTTCGTCAGGATCATAAGGATGGTATCCCATCTTGATCCTGACATAATCTGCCAGGATGACGGAAGTAGAAGCAGCAGTTCCGCCAGCGCCCCTGATCGGGCCGGCATATTGCAGGGCAAAATATTCTTTTCCATCCCTGCGTTTTTTTATCTTTAGACCGATAAATCCTTCCAGAGGAGCGGAAACTATTCCCAAGGTCAAGTAGGCAAATCCTACCCGGATCCCTACTTCCATGGCTTCCAGTTTATCCTTGAACTTACAGTGTTTTTCTTGCGCTACTTCTTCAGCAATCCTAAAGCCAACCCGCCAGTCAAGAAGACCATACTCTTTTTCCAACTCAGTTATTCTTTCCGTCACTTTAGAATCAGTTACCTGTGGTGCGACAACGGAGATCAGTCCTACAACTCTCTCGGCCATGTTTTTGGTCAGAGGAATGGAAACATCTGACTCGGGGTCAAGGCCTTTTTTGCGTGCAGCCCTTGCTACTTCATACGCTTCCTGAATACCTTTCCCTATCTTATCAAAGTATTCTTGTATATGGGGCGATGCTTTCATGTCCACTCTTTTTCTTTTATTTTACTATCGTTACTATCTTGATTACGATGATTATCCAAATTTCAAGACCTTGATCTCTCGAGTCTTGAGATTTACTATAGGAACGCGGGCTGGCTCAGGCTGATGACCAAGCTTTTCTTGGAAGCTGGTTGTTCCCTGCCAGCAGCTGCCCGACACCGTCGTGATCCCTTTATAGTTAGCGACGTTGGAATAATGGATGTGGCCACTGATTAGAAAGTCAGGGATCTTTTTGATGAGCAGGGGATCTTCTTTGTGACCCGGAAAATAGGGAGTGGATTTGAATGAGGGAGCCAGATGTCTTCGCTTCAACAAGAATTTTATGATCAGGTCTGCCCGATGGTAGCCGCCATTATTACGGATAGAATCTACATTAGCTACATAGTAATCAAAACTGTAGCCGTGATACAACAACACATCAAAACCAGGAAATGTTTCTGTCTTTCCAATATTGACCATGGATGGATTAGTGACCAAAGTCACATTGGGAATCTTGAATAAGCTGGGAGCAAAGGTTTCGTCAAACGAGGATTGCGGTTCAGCTAAATGCACTGCATCATGATTGCCGGGGCAGATGATGATCTTTTTTTCGACAGGTATTTTTTTAATAAGTTCAGAAAATTCTTCATATTGAGCAACTATGTCATGAACTGCCAATTCATCCTGCTGAGAAGGATAAATTCCCACCCCATCCACCAAATCGCCGGCGATAATGATATATTTCACTTTTTTTGCTATTTCACGTTGAGCCGGATTGCCTGCTTCCGCATTGATCCAGCGTAAAAATTTGTTGAATTCTTCTTTTAAGAACAGTTTTGATCCTACGTGGATATCAGATAAGAAGATCGCATATTCTTCTACCTCACTTTTCTTAAGCTGGTTATTAGCGGGAACATCAGGCCAGACTATCTCTTCACCAAAAATGATCTTATCGCCTAAAACGCCGCTGATGCCTATCACTTCGTCTAAGATCAGATCTTTCGCTTTCTGATAAAGATCCTTTTTGTTTTTGGAGAAAAGGATTTTTATCCTCCCAGTCATATCTTCAGCAGTCACCATGACATTCCCATTCTTGGTCTCGCTGATCTCTTCGATCAACGCGATGGTGGAAACATTTTCTTTTTCCTTTTTGGCTAAAAGTCTACTGATGGGCATGGTATTCTGCAATTCCTGTCTTTGCCGTAAAATCCCCTCTAAAAATCGATATCTGGAAGTGAATAATAAAGTAAAATCCTTCACTTCAAATTTTCTTGCTTCATTTTTATAGGAAATCACTATCTGCACCTGTGAAGGAGAGGATAAGGAAGATGATGACAAGGCTAATTCTGGAGAAGAGGCCATAAATTCAGGAGAAGCCTCGTTGGATAATGTCAATTCTTGGTCCGCGTCTGAAGAAAGAGTATTTACAGAAATAGACTCGGCACCTTCTTGTGGCAGATTAATTTCGGTTTCCAAACTATTGAGATGCTGCTTCTGCTCAAAATCAGGCCCTTGTACCTGTAATTCTGCTTGTTTAAAACTCTGAAGTTGCGCTTGATATAATTCATCATCCCGATCTTTTTCAGCCTGTACCCGCAAAGAATCTACCTCATACCAATCTACCAGACTTTTTTGTTTGGTGACGATGTCAACATAATCATTATTCAAAACCAATAAATCGCGTTCCTGCTCTAATTTACCCACTAAATTATCAGTCAAAACCCCATCTAATTTTGCATCAAGAACATCCTGACTAACCAGGATTCCTCTTTCAAACATATCCTCTATAATCTTTTTTCTTTCTTCCATGTTCCTCAAATAATTAAAAATGATGTATATTAATGATCATATAATCAGGCCAATTGCAGTGATTTTTCCAATACTGATTTTAATTTCAAGACTAAATTCTCGTCGACAGACAAAGACATGTCTCTGGTTCTTCCGTAGCGGCCTTTGGAAATTATTTTAGCATTGATTATTCCCAGCATATCCATCTCGGCAATGATATCAGAAACCCGGCGTTGAGTAAGCGTATTTAGTTTAGTCTGCTTGCATAGATTCTTGTAAACATCATAAATCTCCCCGGTGAAAAAATTTTTCTTTTGCGGCGCGATCAACAAGATTGCATACAACACGGACTGGAATTGTTTAGGCTGGTTAGTCGCAGCATTAATTATCTTATCAGATTCTATCTTCTTTTCTGCTTCATCAAGATGTTGTATTTCTACTATAGAAGAACCGCTTCGTTCAGCTAATTCTCCGGCAATGCGCAGTAGATCGATAGCTCTACGGGCATCACCATGATCACGGGCAGAGTAAGCAGCACATTTCTCAATAACGCCCGGCTGCAGGGTGCCTTCTTTAAAGGCGTTTGCCGCTCTTTTGCGTAGAATGTCCTGGATCTGTAAAGCATTATATGGTGAAAAGATAAGCTCTTCTTCAGAAAGGCTGCTTTTTATTCTAGGATCAAGATGCTCAGTAAAGACTAGATTGTTGGAGATCCCTACTAAACTAATCTGAGATTTCTTTAATTCAACATTTATCCTGGTTAAGTTATATAAGATCTCATCTCCTATTTTCTTGGTAAGCTGGTCTATTTCATCCAAAACTAAGAGCACTGTCTGTTTCTCGCGGTCAAGTAGCTTATAGAAGATATTATACACTTCATCGGTAGGAAGCCCGGTAGAAGGGATTTCCTGCCCCAATTCCTTGATCAATTGAGCAATCAGGCGATATTCTGTATCAGCCACTCTTTTTAGCTTGCAATTCAAATAAATACATCTTAAAGGCAGATTATTTTGAGCTGCCACTTTATCCATGGAAACAATGATATGTTTCATGGAGATAGTCTTACCAGTGCCTGTTTTACCATAAATGAACAGATTAGAAGGTTTTTCCATCCTTAAGACCGGCGCAAGAATATTAGCCACTTCTTGCAGCTGTTCTTCACGATATAAAATCTCATCAGGGATATAAGAAGGAAGTAAAATCTTCTTATCTATAAAGATAGAATCCTTTTTCAGATAATTCTCAAAAAAATTCTTTATTTCTGCCATCGTATCTCTTTTTCCCTCTAATCACTCTTATTTCCTTATACTCATCCCTAACTACCCTGACCCCTTCGTTTCTTATGGAAAATGAATTGATTGCAATTTGTAATATCCCCTGCTCATGATTAATAAAGTATCTGGATATGAAGGATATAGATTTACATTTAGATTTTCCATCACCTAGGTTGCTAGTGGAACAATTATAAATATCTTGTCTTTTGTTTTCTTGAATATTACACTTCTTCCTTTTCCTTTAACTTTTACTTCTATCTCCTGCAAATAATCTTCTTCGATAAGCCTAAGCTTAATCACATAACAATTTATTGTTAAATGCAATTTTATAGTTATTAATCAACTATAAATTAATCTTATCTTTAATCTTATTTATTATTGTTTTATTATTATATTATTATTTTCTATATTGAAAATATATAAGTAATAAATAAGTAATAAATGATAATCATAATATAAAATATCAAAGGATGAGAATCAGAAGAAAAGCAAGAAGGAGCTAAAAAAGAGTTAGGATATAATTGCATTTAACCTTTTTTATTGATATAAAACACTATCAACCATTACTTCAAAAGTTCTAAAAGAAATGAGGATAATAATAAAATAAGAGCTTAAAGAGATACTTTCCTCACAAAGATACCTTAAACAATGAAGATGATATATTTCATTTTTTGATTTTTACATCTTCCATCGGAAATCAAGGGGAGAGGGCGCTTTTTAGACTATTTTTATATTATACTATTATACTTAACTTAGAAAAGTAGGACTGAGCTAATTTTGATCTAAGCTCATAGGAATATTTATATATTTTCTATTTCAATATAAGTAGTGAATGGTTCTGGAATATATCTTTAATCCTTTTGTTTTGAAGAAAAAACCTTGGGAAATGTTTATTGTCGGCTTTGTATATTCAATCATAGCTTTATTTTTATCATATCTGGTCTTTAAAGAGGTATCCGGCCTTTTGACCGTATTTCTGATTGTCATAGCTATATTGCCGACCATGTATGTTACGGTCAAAAGCGAAGAAGAATTAGATATTAAATATGAAGGAGAATGGAAATTATTACAAGAGCATGCCAAAGTGATCATCTTCTTATTATTTATGTTTTTAGGTGTAACTACAGCATTAATATTTTCTTACGTCTTTTTACCACACGGAATGGTAGAGAGCGTCTTCGATCTACAACATAAGGCCATCGTAAATGTAAATAATTATGTGAGGGGAAGCATTGTCGGAGAAGATATCACCGGACAAGCCACTAAAGCAGACATTTTCATCAAGATTTTCTTAAATAATCTAAAGGTACTTTTCTTCTGTCTCATTTTTTCTTTATTATATGGAACAGGAGCTTTATTCATTTTGACCTGGAATGCTTCAGTCATTGCTGCTGCGGTAGGAAGTTTGATCAAGAGCAGGCTGGCAGAAACTGCTTCCCTTGCCGGATTTGGATTATTTTCTTCCTATTTTACAACAACTGCATTTAGTTTTTTAAAATATATGTTACATGGTATTTTAGAAATAACCGCATATTTTATTGTTGGTTTAGCTGGGGGAATACTTTCCATGGCCTTGATCAAGAAAGATCTGAGTTATGATTCAATCATGGCTGATGTATTGGACTTAGTTCTCATAAGTATAGGATTTTTATTGGTAGGGGGAATCGTGGAAGTGTACATCACTCCTTTGTTGTTTTCTTAAATTACTGCTTTCTTAAAATAAAAAATATCAATCAAAGAAGTCGCACTTTCCCAGGCATATTCTGGAAAATATCTCCGTTTTCCAGCATCTTCTCTATCAATTCTTCCGTCTTTTCCAAAGGTGATTTTTCAATGATCTCTTCGATCATGGCGCCTTCTCCCTTATCTAATTCAGATATCAATTTAGATAATTTTTCAAAAGGCAATAATGGATCGTTTTCTTCTATCTCTTCACTGATCACTTCAAGATTATCTATATCTTGAACGATTTTCTTTGACGAGATTATCTCTTTGGCTATCTCTTTTTTGTCTTCGCTTTTTTTAGGTTCTATTTTTTGGACGATTTTTTCTTCCTTTTCTGTTTGTTTTTTATCTCGTTGTACTTCCAAAGAACGAACTTTCAGCCAAAAGGGGTTTATTTTTTTGATGATCTCTGGAAAAACATACTTCTCTTGATTGAAAACCCTTATCTTGCCGATCACCTGCACCACGTCACCTACTTCTAAATGGAAAACTGCCTTGTTTTCTTCGAAAATGCGGAGAATTATCTTTCCGCTTCCGTCGTCTATCAAAATAGAGGTCACCGATCCCCGCAACTCCTTGTGGACCAAGGTAGCTATGATGTTGATCCTAAATATTTTTTTATTTTCATCCACTAAAATATAATTAGGGCTTTGGTCTTTTTCTTCTATATGTTTCCCTTCTTCCAATTCCCGTATGGAGATTTTTTCTGCAGGAAATCGGAAGAATGATTTGTTTTCTGTTTCCATTTGCAAACCCGATTATTATAACCTCTGCACGAATCCCCGTTTTGGCTCAAAAATATCGCCTGACCGGCGTAATTTTTCCAGCGACTCTTCTACCTTTTCAGGAGGGATATTTTTCTCTTTAGCCGCCTCCACGATATTTTCAACCGGAATTATCTTTGAATTGAGCTGTTCTTCTAGAGCAGAGATTATTTCTTTCATGACGCTAAGGCTATTTCGCTGAGTGGCAGTTATCCTGCTGCCGCCAAGACGATCGATATCTATTTTTCCGGTCTCGCTGTCTTTGGCAGTTTCATTGAGGCAGTGGCTTACTAGTTCGATGGCTTTCTGAGCATCTTTTTTGGTGACGGTTTTTGCCAATCTTATCTTTGCAGAAGCTTCTGACAGCCTGATCAGCGCTTCCAGCTGTCTAGCAGTAATAGGGATGCTGCGCACTCCGCCTTCTTCAGGAATGCCGGAATTACGCATAGAAACGTAATATTCCTTGATCTCCTCGATCGCGACGTCACTCATCTTAGGGTTCATTTTCAGACGAACATAGGAAAAATATTTGCGCATCAGCTCAGTAGATATTTCTGCCACTGCTTTGGATGGATCTTTATGGAAATTCAAAATAAAAGAAGCGGTAGTCTCGTCTTTCTCGCGATTGGGCAGATCTTTAACCGGGAATATAAGATCAAACCTGTTTATCAAAGTAGGAGGCAAGTTGATCTGATTACCAATCAAATCATAAGGATCAAAACGCCCGAATTTAGGATTGGCTGCGGCTAAGACGGTAGTCTCACATCTCAATGTCGCCTGGATGTTAGCTTTAGCGATACTGACGGTCTGCTGCTCAAGAGCTTCGTGCAATGCAGAAGTATCTTCTTTTCCCATCTTGTCCATTTCATCTATGATCGCAAATCCCCTATTAGCTAAAACCAAGGTTCCTGCTTCCAGGGACCAGCCTCCTAAAAATTCGTCTTTTACTACTGCGGCGGTCAATCCTGCTCCAGTTGCCCCTTTTCCGCTGACAAAACGGGCTTTAGGCGCGATCTGAGAGATTCTTTTGAGAAGCTGGCTTTTACCACTACCAGGATCTCCGATCAGAAGCATATGCATATCTCCCCTGGTAGTGACTCCATCTGGGCGAACCTTACGGCATCCTCCGGCTAACTGCAATATGATCGCTTCTTTTATCTTGTCGTGTCCATAAATTGAAGGAGCAAGACTGGTTGCGAGAAGGTGAAGAGGGTCAGGAGACTTAGCAATTTTCATTATCTCTTCCATATCCTTCTCGGTAATGTTAAGGCTCAGAGTGTCGTCATGTAATGCTTCTAGAGAATTAGCTTCAACAATGAGTTCAAATTTAATGGATTGACCACCTGTCTTCAGAGTAATCGGCACTTCGGTGACCCAGCCAACTAACTGTATCCTTGATCCAGGACTGCTTTTCCGTTCAGTAAGCGGTGAAACGAGGTCATCCCGCAGGAAAACATTTATTCTTTTGGGCTGAAATCCTTCCAGATCTTCTGCCGCTTCTTCCAGCACCAATCCTTGTCCGTCGACTAACTCTTTTGATATTTCCTTGAATTTTCCTTTTCTTCCACAGCCGCAGCGGGTCGGTTCTTTGTATTTCTGATCCAGCTGCAGCACGGAGAGTATATTTCCGCAGGAAGGACATTCAAATTTTGAGGCGCTGACATGCGGGCGCACATCGGTCTTGTTACGGACAATTCCATCCACCCAAAGTAATTTATTGAGGTGCTTGCTCCTGATTTCGCTGATCAGGACTTTCTGTGATTCCGGAAGATTGATGAAACGGATATTGAATTTGCTGACTTTCTTGGGCAGATCAAATTCTTTGATGGCGATCTCTCCCGCTTTGAGAAGCTCCTGCGGATTTTCCAATAGTTCTTCAGCGATTTCTGTGTTAAATTTGACTAATTCAGAAAAATCAAGCTTGATATATGACTCCCCTTTACGGACCGCTTCCAGTAATTGTGGGTAATAGTTTTGTTCAATAAAGTCTCTAAATGTCTTGATCTGTTCGTCGACTTCCATGCCCACCCCCTAGAGAGTTTCCTCTTATTGTTAATGAATAAATAAAAATAAAGTGATAATTATATAAATATTTATATGCGACTTTATGGCTTTTCCAATACTTTCTTTAATCGCTCTATCAACAGATCAGTGGCTTCGTTTACTTCCTTTTCTGTTTTTGTGCCAGTGCAGACTATTTTTCCATTGCTGAAAAGCAAGAAAGTAGCGCTGGTTCCCTTGAGTTTATGTACCAGGCCGGGAAACTGTTCTGGTTCATATTCGGTATTGGGCAACTTTAAACCTAGTACGTTAAGGTTTAAGGCCATGCCGATGCTTCCTGAAGCAACAATGTTTTGAACAGTGATTATCGGTTTGATAGTGACATGGATGTTCAATTTCTTAAGGCTTTTGATGATGCTTTGGATGCTTAACTCTACCTGTTCCATGGTTCTCGCACCAGTGCAGACAATCTTTCCGCTTGAGAAAATGAGAGCAGAAGTCTTAGGATCTTTGATACGCAATACTAATCCCGGGAACTGTTCAGGGTTATATTCGGTGTTGGGCAGGGTAGCGGCCATCTTTTCTAAAGGGATATCTTTTTCAAGACTGCTGGAAATAACGATATTAACGATGGTTATTTCTTTTTTAGAAGTTATTTTAGAACTTTTTTTTGCCATTTGAGATGCCCCCGGTTTCAATTTTACTTATAAATAGGTTTGGACTATTTAAATATTGCCTTTATAAATAGCTTATTTAGTTCCACCCGAAATCAAGGGGTTGCAGAGGGAACATTTTTAAAGGAATTTATGGCGATCATTCTCATGGTTTGCGATACTATCTTATTACGGTACGGCGAGATTTTTCTTAAAGGCGGGAATAAAGGGATTTTTGAGCGTAAATTAGTGGAAAATATAGCTAAAATCCTCAAAAACGAGGGTGTTTCCGGATTAAAGGTCCGGAATAGTCGGGGAAGGATGTTAATGCCCTATTTTCCATCCCATTCTGCTCTACGTCGGGTGTTTGGATTGGTATCCTATTCACCTGCAGTTCATGTGGAAAAAGATACGGCGCAGATACAGGCTAAAGTGGTGCAGTTATTACAAGGTAGAAAAGGCACCTTCAAGGTAAGCACTAAACGTTCTGATAAGTCATTTCCGATCACTTCACCAGAGTTTAATAGAATAGTAGGCGAACAGGTCGAGAAAGAGACAGGATTAAGGTTTTCTTCTTCTTCGCCTGATGTGGTTTTAGAAATAGAAATCAACCATGAAGGAGCTTATTTGTTTTCTGAAACGGTTCTTTGCGGCGGCGGATTGCCTACTGGAGTAGAAGGAAAGGTGATTTTGTTGGTTGAAAATGAAGCAAGTTTGCTGGCTGGATTGTTGTTTATGAAGCGAGGATGCAGTGTGGTTCCTGTCGCTTTTGAGGAATCGCGTATTTCAGATGTTTCTTTATTGCAAGCCTTTAGTCCGGCTGAATTGAAATTGCAAGTGGTGAAGGATTTTGTCGAATTGGAAGGATTGGCAGTTAAAAAAGAAATTTCAATTCTGGTGACCGGGCAAGTTCTTAGTGAAGAAACAAAGCGGAAAACAAATTTAACCATCATGAAACCGCTGATTGCTTATTCAAAGAAACAGATAGAAAAGCAACTGAAATATTATAAAAGTTTGATTTCTAATTGATTATTTTTCGTCTTAGGTAAATTTATAAATATAATATTGGCATGCAAACAACCATGATGAGAAATCTTTTTTTAGAAAGTAAAGCGGAACACGACGCATGGCCACGAAGAATCGGCTTTTACACAGGAGCCTTTGATCCACCTCATCCTGGACATGTCGAGCTAGTCGGGAGAATGATCCATGACCTCAAATTCGATATGACTTATGTCTCACCAAATCCAATTACTACTAACAAATCCGATGCTACTCCTTACCTGCATCGTAAGAATATGAGTCTGCTCGCTTTTGCGATGGGTGCCGTGCGTGTCGCTGATCCTAATCTCGAGGAACTTTTGAGAGAAGGCGGACAAGATAAGGCTCTCCAAGCACTTCTTAATTATTTTCCAGATGATACTTTGATCTTTAGAATAATGGGTGATGATAGAATCCAATATTACCTTGACCACCCCGAGTGTTATACGAATCCTCGCCTGAAATTTGTATTTTCAGCCCGAGATGGTAAATTCAAAGAAGGCATCCCAGCTAAAATCCGCGAGAGTGAAGTTATCCAGAATGTTATTCCAGAGAAAGGATACAACTCAACTTTGATTCGGGAATCATTCCGACAGGATACCAGAAGAGAGCTTGACATGATTCCTGCTGTGGAACAGTATATTGTTGAAAACAATCTTTATTCCTAACTAATTCATAACATCATACTCTAAGTGCAAATAAGAATTCTTTAATTTTTCACATGTTCTTAGCTTAAGAACTTTAATTTGTTGCAAATCCCGTTCTGAACTCAAAGATTTTCCATCTACGAGGGTAGAAGTGTCTTTACCTCCAATCAGGGCGGGAGCAATTACGATAGAAACTCTATCAATCAAACCTTTTCTTACCAAAATAGCATTCAAAGTTCCACCAGATTGAATTGTTACTTTCTCTACTTTATGTTTTTGTTTCAGTTTTTTGAACAAATCCTCAAAATCAATTTCTTTCGGATAATAAAGTAGTTCTAATTTTTTTTTCAGCTTAAATGCGGGATGATTTTTATTAGTTGTAACAAGGTAAAGTTTCTTACTTTTTTGGATTAAATTCTCCACACCTGTTTTATTGAGATGAGTGTTGTCTAAAATAATAAAGCTTACAGGAGTTTTCTTAATCTCTTTTTTCTCATTCATTCCTATTTTTGCCATCACTCTTCCAGTATTGAATGAATGTAAGTCTGTTTGTTGCTCTAGTTCGTAATACTGAGGTAATCCCTCACTTAATCCTTTTATTTTTGGAAAATCTTTGTCCACATCCCTCTGGTCAGTGCTTCCAGTTGAAATCTTTCCATCAACAGATGAAAGCATAAATAATGTATTAAAAGTCCGTTCACTCATTCCCCTAAACAAGAAGTATCTGTTTAATAAGTTTTCTAGGTTCTTAGCACTTACAAATCAGTTTCCAACCATCTTTGAATAGATCGCCTCTGCTTCTTCTGCTGATTGAGCGTTGATGAGCGCTCTTCCATCGTCAAATAAAGTAATATTTTGGAATTGCAAGGAAGTAGTATCTTCTGCAACCGCGCCTATTTTCTCCCAACGTTTTTTTATCTCTTGTAAATCTACTTTTGGACCGAGAACTTGATATTTTCCCGTCGAACAGAAGCGGATATATTTGGAGGTTTCTTTTTTTTCTAAGTGAGAGAAAATGCCCGAACAAGTAGGGCAATTTTCTTTCTTTTTTATGTTTAATTTTTTGAAATTCTGATTCCAGATGTCATAGTGATATAAGATCAATCCAGTTTCTTTTCCTAAAAGCATCTTTAAGGCCACAGTTGCCTGTAACGAAGCGATGGATACAGTGATAGTATTCAGTACGCCTACAGTATCGCAGGTTTCTTGGTTGCTTTCATACAAAAAGCACTGTAGGCATGGCCCATAGGGAAGTACGGGCATGACATACCCAGAAGTCTTGATTGCGGCTGCGTAGATCCAAGGTTTCTTTTCTTTACGACAGTAATCATTGATCAAAAATCTGGTCTGCAGATTATCAGTGCAGTCAAGGATAAGATCAGCATTTTGCAATGTTTCTATATTTTTTGGACTAAGGTGAACAGTGAGAGACTCTACGTTTATCTCTGAGTTGATCTCTTTAATTCTTTTTTCTGCAGCAGTAGCTTTATTTTTCCCGATGTCTTTTTCGTCGAACAACGTTTGTCGCTGTAAGTTTGATTGTTCCACAACATCCCGATCGATGAGGAGTAGATTACCAACACCAGCCCGAGCTAGTAATTCAGCAGCAACAGTTCCAAGGGCGCCGATTCCTACAATCGCGACTTTTTTATTTTGCAAGATTACTTGTCCTTCCTTGCCAATTTCCTGCAGCAAGATTTGCCGTGAGTACCGAGGATGATTATGCATTTTGGATGGTCTCCTTCATCATGCAGGCGTTGCAGACATCTTTGTTAGATGCTTCCTGGCATTTACTGCATTGCTGTATGCTTGACAGTCCTTTTTTTTCCTGGTTTTGCAATAAAGGCAGCATGGCTAAGAAAGAATTGACAATTCCTTGTTTCGTTCCCTTGTATTTATGTTCAAAATCGTTCAGCATTTCCTGGATGTGATGTCGATAACCTTCTTTGGAGTAAGGGCATTCGGTAAATTGGATCTGGAAGTTTTTCAGTAGTGCATAAAGGCGGACTTCTTTCTCTGCACAGAAATATAATGGTTTGACTCGCTGGATGAACAAATCATGCTCCTCTACTCCGGAAATGGGTCCTAATCTTGCTGCCAATCCAGTATTAGCTTTGAAAATATTCATGATGATCGCTTGGGCTTCATCGTCGAGATTATGTCCGGTGATGACTTTGTCTGCACCTAATTTCTTGGCGTGTTTGTTAAGTAAATACCGCCTCCAGACCCCGCAGACATTGCAGGGTTTCTTGCTAGCATCTTTGTTTATGATGGGGTATGCTTGGTCCAGGGTTTTTCCCAATTCTTCCTGGAAAGAAACTACAGTTAAGGGGACCTGATGTTCTGTACAGAACTTCTTGAGGTCGATGAGAGTTTTCTCCCGGTATTGATCTATCCCT
Source organism: Nanobdellota archaeon (assembly GCA_030647325.1). Classification (GTDB taxonomy): domain Archaea; phylum Nanobdellota; class Nanobdellia; order Woesearchaeales; family GW2011-AR9; genus JACPIL01. The sequence continues at coordinate 25,601 of JAUSJN010000021.1, read as the reverse complement.
TCATCAACCGCCAGGGCGAGGAGATTATTGGCAGGAAGATTATTTTTCTCCAAATACTTCTTAGTGAGATAAAGCACGGTAAGAGAATCTTTTCCACCAGAGACAGCTACACATAATTTCTCGTTCCTGCCGATGAGCTGGTACTTGTTGATGGTCTTGAATACTTTCTCTTCAAAATAATCTATGAAATGGCTTTTACAGAGGTTGCCGTGCTGGAGAGAGATCACCGCCTTATGGTCGCATTTTGTGCAGCTCATTTCTATCCTCCGGAAATGACGCTGAGAAGTTCTATCCGGTCGTTATCTTGCAGCGTCTCCTCTTCGGTTATGACTTCACTATTACGGACCACTAAGAATACTTCGGGATTGAGTTTAAGATGCTGTAGAAGTTCTTTTACTATTGTTCCTGCAAATTCAACCTTGATAGTATTTTGTTCTCGTTCGTTGTATATTTCGATGTACATTCTTTACCTCTCTGCGTCTCTAAGTAAGGCACAGTTTAGTCTAGGAAGTTATTTTGGCAGATATTTTATAAATTTGATGGTTATTTTCTAGTATATGGATGATTATGTTTTGATGAAGAAAAACGCGGAGATCGAGAAGCTGGCGGCAGAGTTAGGCTTTACTAAAGTGTATTTCTTAGACAGCGATTTTGTTTTACTAAAAGGAAAAACCCAGAAGGAACTGTTGAAGGAAATCGATACGGCCAGAAATAAAAAATTAAAGACATTTTTCAAAGCTGATTCGGAGGAGATGCTGCGCTTTGCCTTGGAGAGAAGTAGTGTAGATATCGTGTACGGCATGGAAAACATCAACCCTAAAGACAGCCTGCATTATGTTCGCGGAGGATTAGATCAGGTCTTGTGCAAGCTGGCTGCTGAGAAAAGAAAGATCCTGGCATTTCCATTTTCTGAACTATTGAATTCTTCGGATAAAGCTAGGCTATTAGCTAGACTAATGTTTAATGTAAAATTATGTAAAAAGTATAAAGTTACTATGATGTTGTGCAGTTTTGCCAGTTCTACAGAAGAGATGCGCTCAGCCAAGGATTTACAGGCCTTAGGCAGAGTTTTAGGTTTTTAAAGATAGCTTTATAAATAAATTACTATCCAAGAGTAGTTAACTAAAGCAAGGAGGATCTTAAAAATGTCATTGACAAACTTATTGAGAAACAAAACGAGAGTATTGGTATTAGGAGCAGCGTTGACTGCTTGCGGAGATACCTATAACACCTACGCTGTGGGAGAAAACCAAGGTCCCTCTGGTAAAGAAATAAACAATTGTGATGATGTTGCTGCGCGATTATACGAATGCGATCCACAAAAGTTTAAGGATTACGAGGAAGCATGGGGTGTAAGCATTGAAGAACAAAAGAGTCAAGCTTCTCGCGAATGCAGTCCTGAAAAAGTCGATTTTTTCAAGAATGCTCCAGCATGGATCGACTGTATTGAGCAAAATTCCTGCCAATACATCAACGTCGGCAACTGCGATCAATATATGGTTGATTATTAGTTTAATTCTTTGATTTTTTTTAATTATTTGTTCTCATGACATTTAATAACATTTATATAGGTTAAGTTATTGACTTAGATAGAGTATGATCGGTGAAAAAAGAGGGTTTCTATTAGTAATAATTTTACTTTTTAGCCTATTTAGTTTCTCTGGATTTGCTGGGTGGACAGAACATTGTGCAGCTGAACAGTGTGTCTCTATTGCGGTGGGAGTAACCAGTTGTCCTTATTGTGATGTAGGTCCGGGCGCGGCAGGGACAGCTTTTGTAAATTGTAATGATCCGGAACCAGGTGAGAACGAACAAGGATCGTGTAGAAGCTTTGCGGTAGCAGAGACAGGCCAGATTCCCCTCACAGTGAATGAAGAATGCGTCATTAATGCACAGGTCCAACCTGCAGCAGGTGGCTGTTGGTTTTTTGTTGGGGATTATGACGAATATGACTCAGATGACTGCGGTGTGGCAAGTGTAAAACCAGGATCAAGGTGGGGAAACGGCGCTGGTCCTGAGAGTAAAAGTATAACATCTTTAGCCGATGATATTGCGGCTAGTGGTAGTAATGAAAAGTGGCTTTTTGATACGCTGTTCATTGAAGATCCATGGGAATACATCTGTACCGATACCGGTTTCTGGGCGCGCTGCGACAATGATGAACATGAAGGAAATAAAATAGTCGCCAATGGAGCGACCTATGAATGTAGATACAATCCAGCTGGAATTTGGGAATGGACTACCGACCAAGATGGAGATGGATATACAACCAGTGAAGATTGTGATGATGATGTTTCTGATGATTATCTAGCTGGAAGAGGAGTAGAATGTCCTACTCTGACAGCGGAAGATACTCCGGCAGGAACAACTGTCGAAGATATCAGGAAGATGGCCAGAGGAGCCTGTGAAGCGAATCCGGGCGAATTTTCCCAATGTGCTATCTGTATAAATGCTGGTGCTGCCGAAGTCTGCGGAGATGGGATCAACAATGACTGCGGCGGTCCAGGCGTGAAAGAAAAGCTTGATGAGGAAATAGGAAATACGGCTGACAGCTGTCATCTAAACCAAGCGTCTTGCGAACAGGATTTTGTAGGACATTGCAGCGAGAGTAATGCGGTATGTTCTGAATCTATCCTTTGTGAAGAAGGAGAGGAATGTATCATGCCCACCAGTTCGGAGGAAGCGACCGGAGTCTGTAAGTATATTGGGCCAGAATTAGAAGAACCATCTCCAAAAGAAGGTGACTCTTGTACCGAAACTAGTACCTGCGGCGATCCTGAAGTATGGTTATGCGATAAAGCCTCAACCAGTGCAAAAAATATCTACAACGAAGAATTCGATTGGATAGAAATAGAAGAAGGCGGTTCTAAAAGCGGTTACTGCTGCGGATATGAAGGAGCAAAAGATGCCGGAGTAGTTAAAACAGATCTTGATTCTCAACAGAGTTTTGTCTGTCTTACTGATAACAAAGATTTTGTAAGTACGGAAAAAGATTTTGAAGGAAACGGAATTGAAGAGATATTTGACAACAGCGGCTGTGGAGATAAGAATTGGTGCTGGGTAGATGCGGCCGGCGCAAATACTTTGTTTAAGGTATTCACGATAAAGAGACCCGGCGAAATTCCTTTTGATGCGGTTTCGAATGCTGATGATTGGTTGATATGTGATGCGCAGGCCGAAAAAACATTTGAAGCCTCGGCATTGGCAGGAGGCTTAGAAGAAGAATTGAGCAATAGATTTTATTGTTATCAAGAAGGGAATAGGTGGGCTTGGGCAGAATGTACGGGCGATTGGGAGAAGCGGGAAAATCCAAGCGTCAAGGGACGTTACACCGGTGAAGGGCTTTATACCCTTCCTCTCTCTATCCTTTCACCGCTGGATGAGCTGCCAGAAGAGCCGACAGCAGAAGGAGATTACCTTAGAGAATCCATAATAGACAAAACAATCCCCATAAAATATAATGCGATCTATAAAAAATATTATGGCAAAGGTTTTTTGGATTTTACCGGGTATGATTATCTTAATTTCATGGTTCGTTTTGTGAAAGATGCGGAAGGAAGTCCGGTAGAATTAAAGGATCTTCAACTTCCCCTTAAAATAAAATTAAAACTGGTCGGTCCAGAAGTTAATGATGAAGAAGTGATTTATTTTGAAGGAAATGTTTTAGGCTATGTTATCAATACACCGCTTTCAGACTTAACGACTTTTATGCATGTACAAGTGCCTATCAAAGATAAGGATTATAAGGCGATCCAGGGTTTTACGATAAGTTCGGATAGCGATAATCTGATCGAGGTCCGCAATATTTACTTGACCAGCGATGATGCTGCGTTGCCAAGCCAACTTTGTTCTGGTCAAGATTCAGCTGCTTCCAGCACCTGGATACAAGACGCTGATGCAGGAAATCCTGACCAGGGAATTACCGGAGAAAATCTCTGTCAGACCTTATATGGTGAAGAAGCATGGTTAGGTGAGGACCAAGAAGTAAGCGAATTTGAGCCGGCCGCGAACTGCTGCGGTAACGCCAAGAACGAATATTATGCTGGCCTGAGCACAGGATATCTGCCGGAAGGCGCTTCAACCGAAGAGCTGACCTATTACGGCTGTTGGAATTCACAGACCATCGCTTCTGGCGATACGGTCATGGACGTTGAGTTTGAAGTTGAATCACAGGAAACAGAATTTGAAGTAGAATATAGTCCCATCGACTTACCGATAATCACTTTGCACTATCGTGTCTTTGATGAAGGAAGTCCCGATACTACTGAGGATGATGTTCCGCTGAAAGAAGGGACCTTAAAATGTAATGAGGAAGATCTTTTCCCAAGTAAATTAGAAGTAGGAGACACTTCGACTGGATTATGCAGTTTCATCATCCCAGAAGACTTCGGGTCAGAGCTTCCGATGGAATATAGGGGCATAACCAAATTATGGTTTACTGACTCTTTGAGTGATAATCCTAACTCACCGGTAGAATTGTTCTTTTATGATCGGGTGACTGATGAACCGATCGGTAAGGAAGTACAGTCAGCGACAGATCCCGATGACGAAAACTTTCAGCTCGCCGGACCGGCGCAATATCTCAGCAAAGAAGAGCTTTTAGATGTATGGGCGCATCCTCTTTCTGTGGTCGCTAAATTAAAACCAAACCAGTTCTTCCCTATCAGCAACCCCTCATCTTCCAGTACGCCAGTCACCCAAAAAGTAACCTATGCCTGCAGCGAAACTGAGTGTATATTCCCGCTTCCCGGGAATGCCCCATATAAAGTGACTAACCTGCATCCCGATCTATACGAATTGTATTATGTCACCGGAAAATTAGCTTCGGATGAAACGCCTATAACCCAGCCAGATCAAGAATTTTCAGAATATGCTAATCTCAAGGTAAAAAGGATCGCCCAACAAGTACTTTATTATAACGAAGGCGAGGAATCAACCAAAGATGTAGGATTTTACGGCTGCCGGGCTGCAGATTTCATCACTCATCTTGACAATGAGAAGAACCTGCAATACTGCGCAGTCATCGGAGATAAATCCTGCTCATTCAGCGAAGTGCATGAAGAAGAGAATAATAAAGATGCATTTACCATCGTCAATACCTGGAGTGAAGCGGGATTGACTCATGTCGGTTATGCCGATCCCCTGCAGAAGCCGGAAGATGGCCAAAATATCTCTGCATATTATGAAACCGTAGAATTAGTGTTAAAAGAACAAATTAAATCAGCTTCATCTCTGAACCAATCCACTTCCGTAGTGCCGGCGCGCAATTTCCTGCCCAATACAGAATTTGCAACATCAGCCACGAAAATACCATATTGGGAAGTTTTAGTCAATACTAATCAGGCAGTAGCAGATGAAAAGAGCAGTTTTGTGAAAGATAACAAAGTGACTCTGGGAAATAATCAAAAGCTGCGCTCAGAACGGATTTCGGTCCCATCATCAGTTGATCTTTATTTCAGCGCCGCGCAGGAATGTACGACCACGATAGCTCTAGTCGACAAAAATGGCAACAGCCAGTTCGCAGCGTTACCGCAGTTTAATACCAGTGATGCTTCCTACGTCATTGTAGAATTCACCGGCCCCTGTGAGGTAGAAAAACCATCGCTGCAAGTGGTTGATGTATTAGGTCCAGCTGAATATTCCTATCAATCGCATCCTGAGCTTGGGCCTCTGCAAGATGCTCGATCAGGCGCAGCGTGCTGTCCAAATAATTATTGTTGGAACGGCTATGCCTGTGTAGAGCCGATGAGTTCGTTGACCACGGTGACGGAACATATCGCTGATGGAAGGGATTATCGCTGCATCGAGGGAGAATGGAAGCGTTCTGTATTGAAATTTGACTGGAATAGTCAGCAATGGGGATTCTGCCCGCAGGAAAATGAGTGCTTTGTCTTAGGTTCAGGAAAAGCAGAGAATACCGCAGAAAGTTTCTATGACGGCGAGTATCCCATCTGTATCAGCGACAGCGAATACATTTTTGATAATTACTGTAATCAGGGCAACTGGACCAGCAGGACTAAATTTTTAGCGACTAAGTTATTGGAAGTAGCGGAAAATGATGAATATGTGCTGTACTGCTCTCCGTATAGGGAAGCATTGCTAGACCTAGGAAATAACGAGAATTATCTGGGTGGGGAATTTTTAGTGACCCAGAAGCAACAGCAGACACTTCAACAAAGCCTGCAAAAGCCGGCCCAGCCGCAAGTATTACCAACCTGTTTTAACAACGTTAAAGATCCACAGGGCAAGAGATTAGTACCCGACGGCCAGAACACCTGCATCAATAATGTTTGTGTATTGCAGTATAAAGATGGCGGCCAGTTCAAAGTAGCCTTTGCCACGACTCTCAATAAGAAAATCAATGATCCAAAATCTTTCCTAGTTTCTTTAAATATCCCGCAGGAACAATTAAGCCAGGTCTGTCAAGGAAGCGGAAGCGATTTCATAGAATGTAATCTACAAGGATTAGAGTTTCCCAGCAGCGCAGACTTATACCATTCTGATGGATTGAATGCGATAATCTTTGCCCGGGAAGGGATACAATTAGAACCGGGCGTAGTCGATAAAATTGTGAAATGGTTTGAGAATCTCTTTGGTTCCGGCCTTCTCGCAGAAAAGACCTTTGTCACCCAGGCGCAAAATTTCCGAAATATCTACCTAGCGGATGTTGACGGTAAAAAGGTTCGTGCAGTAGAAGAGATCTTCCCTGGCGTGAAGCAAACGTTGGTTGCTGAATATCAAAACTTTGATACTCCTGTATGTGAATATGTCAAGAATATCAAAGTTCCGCCAGAATTACAGCTGGAGCTGCTGGAGCAAGCTTCCGGCATAGAGAAAATACATTGCGCCGTCAATGATACCATCCAGAAAGTAGTGATAAATGAAGGATTAGAATTCTTCTGGCCGCAAATGACGGCGAAGCTGCGGATCGGCGAGAGCAGTTAGATTTTCGATTAAATTACGACGTTGACTTCTCCCAGAATAGATTTATAAGTTTCAAAAATTTCTTTTCTCTATGTACAAAAAGAGGACCAATAGAGTTAGAACTATTCCTCCTTCCCGATCAGCCCAGATCACAGTATTTATGATTCTGGGCCTGTTAATTCTTTTTGTCTTTATTTTTGTCTTCAGCTTAAGCGCAGGAGTTAAAAAAGGGCAGCTGCAGGAGATCCAGGAAAAAACCCTCACCAAGACCTTCAAGAAGGAAGCCTTACGTATTTTTGTTGAAGATTGCCTTACCGATGAGTTGGAGAAAGGATTGATCCTTATCGGAAAGCAGGGAAGATTATGGAGCGACCAACCCGGTGGAACGAGACATTTTGAGGAAGGGATCTCCGGAGTGAATGTCGGCAATGACCGGGTTTTTTATGGTACGATCAGGGATCCTTATCTGGAATATGAAAATGCCTATCCCTGCAGCAACGAATCCAGCCCTGAGGAATTTTGTAAGTATTCTTATCCGAACACCAAAGTAGGTTTTGGCTCATTGGAATTACGAACCAGCACCATCCAAAATGATTTACGACGCTTTTTATTGAATAGGACAGTATGGTGCGTCGCCGAGTTTACCAAAGAAAATATCTCCAGCAGCGCAGTGCTTGAATCTCAGGAAATTGATCTGAATTTGGGCATCCATGACGCCGGCATTGATGTGAAGGTCAACTATCCTTTAAAGTTAAGTTTAGGAAATGAAGAATTTTTTCACTTATCACAATTTGATTTCTTTTACCCTACCCGTTTTAAAGCATTGCTTGATACTGCAGTAAGCTATCCTCTAAGAATGGATTGGCAGTATGTGGATTTCAGTTATAACAAAACTACCTTACTAAATACTTCTTTTACCTATGGAAATGAAATCGAAGTGCAAAACGGCAATTGTCTTCCTTTCAAGAATTATTTTTTCTGCCAGCAGGCCTTGTTTTCTGAACAGTATGCATCTTTGGGGATGGAAATGTCCCGGCAGGCTTTACCAAACGGCGATGATATGTTCATCTTTAAATCGTCCAGTGTTTTGAACACGCCAGAATTGTATACCTACCAGTTTGCACGACAAAATCGGCCGCCGGCATTGGACTATGTGCATAGATCTGAATGTCCGGCAGCAGGGTACGATTATTTGGTGATTAAAGGTGATAAGGAATTAGGGATCATCAATCTCACGCTTTCCGCGCTTGATCCTGACGAAGATAGGGTAAGTTATAATGTCCTTAGTGATGACTTTGGCAATTCAGAAGGGCAGAGTTATGCGCGTACGCAGATCGCGGAAAAAAAAGAACCGTACACTATCCGCACCTATGCCCGTGATGAACATGCCGTGCAAGATTGGCAGGATGTCCGCGTACTGATAGACAGGCCGTTGGAATTTGGAGTTTCGTTGTTTATGGCCTATAAATTTAGGACTTCGGACGGAGTGTTGAAGAATTATAACGAGATTTTTCCAATGCAAGACGCGTATTTAGTATCGCGGGAAGATCCAAGCTTCCTGAAGGTAGCATTCCCTGAGAATTCTTTCACGCCGCCGTCATCGTATTCACAGGAAATCAGATTGATCTATGCTAACAAGGACGGAGTAGGAACGGAAAATTTTGATTATAAGATTCCGGAAGGATTGCAATCAACTGGAAAGGAGGGATGTTTCAGTTTCCCTGGTGGAAGTTCAAAGTCAAAAGATTGTACTTTAAACGGATACAAGAATGATATTTCTGCCTGGAGCCAATTGTTTTCGCCAGCATCATTTTTCCCCCATTTCCGTGAAGCGACCAAAAAAGGAGAATTAAATCTATCCTTCAGTGCACAATATTGCGCTCGATTTGATGAAGTTGAATCGGAGGGAATCAAAGTAGTGGTCAATGACTGCGTGCCGCATAGAAATCCAGAACACCCTTGGGCCTATCCAAATCATGATCTGAAATATGTTAATTTTAATTTTGACACCCTGCAAGGAGATTATGACCAAGACGAAGAGATCAATCCTTTTGAAGCGACCCATAGCTGCTGCATCGGGGTGGCAGAAAACCCCAATGATTGGCAGATCGCCGGTGCGGACTACCCTAAACCATGTTTCATCAAACCAGAGCCTGGATGTTATGGTCAAGTAACATCAAAGAAATTTCCTGGAACGCCCTACACTTCCCTCAAATCAGGGTATGTATTAGAAGTGCAGCAGCAATTCTGCAGCGGCAATAGGGGAAATATCTGCGACGGCGAATTCAAAAATGAGCTGAAGGAAGAGATTTTAATCTGCGGCAATCCTGGACAAGACAGCTGCAGCACCGATATCGAAGTAAAATGCGCAGGTCTTTTCGCTTTTGGATATAGCGGAGAAGGAGAAGAAGCGGGCTGGTGCCACGGAAATTTTGGCTGTTCTGATTTCTGCCAAGAGCCGGTCGCCTATACCGGGCCGCCTGCAGAGGTAAAGGCTTTTGATATCAATAAAATAGCCCGAGATGAGGAAGCTCTTGATGAGACAGACATTTATTTCAGCTGCGGCTGCACGGCAGAAGGACAGATCTGCGACAGCAATTTTAATGGAAAATTTAATGGGGTTTGCCAGGCTGATAATAGTTGTGCCGGAGATGCATAGATCTCCTAAATTTTTAATTGAGTTTACTCTTTTTTATCGTCTTCACTACGAGCAACATTTATAAACCAAAAGAGTTTAGTAGATCACGAGGACGATGTTCAAAAAAAGAGGTTTATCTTTAGTAGTTTTAGTGTTACTTCTAGCAGTCTTTTCATCACTTTCCGCTCTGGCACAGACCAGCGGATGTTATGTATACCCAGAAGGCAGCGAGGACCTTTATTGCGTTCCCGGAATCCTGGATACAGAAGCGGAAGCTGATTGCAGTCAACATGAGGATTGTGATCTGAATCAACACTTTGTGGCAGGATCAAACTGCGCGGAGTTCAATGAATGTCAGGAAATCACCTGCAGCGTAGATTGCCAGTTGCATGCTAAAGGTGTTTGTACGCAATTGGGTGGAACAGAAGTTCCCCAGGACCAATTTTCGTACTGGTGTTCTCCTGGCTGCTGTAAAGTTGATACCTTCTGCAGCTTTAACCTGAACAAGTACCAATGTGAAAAAGAAGCGACTAACCGAGGGGTTCCGTTTTCTGAGATTGTGTATGACAACAGCTTAGGGATGAGTACCGCGAAATGCAACCAGCTTTATTGCGGTGTTCAGATAACTCCTGGAAGTTTAACTGGTTCAGTTGCTGATCAGGATAATACTCCTCTGGCGAATGTTGAAGTCTCTTTAGAAGGGACACCACAGAAAACTACTACCGGTGCGAATGGAGCATACTCTTTTCCTTCCCTTAATCCAGGCACCTATTTAGTGAAGGCATCAGCAGCAGGATTTCTTCCTTCTACTTTTGAACTGATTTTGCAGTCTGGACAGCAGGCCGTCAAAAATATCGTACTGACAAAATCTGCCGGTGCAGGATCAATACAGGGAACGGTAAAAAGTGTCGCTCAGGCGACTATCCAGGGTGCTACCATCTCTTGGAGCGGACCCAGTAATGGGCAGATAGCCAGCGATGCGGATGGAGGATATATCATTCCTAATCTCCTTCCGGATTCTTATACCGTCACTGCCAGCAAAATCGGGTATCAACCATTACAAAAAATTGTGATAGTGAGCGAAGGTGTCTCTCCATTGGATTTTGAATTAGTGAGCACCACCTTCCAAGGAATCAAAGGAAAGACCTACCTTGATGTGAATAATAATAAAAAAATAGATGTGGGCACGGATCTGGAAATTTTTGGCGCTAAGATCTATGTCGATGGAATTTTCAAGGGCCTCTCTAAGTATCCTGATGGAAGTTATGAATTTCTGCTGGCGGCGGGCGAGCATAAAATCACCGCTTCGTATCAGGATTATAACAGCGATCCAAAACAAGTACTCATCGTTGAAGGATTGGGGTCTACTGAAAATATTTTCTTGTCAAAATTCATCGGAGAATGCAGTTTTGGCAACCCTCCTAAAGATGTGGCTCAATTTTCTGCAAGCCATGTCCGGGGGAAGGAAGAAATTCTTTTGGAATGGGCAAAACCATGTCCTGAAGTATTGAATTATCAGATAACAAAATACGAAGGAGCGGCCCAGGTAGATCAATTTACCATCTCTGCCGCCGAATCTTCCAAGCTGGACGCGGATGTTGAATGGAGTAAGACCTACAAGTATGAGATTATCGCTACCTATGACGGCGGTCTTCAGTCTAAGAAAGCAGCGATCGCTTCCATAACTTTAGGGGATAAAGCCTGTGAGGGAAGATATTCTGAATCAGCGGGCTGGGATTTATTCTGTACGGCCGGAGTCACCGTTGAACGTAAAAAAATATGGACCTGTGATGAACAAAATAAGTTGATTGTTTCTCAGGATTGTTCTGTTAATGATGGCGGCGGAGAGATTTATTTCTGTTCAGAAGTAGGCCAGCATAATGCCATCTGTAAAGATGCCGGGGTGTGCAGTTTAGGAGCCGGTCATTTTGGTTTATACTACTCTCGTAATGAATGTTATAACCCGGGTACCGGAGCCGCTCCGGAAGAGACCGGCGCGGCCGCATATTGTTATTATGATTCCAGTAACAGCACCATTGTCAATCAATGTAATCGTTGTGACACTGTAAGCAGTTGTTTTGATTACAAAGGCAAAGATGCGTGTACTTTCAATAATTGTTTAGGCATAGATTGTGAATGGGTCGATAGTGCGCAAACTACTCCTTTCATAGACTATAGCCAATTATTTTCAGGCTTGAATATCCCTACAACGGTCACTCCGGAAACAGGAGCAGGATATTGCGTCGAGAAGGATTATGATGATGACGATCGCTGCTCACTCTGCGGTCCAGAAGGGGGATTGTATGAAAATTATTTCTGCACTGACAAAGTCTGTTCTTCCTTGGGAGCTTGTTTCTCTAACTCAGTCACTCAGGCTAAAGCTCTCAGTTATTGCGCTTCCTGCGGCGACGAGCCGACCAGCCAGACTAATTGTTACACCTATCAATTTGAAAGCGAATGTACTGGAGGACAGAATCTAGAAAAGAATGATCGCCAGGAAATCACTCTTTCTACCGATCAATGTGATTGGGGAAGATGTGTCTGGAGCGGCATACCCGGCGGGGCAGGCAGCTGCGTGAAAGATGGCGATGGTAATCTTAAGGATGATTGTGCTGCATTCAGTAATGCCGGAGAACAGGCTGCTTGTAAAGTAGATAATGGCGCTCCGATCACTAAATTAGTTTTAGCTGGAGCCAATGTTCTTTCCTTGACCAAATCAAATCTTACTTTCCAAGCTAAAGATAAAGAAAGTCCCTTGGGAGCGATAGGATACTGCTTGACCAGTGCTGCACCGGGAAGTCCTACTTTATGTACTTCTTTTACCGAAAAAGCATATCCAGGAAAATTAAAAGATGAGACTGTGGTGGTAAATGTCCTCAGTTCCTTGGAAGAACAAGTTCCGGGACAGACCTATGCCTTGAAGTTTTATTCCAAGGACAAATACTTTAACCAGGAAGATGTGCAGACGGCATTTGTGTACATCGATAACGTCCCTCCGCAATTTGAGATCAATCAGGAAATAGAGACAGTCGCCGACAAAACTACCTTGACCGTATATTTGGATGGAACGAATGAGCCGATGCAGTGTACCTTCACGACCAAGCAAGTGCTGCCAGCCGGGGGAGAGAAAAGTATCGTGATTGACCGTTCCAAGCAGCAGAAAGAAGCGATTTTCAAAGATATGGAAGGCATAAAGCATGAACTTACCGTCACTTGTGATGATAACCAAGGAAATGTCAATACCAAACAGAAAACCTATACTTTTGATCTAGAAGAAAAAATTAACCTGATAACACCAAAATTATACGGCGCAGTCGCATCTACCAATATTGAGTTTGAAGCAGAAACAACCATCGGAGCAAGCTGCGGCTTATATCTTTCCGCAATCAATGAAAAAGTGGCTGATTTTATCAGTGATGAGAATGGTAAAAAACATAAGACTGATGCTGTTCCCGGCTTTGTGGAACGAGAATATGCCGGCGAATATAAAATAATCTGTACAGATCTTTTCAGTTCAGAATCGTTTGAGGAATATCTGCAATTTAAGATTGATTTCAGTACTCCGGCAACCCAGGTCATCTTACAAGAAGGAACAAGGGTGGTGACCCCGCAAGGTTATGGCTGGGAAGAGTATTTCATCAATTCAACCCAGATCTCTTTTGAATGTAACAACGACGGCTTTGAATGCGAAAGTACATTTTATTGCCTGGGCGAGGGTTGCGAATTGGTCAATGATCCGGGCTACAAGGAATTCAACCAAGTCATTAATTTAAAGGAGAGCAGCTTAATCTGTTATTACTCAACTGATGTCGCGGATAATCCGGTGTATCAACCAACCTGTGGTATGGTCAGGATTGAAGGATACGGCATCATCTTAGAAAAACCGTCCATGTATTGGTATCAGGACCAGAAATGGGCAATAAGCGATGAACCGATATTCCCTCTGCAATTCTTCACCAGAGTTCCGACCGTGGAGTGTAAATTCGACTTTGCTAGCGGATTTAACTACAATACTATGCCCGTGCACAAGGTCCTGAAACCAAATGCAGAAGGCAAATACATCGTAGAAAATTTCCCTGAAAGCGTGTTTTCAGAATATCCACAAAATGGAGGAGTAAAGTCGTTATATGTGCAGTGCCTGAACTGGGAAAATAAGCTAGGTCCGGAACAGAAAGTTTCTCTTGAATTCGACCCGACTAAACCTGAGGTCACCAGCGCTTCAGCCAGCCCCAGCTTTATCGGAGAGGGGATAACTACGACCTTGAGTGTAAACACCGACGATAAGACGGTCTGCAGATTCAGTGATGATTCTGACGGCGCAGGAAGCAATGAATTTGATACCATGGAATTTTCTTTCCCAGGACTGGAGCTAAACCAGCTGGATACCGAGCATCAGACTATTTTCAACATAAATTTCCAAGGAGCGAAAAAGGAGTATGTGCTGAGAGTAGCCTGTAAGAATGGCGCCGGGGATATTTCTGAAGCTGCCGAGATAACCTTTACTGTCGATTACAGCGCTCTAGGAGCGATCAATAAAATTACGCCGAGCGGATATACCCAGCAGAAAAATATCACTCTGGTGGTCGAAACGACCAAGAGAGCATTATGCGAGTATAAACAAGGTTTAGAATACCTGCCCTTCCCGAGCGGAATGGGTACTGTGCATAGCACCACCTTGAACGGCCTGGAAGAAAAGAAACACATCATACCTGTCCGCTGCATGATCGAAGATCATCTCACCGAAGCCAGTGCCATGTTCACCATCGACCAAACTCCGCCGTACATCTCTTCCGTCAATGACGGAACCGCAACTTGCGGTGCGGCGACGATGCCAGTGATGGTCAGCACCAATGAGAATAACATCAGCAGTTATTATTATGAAGTGTACGATCTGGGCCTGGGGCCGGCATCTACTTTAGCAAGCCCCGTTAACGGCTCCCTTCCCACTTCCCAGAATGGAAGTAATGCCAGCAGCTTTTCTTCTGGTCTTGGTTCCTTTGGATCTTCTCTCGGAACCTTGATCTTTGATGCGTCCGTTGGGCCAGGTCTGCCCTTAGCAGTCCCGACGACCAGCCTACAGGAAGGACATAAGTATAAATTAAAAGTAGCTGCCACTGATGCAGCTGGAAATATAGGCAGCTTCGGATATAGTGATGGATTTGCGGTCACTTCTGCAGATCTTGCCTCGTGTGAAAGCGATGAAGGAGCTCCTGCGGTCATCGTGCTGATTAACGATTCCTTACCTGAGAGCTGTACTTCTACGCCGGTAGAACTGCAATGCGGCGATGCGAATGGCTGCGGCATCATGTATGGGAAAGCAGCTTCGGCCAATCTCTGCTTGCCGGCGCAATCTTACAACGGACAAAAGATTCTCTTTGATAAGTCAGGATGGCTATGTTATGCGGTGAAAGATAGTGTAGGCAATAATTACACTGGTTCACAGCGGATCACCTTGCTGGACGCTGACGGTGATACGGTGTTGGACAGCTGCGATCAATGTTCCGGCACGGCAGCAGGAAAAGTGATCGATGAGATAGGCTGTGCCAGCGGGCAGATACCCTTGTCTGAACGAGGAAAAGATGCTGATAAAGATGGATTGCCAGACATGTGGGAAAAATTATATTATGGAGATGAATGCCGCCTGGATTACATCAGCTCTGATTCCGATGGCAATACGATAAGTGATACTTTAGAAGATTATGATGAAGACAGTTATACCAATTACGAAGAGTATACCAAAGAATTCAATCCCTGTGTGGCCGAACCTGGCAAGGTTGGAGTAAGTGTCACTGCGATAAAGAAACCTGCGGCGATAACATTAGATGTCGTAGCCTGGGTCTTCCTGATTCTGGGATTATTGCTGGTATTGGGCGGAGCAGGATACTTAGTGCATTATTACACTTCGCCACGCACCAGGCGCCCTGGAGCAACAGCAGCCCGACCATATGGGATCGCTAGACCAACAGCGAGGCCTGCCGCAGCTTCAGTGATCCAACCACAAAAAATAGTTCAATCGTGGACAGATAAACTAGCATCTCTCCGAAAGTCTCGCGAGGATCGTGCTAAGACGCGGGCTAGACGAGAAGTGTTTGGAGAATTTGGAAAACAATCGGCACAGATACCGCATCTCGAACCGCTGCTGCGCAGTCCGGCAAGAGATCATGTCTCTAAGGTAAGCAACTTAGCGCAAAGATATGCAGAGCATAAAGAAGAGATCAAACCGGGTCTTCGGTCGGAAGAGAAAGGAATCTTTGCAAAATTAGAAAATATAGCTAAACAAGCGGAAAAGAAAGATATCAACAAAGTCGTAGATAAAGACGAGGCAAAAGACATTTTTGAAAAATTACAGAAGATAAGCAAAAAAAGAAAAGGGTAAATCAAACGTTAAATTATCGGGAGAATCGGTTTTATGGTTTTTAGGAATAAAAAAGGAGTCGGAGTAGGACAAGTCTTTGTTTTCATCATAGCTGCGCTTTCTTTTGCCTTGATTTTGATGTTTGGGTATCGCGCTATAAGTGGATTTTTGAAAAGTGGAGAGGATGTCGCTTTTGTGCAGTTCAAAACCGGATTAGAAAGTGATATAAAAAAAATATATACGGAATTCGGTTCGGTACGGGTAGAGAGATATTCTACTCCTGTAACCTATACTCAGATCTGTTTTGTGGATCTTGATAAGCCATATGATCCCGAACTATGTCAATCCGACCAGATTGCCTGCAGTGTCTGGGAAGTCGCTTCTACTTCAGGAAAATGGTATGATGGAGTAGATGAAAATGTTTTTCTCACTCCTCCAGCGCCGGTTAAAATTAAAGTATATAAAGTCAGCATGGAAGAAGAAAACGGAAAGAATTTCTTATGCATCCCTATCAAGCAGGGAGCTTTCAGTATCGTGATGGAAGGAAGAGGAGATAAGACACTGCTCTCTGAATTGCCTTCTGAAGGTTGAGGTAGCATGAGCAGAAAAATATCTGGAAAGTCAAGTCACTTCGTTCGTGACCTTCCTATAGGAAGGAAAGCCCAGATGGAGGTCACTTTTAATTGGGTGTATATCCTGATCGCCGGTACAGTGATCCTGCTGTTTTTTGTTGGATTAGTAACACGGCAGAAAGCAATTTCAGAAGAACGGCTTTCCGGTGAAGTAGTGGAAGTGATGAGTTCTATCCTTGCCGGCGCCGGCGTTTCAGAAAAGACCAAAAATTTCATCGATGCCAGCGGTTTGGCTGACTATACTTTGTATTTTCAATGCATAGATGGCGTAAGCGAGTTCGGCATCAAAGATCGGCCAGCTCGGACGCAAAATTCTATAGATGCTATCTTTGCTCCTCACGAGATACAGAGTTCAAGGATCGTGACCTGGAGCTTGCCCTATGGCATGCCCTTTAAAGTCATGGATTTTTTGTTGGTCATCCCTTCCACCATTAAGTATTATGTCATGGGAAACGATGCGGAGTTCGTGAATGAGTTCTTGAATTCAACAGAAGGTATTGAACGGATCTATGTTTCAGGATTGCAGCAGATCGAGCCGGAAGAAAATTTACAAGTACGGATCATCGATACCAGCGGCACGATCATTCCCGGTTCCAGCGTTCCTGCGCAATTGCAGTCGTTTGAAGATGCGGAAGTCAGCGCGGTGGTATTTACTGGAGCAAATCAAGTTGATTTCTATCAAAAGCAAGGTTCGAGCTGGCAGAAACTGAACCTGGAGTCAGTACGGGTGATTTCCTTGCCCGGGGAAAAAGATGCAGCTAAATATGCAGCGATCTTCGCTGCCGATGACCAGATGTATTGGTGTAACATGGGTAAAACTTTTAGACGACTGGAATTATTGACGAAAGTGTATGGAGGAGAAGAGATAGCCTTCGGTGAAGCAGGTGGAAAAATAGGGGAACTGATCAAATATTATGAAGTGGACAGCTCTAGTGAGTGCTTAGGACATTTAGCACAGTATAATGACAATGCGCTGGACGCGTTGACAAAGTTATCGCATGCCACCACCGCCTGCCGATTGCAGCAAGACTCTTGCGTAGATCTGATTGTCGCAGCGGACCAGCTCAAGATTATCAATGATAAATTACGGATCTCCTGCAGTGTTTCATTGTATTGATGAGGAAGGAAGATGAAGACTATAGAACAAAAAAGAATGAACAGAAGAATGACGCGCAAAGGACAGCTGCAGATGACCGAGACAATCGCTATCCTTTTCATATTTTTTGTGCTGCTCTTGTTCGGAGTAGTTTTTTATTTTCGTTACCAGAAGATCGCTTTTCAGGAGAAGCAGGAAGAATTGCTGGCCGCACGGGCCATGGAGAGCACCCTGAAAGCATTATTCATGCCGGAATTGATCTGCAGCCGGGGCGAAGCGGAACCGGAAGATAATTGTTTTGACGTCTTAAAACTGAATGCGACCCAGAAGACCATGCAGCAGTATCTAGATGAGTATTATTTTGAGATATTTTCCTATGCGACTATTGAGGTGCAGGAGACCTATCCTGAAAATCAGACCTGGATATTGTATGATAAGCCAAAGCCGGAATTCACTCGGAAAGAACCTACCTTTTTTGTGGTTACCTTACGCGATGAATTAGCGGGGATCAATCAGCCGGAATATGGATTCGGATATGTTTCGGTGACGGTATATTCATGATGAGACCTAAGGATAATATGAAAATGAAAAAAGATGTTCGGGGACAGATGGAAGCGATCGGGTTGGTGGTGATCGTTATCTTGATCGCTTTAGGCATGCTGTTTATGGCTACCTTTGCCTTGAAATCTGAACCACAAAAAAAGATATTTACCCGTAAAGGGTTAGCATATAGCACCATGAGCGCGCTGATGAAAACAACCATCAGCGAGAAAGCGGCCTGTTATTCTTTAAGCCAGGGAGCGCCAAAAATAGGGGGTGATGTAATCGAAGATTGTGCCAGGTATAGGGATGTAGATATCTCTATATACCAATGCATAGGACCTATATCGGGGAAAGTATTGCATAGCTGTGCTTTTTTACATGAGATGATCACCTATTCCTTGCAAAATACGTTAGGGAGTTGGAATAAGAATTATGAATTTCATTCCCAGCTGATTCCGTTCCAGGGCGAGGAAGCTATTGATATCATTGAGCCTATTGTGGTGGGCGGATGTCCTAAATGGAAGGAACGGGATAGTTCAGGATTGTTCCCGATAAACACAGAAGCGGGATTAGTGGAGAATGCTCTTTATTTGTGTGATTGAAGACGTTATGATGATTATTCTTTCCTGCACGCCATCATGGCGGCAAGACGGTCACGTTACCGTGCCCTACAAACCACCCCGTAAGGGACAACCCCCGGTTTGTCTTGCGCCATCGGCGCTAAAAAATAATTTTTATTAACTTAGAATCTTCGCAACATTTATATATCTAATTTTGTTCTTGGTTCAAAGGAAATAGCAGGTGCTATAGTTTCAAAATGAGGTGTGTGAGAATGATGTTTTCAAGGAAAGGGCAAGGTTTGCCGATAAATGTTATTATTGTTGCTGCTTTAGCGTTGATCGTTCTGGTTGTTTTAGTGGTTATTTTTACTGGCCAAACCGGTAAATTCACTCAAAAAGTAGGTGAAGAGACTAAAACTGAGTTATTCAAGATGCGAATTTTCTACGGCCAATGCCGACCGGGAGAATCTTTTGAAAATGCATTCATGAGCCAATATGATGGCACAAGTTCAGAAGAGGAACGGGATGCTGCAAGATCAAGCTTCAGGGATGAAATTGACAGATGTAAAGAATTCAGCGACAGCAAGGAATCTTGTGAGTCTGGATCCGGTTGCGTGTGGCAAAGTTAAGTAAGCTGAATACGGCAGAAGATATACAAGCTATGACGATAACGAAGAAAGGTGAAGCGGACATGTGGTGGATCATCGCCGGTGCACTGCTGGTGTTAATTGTAGTAGTAGTGCTGCTTACCTTCTTCGGCCGTGGCACACAGAAAGCGGAAGCTGGGCTGTCAGCGTGCGAAACGACCGGCGGGAAATGTGTCGATATAGATACTTGCCGTGACGTCGAAGGAGGCACTCCCTCAACATTGTTTGAATGCGGAGAAAGTCAAGAATGCTGTTTAGGTATTAAAAAAGCTGTTGCGTAGTACCATGAAGTGGCATAAAAAAGCGATGCAGAATGAAACGATAGCTTTGATCGTCATCATCATCCTGGCGTTGCTGTTGTTTGGGATTATCGTGTACGGACTGCAAAAGAAATTTGCACCGTTATCACCGTGAATGGTCGAAAAATTGGCATGGCATCACAAAGAGGAGCGACGGAACTTGAATACATCGTGTGGATCATCATTCTCTTAGTTTTTTTCTTCGCGGCCGGGATGCTTTATTTTGTACTTAAAGGAGAGGGAGCGGGGTTGCTAGAGAAATTCTTCAACCTTTTTTAAGCATGGGAACCGCTTCAAAAGTGTTCATGTTTCTCATACCCTTAGTGGTTTTGATCGTGGTGCTGGCTATATTATTCCGGCCGGAAGAGGGACTTTTTGACAAGGCAAAAGGATTGATCTTGGGAGCAAAAGATGTCCTTCCAAAAATTTCCGTAGGTTTAGAAGAGCAAAAAGCAGAAGTGACCATTCCGGATGCGCATAGAGAAGAGATTATACTGCTTGGAGACACTATCAAAGGAATGCTAAAGCTAGGAAATAAAAATTGCTTTTCTAATGCTGGAACTATGTCTGATCTGGGTGAAGGAGGAACTTCTTTAGAATTTGATCTACGTGGTGATAAAACTCTTTTGACCGTCTCTGGCGGAGCAGGAGGAAAACAGACCATCGCTGATCTAGCGGCTGAATTCCCAGGGCTGAAACCGTGTGTTATCGCAGGGGAAGGAGGGATAAGTAAAAACTTTTTCACTCATTTTATAGACGAAAAAGAATTATACTATCCTTATTTTAAAGAGGCAAGCTCGCTCACTATCTGGTATGGAACTTCCGGCGCTGATGGGAATAGGATCAGTGTTGGAGGATTTGATTCTGGTACGGTGAATGATGAAAATGATAACTTTGAAAATGAGGGCTGGTTATTTACGCCGGATGGCCAGCATGTCTGTTTCTTCCCCACCAATAAGGTCGCAAATTATGATGATGACGGCATAGATAATGATTATTTTAGCCTAGGCGAGAAAAATTCAATCCAATTTAGGATAGATCAAGGAGAACTGCAACTATGCAGTTAACTATAAGATCAAAAAAAGGATTGGGGATGGAGTTTATCATAACTGCATCGCTATTGCTGATCTCATTCTTTTTGATCGCCGGTCTTTTGGGCCAGTTTGCCTCTAAAACCACTGATCTGGAAGCAGAATTGTTGTGCCAGACTTCTATCGCTCAAAGGGCAAGAACTGCGATCCAGGTCGGCGAGACTTCCGGATTTGAACTGAAATTAGCGCCGCCGTTATGCCGGACTATCGATAAAAAAATTTCAGGATCGCGGGAACAAGTTCTCAAGGAAGTTTCAGATAAGATGGCGCGCTGCTGGTGGATGTTCAATGAAGGAAGATATGATGAGATCTTAGACGGTTTTAGCAGCGCAGGATATCTAAAAGCCCTGTCGGTGGAAGGTTTAGGCAAAAATGATTGTTTTAATTGCTATTCCCTATTGATCGACCAGGATGAAATTCCTGGCGGCCCTATCGAGGCAGCAGAGATCAACGAATATTTACGCACCAAAACGTATGCTAAAGTGAACAAAACATACCTGGATTACATCCAAGCACACGGCGGACCGGGAAGAGTAGTATTTACAGTCCCGGAAATTTTACCCCAGCACGGTTATGCTATTTCCATGATGCCTAAGAATAAGGAGCAAAGCACCTTCTGGACCGGAGCAGCTCTGGGAACAGCAGCTGGGATTCTTTTTCCTCCTGCTGGGATTGTCGGCGCGGTCTTTTTAGGAGCAGCAGGAGGATTAGCCGCTGAAGGACGGGAAGCTTATTTAACTGATCCAGATTACATCAATAACGTGGAACAAGCGTATAGTGAGCGGGAAGTCAGTTCCATCTATGTTGGCACGTTGGATACTGCTCAAGATTTATGTGGAGAAGAGGATATTGCCGGACAATAGCAATAAGGTGAGATGATGCGACTAAATAAAAAAGGAGTAAGCCCGATCGGCCTTTTAGGAGAGATACTTATTGTTTTAGCAGTGATCGTTATCCTCTTGGTGATAATTCTTGTTCCCAGACTTTTCCAGCAGAGTGAGATAGTTGGAACACAAATTGGCGGAATCCAAGGTGATGCCGATAAAGATGGCACCCGTAATTTCTTTGACAAATGCCCTTGCACTTTTGGTGATCCCATGTATGATGGCTGTCCAGCCGCATTTGCTGAAGAGCAAAAACAAGAGGATGTAAAGAAGTACAACAGCGAGCCTCCTTGCGGAATAACTGGAGAAGTTACCGTCGGAACAATTACCGTAGAACATGGTGGCGAAGAAGAACCTCAACAAGCAGTCCAATCCAAGAGGTATCAATCAATAGAAATATTTGGGGATGATGATAATGATCCTGATCTTCCACAAGATGGAACGATCAGGTTGGCCTGCACCGGTTTCGTCGGCGGTACGGGAGCAGTAGATTGTCATAGCGAAGATAATGATTGCGATGATGAATTCAATCTTCAGCCTCTCAAAGATGGATGCTGGATCATGGGCAGTGAGGATGATAATGAAGGAAATGACTGCGGCCAGGCTAAAGTTTCTGATGGCAGGATCATTCCTCTGCAAGGTTATCTTCCTCTAAAAGTTGATCTAACCAATGATTATCAGTCAAAACCTAATGAAGGTGATCCAAAAAATCTTTTCCAATGGGCCTGGAAATCAAAACCAGAATACGGATCTTTAATTTGCGATCAAGGATTTTGGTATGGTTGTAGAGAAGCTCAGGAAGGGATAAACCATATTTTACGCAACAACCAAATCTACAAATGCCTAAGTGGCGAGTGGTGGAAACAATAAATGTGGCACAACAAGAGAGGGATCATGGTGCAGTTTTTGATTTCCTTACTCTTATGCCTGATGATTTTCATCCCTGCCTGTTATCTTGTTTCCGGTATTTTTAGGACCAGTGAGCAGGCACAGGATAATTTTTCTGAATTCGTGAAGGAATTGGACACCTTTGCTGAGCTCGGGCAGGTGGGGGAACAGAAGAGCGATCTTTTGATCATGGACGAAGAGACAGCGATAGTATATTTTGAAAAAGCTGCGCAAGAAGTCGTTGTCGAGGTCGACGCAAAACTTCCTAATAATGATTATTCTATCCATCTACTTAAACCTGGACAATGTGATGATTCCAAAAACTGCTTATGCCTTTTCCGGGATACAGATTTTGATACCACTCTTTTCGAAAAAGTCAGTGTCATCGAACTTGAACTCAAAGGAAAGATTACGGTCACTCCTAAGAGAGTTGTCTGTACAGACCTTGATTATAATCTAGAAGTAGAGACCTGCAGCATCGGTAAAGGAACATTAGTGGAATCATATACCTGTTCTGATGGTTTTATGATCGAGCGGGCTTTGGCTAAAAAATCAAAAGTGGTGTATAGCTATTATGAAATAGATAGAAGGTCAGTATTATATTTTATCAAAGAAGGTAGTGATACCATTCGTTTAATCGGCAATTACGGTGGAACCAATGAATAGGAATATGAATAAAAGAGGGATCACCACCTTGATGATGATCCTGGAGATCATCATTATCCTTATTTCTGCTGCTTTGATCTTTAGCATGGCTTCCAAATTTGCCAGTTCGGAAACGACTAATAAAATCGTCATCGCTGATGACATCAAGATGATGGTAGACACGTTAATAGGAACTCCCGGAGAGGCAACGGTACAATATCCAGGTAATGTTTCTCAGTACACGTTTATTCTCAGTTCCGGATCCATAACTGTTTTCATCAAAGGAGAAGGAGAACATCAGAAAATCATCCGATATTTCTCTCTTCCAGAAGGATATCAGGCTTTCGGGACTTTGGAAGACCGGGATCGTTTATGCCTAGCTAAAGAAAAGAAAAAAATAGTATTGCAGGAATGCTTGATCACGGCAGCTGCTGAAGAGATGCCGGAGAAATAAATATGGGAGAAGATGATATATTTGATCTGACCAGGAAACAGATGTATTGGGGTATTGCTGCGTTCATGGTGGTGGTAGCCGCACTTATCCTGATGTTTGTCCTTCTTCCGCAATATAAAGGATCGTTAGTGGAAGTTCCCTCGGAGCTGCGTGCGGAGCTTATCAGCCTGCGTTTTGTCAACACCCCAGAATGTTTTACATATCAAGATCCAACTACCGGAAGAATCTTTGCCGGAGTCATTGATCTGCAGAAATTTACTCAGGAACGGATGGACAAATGTTACCGCACTGAACCGGAAAAAGGTTTTACCGATTTCAATTTTGCCTTGGAGTTGGAAGGTTATACACCGAATATTGATGGAAAGAAGAAATTGCTGACGAGTAATAATTTCTTCAACAAAGTGGATTTTACCTTGTATAAGCAAGTCTTGGTACGAAATGGAGATAGATTTGAACCTACGCGATTAGTGATAAATGTTCAGACGAGGATTTAAGATGGCAGGATCACTGATTAAAAATAAAAAGGGCCTTATGGATGATTTTACTGATCTACTTTCCTTTGTATTGATACTTTCCATGCTGGGATTTTTTGCGGTGGTGATTTTGCGTACCGATGCCAGCGACAAGGCGGAGCGAACTTCGGAAAGGATAGCTTCCTTCTACGGCCAGGAAGCGCTTTTGAATCTGGTCAATTCGCCGGCTTTACTGGATAACAAAGAAGTGAT
Organism: Nanobdellota archaeon; assembly: GCA_030647325.1. Classification (GTDB taxonomy): domain Archaea; phylum Nanobdellota; class Nanobdellia; order Woesearchaeales; family GW2011-AR9; genus JACPIL01. The sequence continues at coordinate 1,220 of JAUSJN010000021.1, read as the reverse complement.
GATGAAAGACCTCATTATTTCAGCCGTGAACGCCGATGATGAAACTCTTTTCACAGAAAAGATGCAGACCTATTTTGAGCAACAGCACCTAGAAGGAGGGGTAGCAGTATATGATTCTGTCTCCTATGGGACGGAAGAGGAGCCGGAACCGTTATTATCCTACAACAATGTAGTCTTTTTGGGTAACGAGAAGGGAGCATTGTATTTAACTAATATAGATGGCATAGGAAATAAAAAAAATATTGTGATCAAGCTATTTGGATAACATAATGAAATCAAAAAAAGGCGCGTTATTTCACTGGATCGGGATCGTGGTCATCTTTGCTTTAGCGTTTGCGGTACTCTCTCCAGTAGAATTTGGGGTTAAACCAAAGGGAACCTGGCAGTTGGATTTCCTGCACTATAATTTTGTAGAAGCAGAAAAGCAGTTGGCGGACCGTGATCAGGTAGCCCTGGAGATTGGAAGGAAAACGGTCTTGTCTTTGGCTTCTAAGGGCGGATTTACAGATACACCTTCCTGCGGCACTGTAGAAGAAGTTACTTATTGGAATAAAGGTAAGGATTTTTGTTTCCTCAATGTAGATCAGGAAGTCAATGAGCAGTTTAATACCTTGTATAAAAAGCACGATAAGGAGGCTAGTTTTATCCTATCCCGCCAAGGTAAAGAGTTGATCGGCAAGACTGATAGAGAGGTGCTTTTGGGCAAGAAAAATGAACAATACTATACTCTTAATCCAGGCTTTAGAGTTGATGTAGATTATGATTTCGATGAATATTTCAAATTACAGGATGAAGCGAAGAAGTTAGTGAATGAATGTAGATCTGCACCACAGCTTCAGGACTGTTTAGAGAAAGTGAAACCTTCATACTGGAAGTTTGGTAGTTGCAAACAAGAACAATTTGCAGAGCAGGGAAGGAAAGTTGCTTTCTGTATAGAAAGTCCGCAGAAATATGCTGTGTTTGAAAAAGGGAAGTTTGTGCCGGTGCAGTATAAAGCTGGATTGGATTTTGAGATGAATTAGTAAGTTATATCCTACAGCCTATAAATAGTTATAAATGATTTTTATCTCCTTTTCTTATTAGGGGTGGTTGCAATGTATAAGGTTCCTTTAGCAGAAATCAAACAGAAAATTCTAGATAGCGGCAAGGTAAAAAGTGATGAACTAGAGCAAAAGTTAAAGGCTAAAATCAACGAACTTTCTGGCCTGATCAGCGAGGAA
>JAUSJN010000018.1 GCA_030647325.1 Nanobdellota archaeon | reverse complement strand
GCCGCCGGAACTCTTTGCACCTTCGGCGAAGTGACGGGAATCATGGGCGATACCTTTGACCCGAAAGACATCGCTGCCTACTGGCTGGGAGCAGGGATAGCGTATGTCATCCACCGGGCATTGGCGACAAATACGTTAGAAGCAAAAATCCAACCTAAATCTTTATAATTGGCCCCTCATATAATAAGTAAGAGCAAATATGCACACTATCTTACCTAACGAGACCGAAATACTCAAATGGATTCTTCATACTGCCACCCATGCTTATCACATTGAATATTTCTTGCAAAAACTGCAGATCGGTTCTGAAGACCCCGATCGGCCGCATGATATCGTCCATCAGGGCAGCAAGTTTGATTGGGAAGCAGTAAGAGGTTTTGCCTTGCAATTCCGAACCGATGGGAAAGAACTGTACCTTCCTCAGATCATGGCTGCTAGAGAATACCATCGTCAGCAGTATCATCACCAAAAATGGAATCAGTTTTATCCCAATGCAACCTCTGATGCGCTGGAACTCGGCGCAGTGGACGCAGTCTGCTCTCTATTAGAACCACGGGAATATCAGGGCGGGTCACACACCTATGAACAGATAGGAGAAATCGCCAACAAAAATCCGATCCATAAAGTTGCCTGGATGAAATACGCAATTTCCGAAATGAAAAGAATCAAACAACCTGATCTTACCGAAATAACTTCCTTTTCTGGAATCCCAACAGAAGGGATTACCCCTCAGACCCATGATATAATCCTAGGTAGAGTGCACAAAAGCTTACATCAATTAGAAAATGAACATAGCTACAATTTCTACAATAACTCCGAAAGTATTATAAGAGAGATATTAAAATAATATTACCATGGCAGATGATAAAATACGGATTCCCTCCAGCGGCGGCGGACTGACCAGATTTAACGAGGATTCAGATACCAAGATACGTCTCTCTCCTGGTGCAGTCATTATCTTCTGCATCGCAGTAATCATCATTATCGCCGTACTCCATTATTTTGGAGGCAAATTCTTAGCATAAAAATGTTACCCGGAATGAATCCACGGAAAATGCAGCAGATGATGAAGCAGCTAGGGATCCAGCAAGTCGATATTCCAGCTACTGAAGTCATCATCAAGACCAAAGACAAAAATATTGTCATCACCAATCCTTCTGTCGCCAAGGTCAACATGATGGGCCAGGAGAATTTTCAGATTTCCGGCGAGGTGCATGAAGAAGAAGTTTCGTCAGTTCCAGACATTTCTGAAGACGATATCCGAACTGTGATGGATCAGACTGGGGCAAGTAAATTAGCCGCAAAGAAAGCTATCGAAGATGCGCAGGGCGATCTGGCTGAGGCTATACTGAATTTGAAGAATGAATAATAACATATCTTCTCCTCTTGCTAAAGCACTCGATCACTACCAAACCGCAGAGCATCTATTTTACATTACTTTTCCCGTGACTAAAGACCCCAAATTACTGCTGGCTATCGTCAAAAGCATCAGCAACTGCTTAGAATATACCCTGGAGACGATCTTCAGCAAAGAAAAGATGCCTGCACCGGAAGGATTAGCAAAAAAAATCAATGCTCTACGTCCCCTGACCAAAAAATATTCTCTTAATTCTGACAATATAACCTTCATGCTCCGCATCCACGAGATCTTGTATCAGCAAAAACAAAGCCCCATGGAGTTCAAAAGGGGAAACACCCACATCATATGTTCTGATAGTTATGATTTAGAAGTTGTTTCCACCAAAGATGTGGAAGAATTCCTGCAAAGCGCCAAGAAGATTCTACATTTCCTGAAATCAACATAAAAAAGGGAAACTAATAAAAACCCTGCTTCATTTTAGCTTCGTTCTTGCGGAGATTTTGTTATGAATGAAAATTTATTGGAAGCACGGGAAGAACTAAAGCGGCTAGAGCACATCATATATGTCAGCCTGAAATACACCAGAACAGTAGATGTGATCAACAATGCCTTAAACCGCATGGTCAGCACCTATGATTTTGTGGTTGAAGCCTTCCTGGAAAAAGCCATGGAAGATAAAAAGCTTGACAGCATACCAAAAAGTCCGGCTTTGAAAGCAAAAAAACTTGCGGAGTTATATCCTGAAGATCCGCTTATCCAAAAAAATCTTAACTTTTACTTCTCCTTGCGGAATATACTCAAATCTCCCTATCAAAAAAGACAGGAATTCCGCCGCCACGTCACTTTGATCGTGAATTTAGAAGATTCTACTGTGGAAGTGGAAATTGATACTTTAGTCAACTGCGAAAAGTTCATCCACTTCTTTCTCAATTACGCCCAGGGAGTCATCGAAGGGATTGTTGAGGAAGATTAACTCTTTAGAAAAGCGCCTTGGCCGTTCGGTTCGTGCTTTTTGATATGTTGTTTCGCTGATGTTTCTATTTATTTCCGCAGAAAGCACCTACCAATTATATGCAAGCAATCCTTGTTCTCACCTCACCTTTTGGCCTAGGCGGCGCTCTTCTAAATAATCCCTTCTCTTTACCAGCAGAATCTTTAAATAATCCTTTTCCCTTTAATCTAAAACATGACTAAGTTTATCGCTCTGGTTTCTGGAAAAGGTGGGGTAGGTAAAACAACCTGTACTCTGAATATAGGCCAGAGCCTGGCCAAGCTGGGCAAAGATGTAGTTCTACTTGATGCCAACATCGTCACTCCAAATTTGGCGCTTCATCTCGGCCACATGAATCCGGAAGGGACCTTAAACAAATTCCTGCGTAAAGAAAAAAGTCTGAAAGACATCATGTACTTACATGAAAGCGGCATCTCTCTCATCCCTGCTTCTCCCTCGTTAAGCGAGTATCAACGGACTAATCCCCAGAAACTGCACAAAGTTTTCGACCTATTGAAAAATGCAGCTGATTTTGTCCTCGTCGACGCACCAAGTGGGTTGGGATATGACTTATTGCAGATACTCAAAAATACCGATGAAGTGTTGATAGTGGTAAATCCGACCTTGAGCTCAGTGATGGACGGATTAAAGACTATTCAGCTCGCCAAAGAAAATAACAACATCATCGCAGGTATCATCTTGAACATGACGCACGGCAAGGATGAACTTAAACCTGAAGAGGTAGAAAGCATTTTAGAACATCCCATCCTCGCTAATGTCAAATATCACCGCAAAGTGCGCAAGGCCGCTTACAAACAGATGCCCTTGACGCATCTGTATCCCAGATCAAAACCAGCCAGGGAATTCATGAAAGTGGCGCAGCATCTGACTTTAGGACACCGTTAAATTATGAAACCGCAGAGAAAAGAAGAGCTCAGGCAGAAGGGATGGCGCGAGGAGGACTTAGCAAAAGCAGAAGCGATCCTCGATAAAACTACTAAACATGATATTTTCTTTTCTAAAATAGTTTTTTGGAGCGCCTTGCTGGTGATAATCTTCGCTAATCTTCTGGTCTCCATCATCCTGATCCCTTTCTTGATCACTCTCTACGACCTGGTCTTATACGCCATTGTAGCCCTTCTTGGTTTAGTCATCGGCTTCCTCTATAATTTCCTGATCACTGACATAGGCTTGTTAGAAACAAAACATCATCGTGCTGCCAGCATCATCATCCCTATCATCGCTGTCGGTAATATCATAGTGATGGTGCTTACTGCCAACAAGTTCATAGAAAACATACACCTCAACAATCAGCCGCACAATCCCTGGATAGTCGCTGCTGTTTTCGGAGGAGCATTTATTCTTCCGTATATTGTTGATCAGATAAGGATGGCTTTTCAGAGATAAAATAGAATTAAGAAATTATTCTTCTAACAAGATCTTCACTATAGCTGCGTACGCGGGACGGGCGATCAAAACTCCCACTGACATCCCTATGATGGTAGTGAGCGCAAAACCTTTCAATAATCCTGCGCCAGCCCAGAACAAAGGGATTAAACTGCCTAAGTTGATAACATAAGCGCCCATGATGATAAATAATGCGTTTTTGATCCTACTCTTCCAATCCAGATTTTCCGCTTCCTTCCGTAAAGTTTCATCAGTGATGACAATAAAATGATTCATTCCTGTTCCGACCACTACGATCAATCCGGCTATGGAAGCTAGATCCAGATTCCACCTGGCTAAGGCGGCAAAACCTAAAATCAGCACTAACTCACTGAGCATCACTAAAACCATGGGGAGAATAACCACTACTTTTCTATAACGCACTAAAACTACTCCTGACACCGCCACCAAAGCTAGTGCGCCGACCAACATCACATTCCGCAGGAATTCTTTCCCTAACGAAGGAGAGATGGTATCTATTTTCACCACTTCTAATTTCACCGGCAGGCTTCCGGTAAGCAGGACGGTCTGCAGTTTCTTCATGTTCTGCAGTGCATCGTTCACTGCATCAGCTTGGGTAACACCAGCGCCAGAACCGGAAATTTGGATATCGGTGGTAGCGCTTCCTTTCAACTCACAACCGATACGCAGCCTATCTACCTCGACATCGTCAAGGTAGAGAGCTAGATCTTCACTCAGATAGCAGCTGCCTGCTTCAGAGATGGTCTTTACATTTTTAGTTATATCCGCATGATGCTGCGCCGCATTGGGGTTGAGCGAAATCTGGAAGAAGAAGCGGCAGTGATAACCACCATCAAGATTAGAGCAGCCAACGTAAGGATCGATCCCTGAACATTCTGCGCTTCTGCAGACATAGGTGATATCCTTTTCCCCGCCAAGGAAAACCGTCTCATTTCCAATTTTTGCTTCAAACTTACCCTGCTTTGCCAATAATTCCTGTATCTCTTCTTCGGTGACTCCCGCGATCTCAATCAAGATAAAATTATTCCCTTCCAGATCAGAAGCGCTACGCACTAAGATATCTTTTAATCCGTACACATTCAGCCGTTCTTTCAAACTATCTACGGTCGTCTCCAGGTCTTCTTCAGATATCTCTCCCATCGGCTGCAGCAGGACCCGTGTCCCTCCTTCTAGATCTAGGCCCAGCCGTACATTAGAGAAAGAGACTTCTTTAACCCTTATTCCTACATCGACCTTTCCGTCGGCATTTTCCTGAGCAAGGAAGGTATACATCTGTTTATTAGTCTCCAAGCGGACAGTTTTATTAGCTCGAAGTTCAGAAATGGCAGAATAATAATCTTGCACAGTATCAGTTGGAGTGCCATCTACAGAAAGGATACGCTCCCGAGCGGTAGGCATCACTTTATTTGGTATAACGATGCCGGCTGCTGCTGCTGAAGAATCAGGCTGCACCGAGTAGAGCTCTACTCCTTCCGTGGCAAATCGGGGTTTAATCGCCAATACTGATAACAATAAGAAAGTGACCAGTAGCAAAACTCTCCAGTTTACCAACATCTTTCTCATTCGGTCGTTCATTGCTTCACACGTTTCTTTTCTAAGTGCCAGCGTAGTACGCCGACGTTTTGGATCCAAGTAACAATAGTATCGACCATTAAACCGATCAGTAAGATAAGCATGATCTGCTTGACAATTTCGCTTTGCACGAAAATCAAGGCCACCAACACTGCCATCAAAGTAGTCTGGGTCATGGTCCATCCTGTTCTCAAAGCGCCGTAGATCCGTTGTAACTCTGTCCCATCATTACGTTTGATCAAGCGTGAGGAAATCACTACCTCTCCATCAACAGAATAGCCTATCAGCATCAGAAAAGCGGCGATACCGGCAGCATGCAATTTCATCCCGGTGAGATTAAAGATGGCTAAAGTTATCACGATATCGCAAAATGCGGCCAGGATGACCATCAGGCTAGTAATGAAAACCCGAAAATACAGGATGACCATGATCCCCATCAACAAAAAAGAAAATACTAACGCGATAAGCATCTGCTTAAAAAAATTATTACCTAAGGAAGAACCGACCACTTCTACGCTGTAATCCACTTTCTGTAACATGAACTGTTCTGAGAGAGTATGAATCAAGGTATCGATCTCTGCGCTATCCTGCAGTCCCGAATCAATGGCCATGCCGGTGGTTTTTCCTGCAGAGCTTAGCGTACGCACCGTGACATCGGCGGCCGGAAATTGCTGCTGTAATGATTCTTCCAACTCCAGAGGAGAAAGCTCAAGATCTTTAGTGATAGTGATGGTTGAACCACCCTTCAGCGAAATCCCTTTATTCACAAAATCGCCGGTGGTGGCATATTGAACACTTATCTGGACTAAAGATAAGACTAACAGTACCAGCGGGATAATCATCAGCAATTTATACTTCGTTTCGTAGATATGTTTGATCTTCTGAAGCATTTCTATTTTGCCCCAAGGCTGATATATAAAGATTATGCTATAATGGAGATCACTCAAAAATCAAGAAATTATACTAAACTCAAATCCTTCTTAAAGTATTTTCTAGAGATACAAGAAAAGCGTGAACTTTATTTACATCCGGGATTATTTTTTGAATATCGCCTGCGGGGGTAAAAACCATTCCAGAAGGAATACGCTCTCTCCTAGCAGCCGGGATATATTCTCCAAGCCCAGACTCATCAAGAATTTTGTAAACATCTTCAGATTCTAAAGGTACAAAACCACTGCTTTGTTCGGCTTTGTAATGGTTATATTCTGGTTTTAGGAAAATATCATCGTTTCTTCCATTATGAGATAATAATAAAACTGGTTGGTTAGGATATTCTTCAGATTCACCATTTGAACCTAACTGCATATATCCTGGACGATAACTTACTGCATTGGAAAAAACCAAAAATGAAGTGTTGTCTTCTTTATCTCCCTTAAATTCACCAATAGCAATTTCGCAAAAATCGCCCCTTCTTGCTGGTTCTTTAAGAAGGAATTGGACATATTCTCTTCCAACCTTTAGTGTATGAGGATTCACTTGTTCTCTTCTAAGAACTTCTGACAAGCCAGCCAGTTTTTCGTAGTGAGAATATTTTAAATCTAACATTTATTTCAGGCTGACATGCCTCTTTAAAAAGTTTATGAATTCTAGCTGAGCAACCGAATAACAACCTTCACGGCTCTGTAGAAAATCTTGAAAAGTCGCCTTGGCCGGCACCTTCGCCTTTTTCTTGTTGCATTTCGAAGGAAAAAGTAACTTAAACTTTATCTTCGATTAGCTTAGCTCGGTGCCATCTTGGCCTAGGCGGCGACTTTTTCTACAGAACCAACCTCCACATAACATTTATATATTATTCTGCTCTATTACAAGGTAAAAAGGTGATAGTTTGAAACTTATAGAATTAAGGGGAGCGAGTAAGAGCTTTGGCAAGAACGGAATCCTTCAAGATGTTAACATAGTTATTGAGGAAGGAGATATCTGGGGTATCATCGGCCGTTCTGGAAGCGGGAAAACTACCCTCTTAAATCTTATTGCCGGATTTTTTGAACCGACCAGCGGCGAGGTCTTGCATTCTTTTAAAGTAACCGAAGGCCCCAAAAGCCTGCATGCCCACCTGCACCAGATCAAAGAGCAGATCGGCTACGCTCCGCAGCATAATTCCTTCTATCCAAAATTGACGGTGATGGAAAATCTTCTCCATTTTGGGCAGCTCTACAATATGCCTAAAGAGACTTTGCAGAATAATATCAAGAGCTTATTGCAGGCCACTGACTTGGTCGGACATCAAAATAAGTTGGCTGAACATCTTTCTGGCGGTATGCAGAAAAGATTGGACATCGCCTGCAGCCTGGTGCATAAACCAAGATTATTAGTGTTGGACGAGCCCACTGCCGATCTTGATCCGGTGCTGCAGAAGGAGATCATGAATTTTCTTGTGCAGGTAAACAAGCAAGGGGTCACCTTGATCATCGCTTCGCATCACCTAAACTTGATGGAAAAGGTATGCAATAAAGTCGCCATTGTCCATAACGGGAGAGTGCACAGCAACGGATATCTGGAAGAGATCCGTAAGCCCTTCCTCAAAGATAATTTCACCATCTCCTTAACTCCTGGGGACAATAAAGAACAGCTGATCTCTATGCTGAGAACGTTGCCGGTAAATAAGATCATCGACCGCCAGAGCCACATCATCATCCATCCTAAAAACGTCATTAAAACAGTCACCAGCCTGCTGGCCATGATCCAAGATGAAAATTTATACCTGCATGATATGGACATCCGCCGCCCTTCGCTGGATGAAATATTTGAGATCATCACCAAGGAGAAGGATTAAGGATGAAATCACTCTGGCTGTTAACCAAAAAGAACCTGAAATTACTAGTCCGTTCTAAGTCTTCGGCTTTAGTAGTCCTCTTCGCTCCGCTCTTTATCATCCTCTTATTAGGACTATCCTACAACACCTCTTCAAATTACGGACTAAACATCGGGATTCATGCTCCTTCCTTTACCAGCGACGTAGAATCTCTGATGAGCTCTCTGCAGGAACAAGAATTTACGATAACCAAATACGAAACATCAATAGAAGACTGTGTAAAAGATATCAAAGCAGGAACTATCCATGCCTGCGTCTCAGTTCCCGAAAGTCTCAATGTGGACGATAACCAACAGAAAGAAGTTTCATTTTATGTTGATCCGAGTAAGATCAATCTAGTGGGAGTGGTGCAAGATACCCTCAATGAAAAATTTAATCTGAAGTCGCAGGAGATATCCAAGGGATTATCAGGCAATTTACTTTCAGCTGTTTCTGACACCAAAAGCAAGCTGGAAGAGCAGGGAACACAGTTAAGCTCAGCTAAAGAGAAAAGCGCTGCCGCTTCCAGTGCGGCGCAAGATGTAAGCCAAAAGCTTACTTCCCTTGATATGACGGTACCGACCAGCACTTATGATCTCCAGCTTATCACTAATTTCAAAGATTCTGCCTCCGCAAAAATCAAGAGCAGCATCTCCAAGGTAAAAGATGCCAAAGAAGCAGTACAATCGTCTGAACTTGCAGACAAGTCTGCTGTTCTCAGCAGCCTCAGCGAGGCAGAGGATAAATTAAAATCGCTTGATACATTAATCGGCGGTGGTGCTGTTAATGCAACTAATGCGACTTCAACCGCCACTGGATTTCTAAGCGCATTAACGCTGTTGGAAGAAGAGTTGCTCAACACAAAAGTAAAGTTAACTGCCGCTGCCACTGCCGTGCAAAGCAGCAGTTCTAGCTTAAGCTCAACCACACAAAACCTGCAGGAAAGCGTCAGCGCTTTAGATAATGCACAGCAAAAAGTAACTGAAATGAAAGCAAACCTAGATGCCCAGAAGGTTACCGATGCCAATGTCTTGTCTGCACCATTAGTCACTAAAATTGAAAAAGTTGGCCAGGAAGGTTCTTACCTCAATTACATGTTCCCGGCATTGTTAGTGTTAGTAGTGATGTTCACTTCCTTATTACTTGGGACGACTTTGGTGATGATGGAAAAGAACAGCCCGGCTTTTTTCAGAAATTATTTTCTCCCTTTACGAAAAGGAACTTTTGTCATCTCAACCTATCTTACCACTTTCGTGATCACCTTAATACAGGTCCTGGTCATATTAGCGGTGTCTGCGGTGTTCCTCAAGGATAATCTAATGCAGTTGCTCCCGGTAGCCGGAGTGTTGCTGTTATCCTCTTC
>JAUSJN010000034.1 GCA_030647325.1 Nanobdellota archaeon | reverse complement strand
CGTTCGCAGAGGATTATTTTAGGTTTTTTTCCTTGCTGGTCATACTCTAGGGCCAGATATTCTGCTGCGCATAACACTTCTTTAAGTTTCGGCTTGGGACCAGTTTTCAGTAGCACTGCTTTATCATGTTTTGCAGCGTATTTTCCTACCTCTTGAAGCAAGGCGAAGTTCTGCATATTACGAGCACCAATCTGCAGCACCTCAGCATAAAATCCAACTTCTTCTACCTTATATTGGTCCAACACTTCGCTCACAATGGGAAGGCCAGTTAGTTCGCTTGCTTCGGCTAGTATTTTCAACCCTTCCAACCCCAAACCCTGAAAAGAATACGGTGATGTTCTGGGCTTATAAGCGCCGCCGCGGAGCAGGTCTGCGCCTCCTGCCTTCACCTGTAAGGCAGTCTCTATAGTCTGTTCTCGTGAATGAACCGTGCATGGCCCGGCGATGATCACTGGTTTTGCTGTCCCTATCTCTACCCTGCCGATAGTGAATCGCATGGTTTTAAGATTATCTTTATACTCATCAAATCTTTCCCTGGCTACCAGCCAATATCCGTTTTCCTGCGCTTGAGCAGCTCTTGTCTCCAGTTGTTCTTCAGTCATTATTTCCAGTCCTAACATGTTATGGGCCTCCTTCTTTCACTGGCCTTCCTTCTACACTTTTGGTTGGGATTCGCGAAAAACCGGTGTGATGAAACTTATTCATCGTAAACCCGGGAAGCGAATCCGGATTTACAGATAAAAGTAAAAATAAAATGCAGAGAAAAAGCTAGCATTCATTTCAGTTCCTTTAACGCTAGCCCAAGCCATAGTTACTCCCAAAAATAGTACAGATATTTAAATCTGACTGTTCCATGAAGGAATAGTCAGGGTCCGAACGAACCGAGTGAGTGATTGACGATTATTGTTTCTGTGGCTGTGTCAAAATAGGACTGGGCGGACCATCGGTCAATATGCACAGAGAAACAGCTATTTCTCTGGCACACCGGAAACTATGTTTTCGAGTGGACCGATGGCATGTTCGCTTCGCTCACCACCCAGCCTAATTTTGAGCACGCAAGAATTCCACACATTGATAAGTGGTTTGCTTGCAAACCACCACTCTATAAAGTGGTGGAATTCTCCGCGTTTCAAAAAGCTGTTCCCTGGCATTTAGTTTAAGAATTTAGTATAGGCGGAGATAAATCTCTTGATCTCTGCCGAAGTAAGCGCTCGCTCTACATAGTCATTTATATGTTTATCAAAAATCAGCTTATCTTCCCGGGAGAATGCTTTGTAGCCCAAAGCTTCTCGGGATTCCAATTTATCCTGCTCAGAGTAGCTAAAGGGCTCGAGTACAGTGTAAAAAACAGGTTCGACCCGAAAGTCGAGATGTTTGCTTTTCTCTTGTTTAACTTGTTCAAGGACATTTTCTGCTAATATATCTATGGAATCATAAGGAGCAAAAGTGAGGATATTACTTGGATTAAAGACCATCTGATCAAAACCATAGAGGTTAAGGTCGAAGGAGTATAATTTGACCAGCGCGGTCGCCGTTTCTCCGCGGCCTAGTCCTTTGCTGAGAAGTAAAATCTCTTCAATTGTAAAACCAGTCTCCTCCTCTTCTGGATGGAGTTTCTGGAAGTCAGCGCTTTGCTTGTAGACCTCGGCGCGGGCCTGTAGTTCATGGAAGATGCTGATGACTAAATCCCTATTTCTGGAAAAATGTATCAGTAATTTTTCGTCTGCTTCCTTAAGGGTAGGAAATACCTCTACTTTGGTCATGGCTCTGGTTAGGGTTAACAACTTTATAATCATTATTGATATAGTATATATTAAAAGAAAATTTATAAATGAAAGGCTTGTTTTAGTTTTAACCTACTATGTAATGAGGCACTGCGTGGGTCAGCTATTCGCCGGGGTAGCAAAGCTTGGCCAAATGCGCAGGACTTAAGTTGCAAAACATAAGTCATCCTGTCTCTTAGTGGGTTCGGGGGTTCAAATTGCCTGCAACTGTGGTTGTGGCTTGAAAGTCCCTTCCCCGGCACCATGCCCTCGTGGCCTAGCGGTACTTTGCGCAGTAAAGTTTGCGCGAAGCGCAATAGGGCGCGTCCTTGGTAAGGACGAGGTCGCGAGTTCAATCCTCGCCGAGGGCTTTGACAAAGACTGAGGTGAGCTCAAAAGGCAAAGTCCTTTTGTTTGCTCGCCGAGGGCTTTTTATTTATAACCTATGGCAATCAGATTCTTAAGTAAAATAGCGGAATGGAAAGATTTTTCTAATTTGGCTCCTTATCCTATAGAATTACATGGAGAAGTATGGGGATCTACAGAACATTATTATCAATTTAGAAAATTTGAAAGATCCGATCCTGAATATGCGCAAAGGATTAAAGAAACACCCACGCCAAGAGATGCTAAGATCTTGAGTCTGCAAAATAAAAATTACCCTGATGATTGGGATAATCTAAAAGTAGATATATTAAGAGAGGCAGTAAGGACTAAATTTGAATCATATCCTAGCCTGGAAAAATTACTCCTTTCAACAGGAGAAGAGGAATTGATTGAGGCAAATCCAGATGACTACTTTTGGGGAGAAGGTAAAGATGGGTCAGGTAAGAATATGATGGGTCAGATCCTGATGGAAGTAAGAGCATATTTGAAGGGTAAATACAAATAATACTTAGCCCTTTATCATATGATTAAGAACAATAATTGTTAATAACATATCCAGTTCAATTCTTACATGCTAAATAAAATATCCAAAGAGCTGAAGGAAAAAATCCAACAATTCCCTTCTTCGGACAAGATTCTTTTTAATAATAAACTGATTGAGATCAACAAAAATAATTTTGAACAAATTCCACTATCTTCTTCTCTTAAATCAATCGCCTTCATTGATGGCGGGCAGGCAGAAATCATCTCTGCCGGAAATTTCTGTCTGAGTTTTATCCGTGTCGGGGCCTTGGTATATCAAAATAATAAAATAATCAAAAATCAAAAACACGAGTTTTATCTTCTTACCACTGCTAAATATGAGCATTATGAAGTTGTTTATGAGTCAAAAATATTCTCTGAAGGTATGCCGCTGGTAGATGAACAAGACCTATTAATCTCTTCCACTGACAACACCATCAAAAAAGGGGTAGAAAGAGCATCGATCACAGTTATCCCTGCCCTCGCCCGGAGATTTGCAGAATTAGCTTTATCTGCGACCATCTCCGCCGACATTATTGTTCTTGATGGAATTTTAGATCCTTCCTTCCGTAATGAAGAAAAATATCTTTCTAAACTTCCTGCTCAGGTCTGTGCTATCGCCAAATCATCCTCTCTCTTTACTGCTTCTGGAAATTCACCGGTTGTTTTGCTTAACAGACTAAGCCCTTCCTGGTGCTGGAGCTATGTTGTGGAAAATGATTCTTATTTTGTCAAGCTGCATGAAAAGGCAAGGCATGTTTTCCGATTTACCGGTAATAGAAACTTTCTGCCTTTTCTGGTTGAAAATAGTAAAGACGCGATCTTCTTAGGATATCCCTACGGCTTGATCGCGGTTGACAGATTTGCCAGGGTCAGCAATGAAGAGAAGACATCATTAAAGATGAATATCTTATTAAAAGCGGAGAATAAAGAGATCGCAGAATATCTTTCTACCACTAACGCGCATGATATCTTGGATAATTTAGGGTGAAGCGGCTTCCCCATACACTTTCCAGAACTCTTCCGTAAACTCTTTGGCCATCTCCGCATCCTCAATAATGATCACATTCTCATCATTCTTCTGATCGCCGTTGGCGGAAGGATTGAATGAGCCGGTAACTACCGTTTTCCCATCGATGATGAAAACCTTGTGATGCAGGTTATTCTTATTTCCGTCTTTGCGGACATCTACCTGATTTTGCATTAGGCGATTGAACTCAGAATGTTCTGAGATCTGTTTAACTTCCATCACTCCTTTCACTTCCACTCCATCCAGATTCTTCAGCAGTAAAATATTGGCGATGCCATCATGGGTGAATGAAAAAGTCATGAAATAGATCGATGTTTCTGCTTTCTGCAATTCTTCTTTGACTTGTTCCGCGCAGGAATCTTCCGGACAGAAATAATTTTTGATGCGCTTACCATTCAATAATAAGCTTGGTTTTTCTACCTTATTGCCTTTCTTAAATACACCATTCCACATCTCCTGGAATTCATCCTCATAATTTTCGGCAAGCAAGACCGATTCTATCAGCAGCAGATTGTTGTTGTTCTTATGTGCGTCATTACCGGTGGGATTCATGGAGCCGGTGCTCACTTTCTTCCCGTCGATGACACAAAACTTGTCATGCATCAGGCCGTGCGAGTCAGGCTTGACAAAAGGATGATTGAACTTCTTGAGGTAATCGTCATCGGTCACTACCATCACTTCTATTTCCTTCTCCTTTTCCAGTAATTTTTCTTGTACCGAGGTCAAGCCGATATCAAACAAGGCGCAGTGGATGGAATGTTCGGCAGAATCTAGAAATTCTAATAATGCCGATTCGCAATTTTCGGAGGGACAGAAAAAGACGTTAATATTCCCTTGGTCTACAGCTGCTTGCTGTTCAATGGTGTTAGCAGAGCTGGTGCAGCTGCTTACAAATAGAAGTACAGCAATTAGAAAGACCAGATGGTATTTTTGCAGCATGGTTTCTTGCGGGGATATAACTCTTATATTAAGATAGCTGTAATAAAACAGGATTTTCTCAGAAACATTTTTAAAATGATGCTTTGAAGTTATAACCATGAAGATCTTCCCCCTCGGCGGCGCACTACTTATTTCATGTTCGTCGTATATCTATTCTGTGGAGTATGTTGAAGTAGGTGATCAAACGCCAGATAAAGTGGTTACGCTGGAAAAGACATTTGAAAATAAGGTTCGCGAAGAAAGTGAAGATATTTCTGATGAGTTAGATCATGATCGCCTGGAAATAGTTACCAGAGGTAATGGCCAAGAGGTGGAACGGTTCTACAACAGCTCGATTCCATTACAAAGCCTCCTTGATGATTGCAGGGGAAAACATAACATCACCATAGATAAATCTGAGCGCAGATTAGGACTTTATTGTGAAACAAAATTACTTAAGGAATACGGCATCTCTTTAGGATTTGCGCCGGAAGGCGATAAAGAGTATGAAGGAGATGGAAAGACGCCTGAAGGGGAATATTTCATCACTACTGCATTTCCAAGTAGATTTCATAAGTCATTGCAGATAAGTTATCCTAACCTCAAGCACGCTGAACGGGGGCTTTCTTCCGAACTGATCACTCAACGAGAATATAATGTCATTGTGCAAGCGATTAAAGGTTGTAAGTCGCCGCCGCAAAATACAAAGTTAGGAAGTTTCATACAAATCCATGGCAGGGGCGGCGGTGTGGGTGTTTCGGATTGGACTCTGGGGTGTATTGCTTTGGAAAATAAAGCAATTGATGAGGTCTATTCCTTTTTGATACTCGGTTGTGATAAAGAAGGAAATCCAAAGACTAAAATTACTATTGTGCCTTAAGCAATATCTTTGCAGATATCTTCTTGCTGCTCTTGGTCTATTGACCGAGGGTGGTCGCGAGTGATTGACTTAGGCGATCTTTCTCTTTGACTTGCTGACCAGATACTTAAACGCTAATGGTGAGATGAGTGTGGTGAACAAGGCCATCACCACTAGAGCAGTAAAAATGGCTGGAGTGATTATCCCGGCGGTCAAGGCCAGGGTGGCGATAGCTAATTCGATGTCTCCCTTCGGAGTCAGCCCCCAGCCGATCATTAAACCTTCGCGAAAGCTTCCTCCACTAAACATCACTGCCAGGGTACTTCCTCCCACCGTTCCAAATAAAGCGATAAGAATAAGGATGATCACAAAGAAGAGATTGGCTCCGATGGTGCTGATATCAGTATTCAGCCCGACCCAGACATAAAAGAGCGGGACTAAAAAACCAAAGGCGATGATGTGGATAGATCTGGCGATGTCATGTTCTTCCCAGTCGGGGATATGTACATCTTTGAAGATAGTCTGGCGCACGATCATGCCCGCGACCATGGCTCCGATAAGAAATCCCATCCCAAACAGTTCTGATAATGAGGCGATCAAAAATACGATCAACAATGCTCCGGTAAAGCGGGCGGTGCTGGACTTTTCCCGATCAAAAAACTTCAGGGTGTAAGGGATGAACCACACTCTGGCTATCATCACCGTAACCACAAATAAGATCAAGCCAAGGAGTAGATTGGTATGTGGCACAGCACTGATAGTAAGCTGGAAGAAGGAAAGCAGGATGCTTACTAATATTAATTCTATGATGTCATCGACTGCACCGGCGCTGATGATGATCCCTCCTAGTTTTGATTTCATCAATTTTAATTCTTCTAAAAAGCCAAGAGAGACCGATTGGGCGCTTACCGATAGAGCGATACCGATGATCAAGCTCACTATGGTATTGAACTCAAATACATATCTCATCACCGCAAAGCCAACGATCAGTGGAAGCGTAGTATTGACGAAAGAGATAGCGATGGACCTCTTTATATTTCCCGTGAACACTTTGAAATTTATCTCTAATCCCACATAATAGAACATCAAGATTATCCCCAGATTAGCCAGAAAAGAAAGGACATCCAGGTTTTCTTGATTAAATAAAATAGATTTGAAGAAAGTGATGCCCAAAATAAGGCCTGCGCCTACTTGTCCTACTACTCGGGGGATTCCTAAAGCCCTTTTCAGCACTTCTGAGATAGCGAAAGCTAGCAGGAGCGCTACCAGAATCATCACAAACGGCGACACCATCTTTTGAGAGAAGGATAGTTTTAGTCTTTTTTAACGTATCGGATTAACATAGCGACAGCGGTAGAGAAAACATTAAATAACCTCGCATGGCCGAGCAGAATATGGCCGCCTCAGTCCGATCAGGAAAAGCAGGACTTCCTCCCGGCACCTTGATGCACATCGGGGAAGCCAAAGAACATACTCCCAAAATTTCTATCATTGATTACAATCCTACTCATTTCCAAGAAAAGATAGCTCAGCGGGTAGAGGAGTGTTTCCCTTTCCGAAGGAAAAAAAGTATAACCTGGATCAACATCGATGGGGTCCACGATTCTAACATCATCAAGGATATCGGTAAACATTTCGGCTTCCATTACCTTCTTCTGGAAGACATCATGAACAATGAGCAGCGGCCCAAGATCGAGACCTTTGAAGACCATATTTTCATTGTCCTCAAGATGCTTAACTATGAGCAGAAGGAAGTGGTCACCGAACAGATCAGCATCATCATCGGAAAAAACTTTGTCATCTCCTTTCAGGAAACAGAAGGGGATATTTTTGATCCGATTCGTAAAAGAATCAGGGAAAACAAGGGAAAACTGCGAAAACGCGGTCCTGATTATCTTGCCTATTCCCTCATCGATGCCATTGTCGACCATTACTTCGCGGTTCTGGAAAAGCTGGAAGAAGAGATCGAAGAAGTGGAAGAGTCCATCACCCGCCCAACCGCAGAGACCATTAAAAATATGCATCTGCTTAAACGACAGACCATCTCACTACAGCGTTCCATCTGGCCTTTGCGCGAAGTAGTTAGCGGCATGATCCGTTCAGAGTCTGCACTTCTCAAGAAAACTACCGCCATCTACCTACGCGACGTCTACGACCACACTATCCAGGTCATGGATACGATCGAGACTTTCCGGGATATTCTCTCTGGCATGATGGAAGTGTACTTGTTCAGCGTCAGCAATAAGACTAATGAGATCATGAAAGTCCTGACTATCATCGGAACTATTTTTATCCCTTTGACCTTCATAACCGGAGTGTATGGGATGAACTTTGATTTCATGCCTGCTCTGACTTGGGAATACGGTTATTATGCCGTGATGATGGGGATGCTGAGCATCATCATTTTCTTGCTGTTGTATTTCAGGAAGAGAAGATGGATTTGAGAGAACAGAAAACTTATATAGTGTAATCTCCCTCTTCTGGAAGGTGATAGAGAAAAAATTTCTAGCGATGGTAGTGGCATTACTATGTATTCTTCCTCTGGTTCTTGCTGACAATGGGAATATTTTTGATGATGGAGTGATGCTCAAAGCCAGAGCCATGTCCGTGATCATGGTCTCCAGCATCTTAGTCACGGCGGTGGTGATACTTGCCATCATCTCCAGAAAATTAGGCAATCATAAGAGGATGCTCTTTTTGCTGATGCTCATCCCAGTCATCGTCGCCACGTTTTATACAGCAGGCACCACTATCTATCTCAATCAGATCTCGGTGACCAAAGGACCAGTACATTGGCATGCTGATTTTGAAGTCTGGAACTGCGGCGAAAAAGTTGATTTTCGTAATCCGCAAGGATTATCTAACCGTGTCGGGACGCCGGTTTTCCACGAGCATGATGATTTTCGGATCCATGTGGAAGGCGTGGTAGTAAAGACCGAAGATGTCTCTTTGGGAAATTTCTTCAATGTGGCAGGCGGAACATTGACCCAAGACACTTTACAAGTCCCTACTAATAAGGGCGTGGTCCTTTCAAATGATGGCGATCTATGTGATGGAAAGCCTGGAAAGATCCAGGTATTTGCGTATAAGATAGATAATCCAGAAGAACACGGCGACTGGATTTTCACTCAGCAAAAAATTGAGGATCATTCTTCTTACCTGCTCTCTCCTTATTCTTTAGTGCCGCCGGGAGATTGCATCATCATAGAGTTCGATCAGGAAAAGGAAAAAACTGATAAGATCTGCACTACTTATCAGGTTGCGATAGATCAGGGTGAATTACATGGCAGTTGAAGCGACGCTACCTACTTTGATCACGGTCGTCACTACCGCGGCGATAGATTCTATCAATCCTTGCGCTATCGGGGTATTGATCCTGATGATCTCGGTCATGCTCGGTGCAAAGCAGTCTACAGCAAGGATGCTGCTGCTGGGAGGGTTGTATGTTTCTTCGGTGTTGATAGTCTATTTTTTAGCAGGATTAGGTCTGCTTTATTTTCTGTCTACTATCCCGCTCTGGATCACTGAATATCTTTCCATCGCCGTGGGGATCTTGATAGTATTTGCGGGAATCTTAGAGATAAAAGATTTCTTTTGGTATGGAAGATGGCTTTCTTTAACTATTCCGGGGCAATTTATTGATAAGATTCATGTCCTCTCAAATCGTGTGACTGTTCCCGGAGTGATCCTGCTCGGCGCATTCGTCTCGGCGGTAGAACTTCCCTGCACCGGCGCGCCATACTTAGCTATCATCACCATGCTATCGCAATATTTTGATTTCACTGCGTTTTTATTGCTCATACTTTATAACATCATCTTCGTATTGCCGTTGATAATCATACTTCTCCTGGTAGCGGGAGGGATGAAGCTGCAAAAAATAAATTCCTGGAAGCATCAGAACAAACCATATATGCGATTATTGATGGGATTATTGTTGATCTGGCTGGGCTGGCTGTTGATGTTGATAGCTAACGGAACGATCAATTTCGGATAGAAAGGAGGAAATGAACATGATGAATCTAATACCAAAAAAATTGTGGTTAGTGAATACCTTAGTCTTTGGAGCGGCAGCAGTACTGCACCTTTGGAGAGCCTTGCTGGGCCTGGAACTGGATATCGGCTCCTTTGCGCTGCCGGTCTGGGCAAGTTTCCTGGCATTTTTAGCGGCCGGATATCTGAGCTATCTGAACTATGATGCGCAGTAAAGAAGATGGAAGAATACAAATTGCTGTCGGGAGAAATAATCTATGTTTCAAGATTGCCTGAAGAAGCGCAAAAGCACATCAGCCGCATCGAAAGTTTAGTACAGGAATCAGAAGATTATTTTGAGGTGTACCGCCAAGCTTTTGTTCCACTTAAAGAAAGAAAACATTTTACGGCTGCGCGGTTACGCGAGCTTCATGATTCTCCTTACTACAAAGTAATTCTAGATTTAGTCCAGCGCCACTGGCAAAAAACTGTAGGATTCTGAGGAAAATGCAGTAGAATTAGTCTATTTTTTCCAATCGTAAAATGATTTCCAAGTTTCAAAAACTGAATGGTCTGGTTTGAAATAGCCAGCTTCTATTTTTCCTAGCAAGGGAAGCTTAGTCTGAGCATGCATATGGCTGATAACTCTTTTTACTATTTCACTATTCTTTATACCTGCTTTACGTTGAAGGGCAGGAAAATCTATTTCAGTCGGAGAGGGAACAGAGTAATCTCCTTGGAGAACGATACGGGAAGCAACTAAATCAGTATAAGTCATTACTGCTCCCAGAACATCACGCCCTATCTCAGATTCAACTAGTGCTTCTAAAGCACTTTCATCAACTCCATCTGCAGAATGTAGTTCATCTGCCCAACCCACATATGCTTTCAAAGCATCATATTTTCCATTAGCGAGGTATGGTTTCACTTCATGAAACAATGTTTTGGCAATAGGTTCTGCTAAAGCAGACTGTTGTCTTCGCAGGTCACCGATAAAATGCTTTGTCATTTTACATATTTATTTAAGCAAGACTTTATTAATTTTATGAATTCTATAAGAAATGTTTTTAAATCCCTCTCAAAATAGTGAATAAACCATCAATGTGGGTAGTTGCTTACCTGAAGATGGGATGAGTAAAAACAAACTATTGGAGGCAAAATACAATGTCGTTATACAAATACGTACGTGAAGCGTGGCGAAAACCACGCGATAATAGGGAATTATGGAGAGAAAGACTTCTAGCTTGGAAACAAGAGCCAACCACCCAAAAAGTTGAACATCCTACCCGGCTGGATAGAGCACGATCACTGGGATACAAAGCGAAACAAGGATATATCGTGGTCCGACAGCGAGTCACTCGTGGTGGACACGTCCGCCCGCAGATCAAAGGCGGTAGAAAACCTAAGCGTTCTGGGACTAGACTTTCTTTGCACAAGAGCTATCAGGTCATCGCTGAGGAAAGAGCTCAGAAAAAATATGTAAATTTAGTAGTGCTTAATTCCTACTGGGTCGCCCAGGACGGAGAATACTACTGGTATGAGATAATTCTGGTAGATCCGGAACATCCAGTTATCAAGGCAGATCCAAAGATCAACTGGATCTCCGCGCAGAAAAACCGCAGCAGAGCTTTCCACGGAATCACTTCCGCGGGCAAGAAATCACGCGGTATGGGCGGCAAGGGCATAGGCTACGAGAAAGCCCGGCCGAGTAGAAGAGCCCATTCGAGAACGCAGTAAGGCGTTTTTTTTATTTTTCTTTTTTCTTATTTACCTTTTTCAGTTAGCTTCCATCTCTTATTTTTAAGAATCTCTAACAGTTCTTTTAACAGAAGAAAGCCTTATAAGTAACCCCTGCTAAGGGACAAAAGTGGTTAAATCAGAAAAATTACTAAAAGGAGCACTCCCTGCCGTAGGTCTAGCTTCGACTCTTTTATTTCCTTCTTCAGCCCATGCTCAAGAAAAAGACCCGTATAAGATTGGGTACGTAGACCCTACTGCCCGTTTAGGAGTTTTAGCGGTAAATGTGGGGGTAAACGGATTATTATGCGGGATCGTGGGTGCAATGGATGAGCGGAATTTCTTTAAAGATGCTAGAAAATGCATGGTCGGTGGAACAGTCCAATACGTAGGCATGGAGATGGGTATGCATGATATTCCGGTGTTGCCTGGTGTAGGACTTAGATTAGTAGAAACAGGAACTTCTATTATTGAGAATACTCTTGCCGGTCGCGAGCCTTTTGAGCGATTGCATTACGAATTAGGTCCCATGCTGTATCAGATTAATTTTAAAGAGAATGGAGTTGATGGAGTTGAGACGCATTGGAGAATCGCTCCGGTTATTGGATTAATAGTAAATTTCGCTCAGGGGTATAAATTAAATTGGTCTGAAACCTTTTCGTATCAAACCTTCGTGTTTAATTTTGATTCTGTTGCAGATCTTAATAATCCCCTCACTAGTTTTGCTTTAGCAAATGGCATTGAGAATACCAAGAGAGGTTATACTTTAGGAAATGTCATGGTGTACGACCAGAAGTATCCCTATGTTGCTGCGCATGAATTTGATCACGTGCTTCAATATGTTCGCTTCCGTCCGGCACAGCTTCTAGTGCCGGAACCATTACATTTTTTAGAAGATACTCTTCACTATAGGGTAGGCGAGGATGCCGCTTCTTTGTTGTTCCATGGAATAAACAATCTAGAATGTGTCATCACGAAAGACCCTTACTGTTCAATGCACTGGTGGAACATAACCGAAGCAGAAGCCTATGTGATGATGACCGGTCATGAAGAATACAAAAAATTACCGACTTCCAGATGATGAGAAAGGCGCTCTGCTCTATATCGCGGGATTCATTTTGATACTATTCTCTTTGGTAGGGATTAAATTCGTTTATAGTAAGAAGAATTAACCCCTTTTTCCATCCAACAGCTTTATATATCATAATTTCTTCATCCTGAACGATGTTAAAAAGAGGACAGGTAACCATTTTCATAATAGTAGGAATACTCGTTTTAGCCATAACTATGCTCTCTTTGTATGTCGCTTCACGCCTCACCACCGAAGAACTGCCTTCCCAACAGATCTCCACTGATTTTATCTCTTCTTTTGTGCAAAGCTGCCTGGAGAAAAGTGTCACCGATAGTATCTATAAAGTATCGGCGGCAGGAGGATATTATCACCCGCCTCAAGAGGAACTTCTCGGATTGGACATCCAAGGAGAATATTTCCAGCTCCCTTATTATTTTAAAGATGCGCAGTCAGAGCTTCCAGAACTATCAGTCATTGAAAGTGAGATCGCCGCTGCGGCGGAAGATAAACTATTGGAATGTGTCGCCGGATTTGAGAGTTTTGAGAAGCAGGGCTATATTGTGACCGCAGGAAAACCGGACCTAAAAGTAGTGCTGTCACGACAAACCATAGCGACCGCAGATTTTCCGATCACCATCAAAAAAGGTGAGGAGGAAACTACCCTCACAAAATTCACCATAACTATCCCTTTTAATTTTGTGAAAAAATATGATGCCGTGAAAGAGTATCTGCAGACCCAGGAAACAACAGCAGGATATTTCCTAGGGGGCGACCTTTCCGCAAAAGCGGCAGAACAGAACGCTCTTTTTACTTTCGCGCAAGTAAATAGTTCAGAGATCGCGGCCGAGCTGCGCTATGATGAGCCATTGAAGAAAGAACCGCTGATCTACCGTTTTGGGCTGCAATTTGATTGGGAGACCAGCAGCGAAGAGATGATCCTCACTCGGGAAGCGGCAGTAGAGATTTCTGCATTTCCAGAATGGCAGATCACTGAAACAGGAATTCATACCCTGCAACTCAATGCAGAAGGCGAGGGACTGACCTTTGAGATTGAACCGGACAGTTTGCCCATCGATCCCCAGACCGGAACTATTACTTTAGATACAACCTTATTTCCCAACGACGAATATCTGTATTATGTCAAAGCGTCGGATGAGTTTGAAAACCAGGCCATGGCGCCGTTGCTCATCAATGTCAATGCTAATGATGGAGATCTGCCAATAATATTACCTATCGAAAGGCAGACCGCGAAGGCAGGAGAAGAATTTAGATATACGGTAAGTACTCTTGATGCAGATAACGTAATCTTCACTTCTCAAACCTATTTGTTTCAGATAGATGAACAGAGCGGAGAGATTGTCTTTACCCCGTCAAATGAAAATAAAGGCCTTCACTCTATCAGGGTCGATGCGAAGAATGAAAAAGGAGGAACATGGCAGCGCTGGGAATTAGAAGTGCAATAAATTTCATACTTATCGCTATGATCGCGATAGTACTAGTCAGAGCTGACGAAGTTGACTTTAATGATCCAGATGCTTTTGCCGATGCTATGCAAGAGGATCCTTCTCTGGCTGCACAAGCCAGTCCTCAACAGCTAGCTTCTGCATTGCAAAAAAATCCGGCGGTGGCCTACAAATTGTCAAATTTTGATTTAACTAGGGCAGTGCAATCTGATCTTTCCCTATTAGGGAAAAATGAAGTCTTTTCGGAGATCAGTCTGCGCACCCAAAAAGATCCTTCCATCCTTAACCAGAATACCGAGATCAAAAAGGAATGGTTCGCCAAATTTGAGGTCAGTGATGAAGGAGCGCAGATCGAAAGCTTCGATGGCACTAATGTGAAAACTGCGGGAGCTAAACCGACTGCCTTTGATGTCAAGAACGTCAAAGGTGCCAAGGTCCTGCAGGACGGAAGTTTAGTAGTGAAGGAAGGCGCGACGGTGGAAGGGACTTCCGCATTTTCACAGACCACCGATGCTTCTGGAAAAAAAATATATGCCATGCAGGGAGGCGTATTTAGGACGGTGGATGCACAGCCTGTAAATCTCAAGGTACAAGATGGAACGGTGACGGTCACCAGCAAAATAAAATATATAAGAACAGAATATCTGCAAAGAGGTCTGGATAAAGATCATTTTGAAGACGTCTTTATTCCCGAAGTGCGGATACAGGAAGTGAACTACAAAGGAAATTTTCAATATGAAAAGACTGAGACAGATCATACCTTCACTTCCACCGACACTCCGATAGTGCGGGAATATCCAGTCTCAAAAAAAGAAGTAATACAGCATGAGATCACTGGAACGATCATAGATCCGTTTAATTCCAGGAGAGGTGAATTTATCTTGGGAAAGGATACTTCTTTTAAAGCGAATGACGGCAGCAGATTATCTGTAAGAGGCGATGGCCCGGTCTACTATACTGAGGAACTAGAAATGCCTTTAGGACCGAATAGATTTGATCCCTCTTCTTTCTGCAAAAAGGGAGTAAGTTGCATCATCAACACTCCTTTCAGGAGTGCAGATGCCAGAAGCCAATTGCGATTTGTCGGTGTAGACAATGTAGAAAAAATAGAATTTTCCAGCCCCGCATACTACGATAAAGTACAAGTGGATGATCTCCGGAAAGGAGAGGTAAGTTTCATCTCTCTGGATAAAGCTGGAAAAGAGATCAGCACTCTTAGCGCAGATCCGCAGCAAGGGGTGAAGATGAAAGGCAATGTCGCTAAAACATTTATCGGAAGGTTTGATTATGCTTTTGAAGAGAAAGGGGAAAAAAAAATAACCCATTGGTCTTCTAACGAAAATCAAAAGGACACCCAATACTTCACTCAAAATGCAGATGGTTCACCTAGGAACAGAAATGCCTTGGTGACCTGTGAAGTCTCAGCCTGTGAAAAAGAATTTGCCCGATCTTTCGGAAAAGTGATCGCCCCGGCTGGAAAAGAGCCCACTGTCACTATCATCGTAGGAGGAGATAATGCCGATACTGCAAAGAGCATGGAACCATATTGCCGGCAGGCCGGATGTTACATCCTCAATAGCAGAGATGCGCCGCCGATCACTGATAGCCAAACCTTAATATTGACCGGCCATCATGCCCAAGCCTTCGGCGATGCGCAATGGCGCGATCTTCCCGGCGCTGCCCCGGGTTTGCATAAACCTATCGATGCACTGTACAAAAAAGATCTTCCCGTCGGAAATAAAGTGCAGACGGTCATCTCTAGTTCCTGTAATTCTGTAACTTTCTTAATTTCCCCCGCAGAACAGGAACTCATCCGAAAATATAACCCGGCCATCATGATAGGATATATCGGCACCGCGCCCGCGCATGATGCCTTTGATAAAGTTCCTACCACCAAGGATGAATTGAGCGGATTTCTCACTGCCTACCAGCAAACTACCGGAATACGCAGCGCGCGAGTGAAAAAAGGCGATAAATATATTTTCACTACCACGGGAAAGGATGTAGCTGTTCCTCTGCCATCGGCAAAGGAAGAAGATATCTACCAAAATATCGATGAAAGGGTTGTTTCTTTACCGCAGCCAAAGGAAGAAGATATCTACGCAGATGCTGCTCCTTTGCCACAGACAACCGAAGATATCTATGCAGATGCTGCTCCTTTGCCACAGACAACCGAAGATATCTATCAATAGGCTGTCCCTTTGCCAGAAAACTGAAAAAGTTGGTTATTTTTTTTAAACTATTTTAATCTTAAATCAGCAATAGCTTTATATACCATAATTCCTTCATTCTGACCGATGTTAAAAAGAGGACAGGTTACTATTTTTTTAGTGGTAGGTATAGTCATTTTGCTTTTGGCAGGGTTGTTCTTTTACCTCTTCGGCCGGCTTACCGAAGCGCCCTTGGAAGTGGAGGAAGAAGAAGCGGTCAAGTATCTGGGAGTGGCTGGGTCAGTGCAAAGTTTTGTAGAGAAATGCATGGAAGATACGCTTGATCCCGCCATTTACTTATTAGCCATCCAAGGGGGCGTGATTTATCCGAAAGAAAACAATCTTATCCTTTTGACTGATCATGGCTTGGTCAATTACGCCTGGATGAATGGTATTGACGGAATTTCCAGAGAAAAGATGGAAGAAGATTTAGCTACGTATTTAGAAAAAAATATTGATTTCTGCCTGGGGCGCTTTGAGACTTTTGAAAAACAGGATATTCTGGTTACCCCAAATTACAAAAATATGGATGCTCAGATCACTATCCAAAAATCAGCGATAAGAACAAAGCTGACCTTGCCGCTTCGACTGCTTCTTTCCAATGGTGATGAACAATCTCTTGATACCTTCAGTACCCAGCTAAGCAGTAGTCTGGGAACCATGGTCGAAGTGATAGAAGCTTTGCAATTTCCTGACCTAAGCCCTGAGGATTTTTTCTCTCTCCCCTATCAACCGGCAGTGTTGCCTTTTGATGAATCAGTGGTGATATATTCTTTATCCAAAAATGAACCAGACGAGCCTCTTAACTTCATGTTTGCGGTCCGCAATGATTTCCCTGAAAATAAACCGCCGCAATTAGCCTTCATCCCCGACCAGACCTTTCGGGTGGGAGACCGCTGGCAGGAAGAACTTATTTCCGATGATCCTGATCAGGATATCTTGCGGTATTCTTCTGATTCAGATGAATTCACTATCACTGAAGACGGAACCATCGATCTAGAGATCACTACTGCCGGGATCTTTGACGTCACCTTTACCGTCGAGGATGGTCGTAACGGAAAAGATGAGCAAGAAGTTAGTATTTTAGTCCTAGAAAAGAATGAAAAATAAAATAAACCAATTAGCTGCACTATTTTTCATCTATCTTATGTTTATCAGTCCTTTCTCTCTGGCAGTGGATGAATTTCCCTCGGATCAATCTTCTCCACAGGATCAGGAAGTTCAATATGAAAATGCCTTCAATAATGATCCGACTCCGGAAAATTTCAATAATCTACCTAACCCTACCGCGGCGGATCTAGCCAAGGTGCCCAATCCGACTCTGGAAAATTTCAATCACTTGCCGCCACAGCAGCAGGGAATATATTTAGGAGACCTAAAAAATTACCAGCAAGAATTTGCTGAACAATATTATGCTGACCCTGCCAACTGGGGAGCGAATGGGCAAGCAGATACGGTTTTCTTTAAACAGCCGACTGGATTACACG
This sequence comes from Nanobdellota archaeon, assembly GCA_030647325.1. Lineage (GTDB taxonomy): Archaea > Nanobdellota > Nanobdellia > Woesearchaeales > GW2011-AR9 > JACPIL01. The sequence continues at coordinate 17,039 of JAUSJN010000034.1, read as the reverse complement.
ATTTTTTACAGAAAGGAACTGCTGAAAAAAACGCGGCGCAGCAATATTTCATCAACACCTTCAGCGCTCCCTATAAATTTGATCAGATCGCTGATGATTTTTCCTTTGACCAGGAAAAAGGGATGCTCAAGAATGGATTGACCAATTTAGTGCTGGCTGAATTTAAGGACGATCAATCGATCACCGGCATCACTTCCACCGCCGGCGGTTTTGAGATCTCCAGAAAAATTGAAGAGAAAGAACAAAAAGTTTCTGTCGCCGGCGCTGAGGCTAAAACTGTCTCTTATGATCGGGAAAAAGGAAGCTTTACCTTTCAACTCCCTACCGGGCAGCAGCGATTTGAGATTCCTGCTGACGCGCAAGTCACCTTCACCTTTGATGCAGGAAAAGTGACTGTTGATGGGCCTGCCTCAGGATTAGTCAACACCAAAGGGGATTATGCGCAGTTTATCAATCATGACGGAAAGTTGATCATAAGTTACAATGGCGATCTTGATGCTGAGAATGCTGAGGTAATCACCTCCAGATTATTCTTGGACGGACGTTATAGCAAAAAAGAAACCAAAATTCAAGCATGGGATGTCGGTCTCGGAGGAAAACAGACCGTCGTCGTCGATAAGAATGCTTGTCCGGAAGCAGGAGCTTGTATCGGCGTATCTACGCAAGGGCAATGGGATGCTCGTTATCTGGCTGATAAAGATAAAAGCAAAGCAAGTATCTTAAAAATAAATCTTGATCAAGTCTCTTCTGCTTCTTCATTTTATCTAGATCCGAGCAAGCCTCAGCCTACTGAAGAAAACAAAGCAGAACAGCTTCGTGAACAAGCTCGACAATTACGCAAGCCAGCCCAGCCGCCATTGCAAGGAAATAATGCTGAAGTATGGATCAACAAGGATACTGATTCTAAAGCGATAACCGTCACTTCCAAAGGTGCCGTAGCAGTAAGTCTTTACGATGCTCGTGGCAATTCCGCCAAACCGCTCCAAGATACCTTCAGTTACCGAGGTCTAAATGGCCTGTCAGAATTAGATGCCCAGTTTTCGGCGAGAACCCAGACCAATGTCCGCGGCCAGGCCGAATTTAAGAATGATCAATTCAAGGAAGGTATATCTACCAATCAAGACGGAGCGGTAATTAAAGTCACCCACGATAATTTCCGTCCGGATCAAGCCGATGTACTGAGAGCAGAATGCTTTGATTGTCACGCCGGGGAAGCGATGGTCATTCAGAAATCAATCCATATCGCTCAGGAAACGGGGATCCAGGGAGTTTTTACTGGAGCAAATCGCGGCAGTGTGCGGCTCACTGTAGATGTGGATGAAAAGGGAAAAATAAAATTTGAGCCAAGCCGACAGGACTTAGGATTTCTGAGCAAGCAGATTCTACAAGATGGTCAAGAAGTTTCCATCGGCAACAATCTGTTGGTTTCTGTTCCTTGCGGAGAATTAGAATGTAATTTTAAACTCTCCCGCGATCCAAGCACGGCTGAATTAGGAGCTGCTTATGAGTTTGTTGATCCAAAAAATCCTGAAGCCGCCGTCAAAAAAATAGAATATCCGCTTACCATCGGTAAGGCCTTAGGCAACGAAGCAGTCCTGGTATCAGAACAGAATGCTGCTGAAGTCAACCGCTTGGCTGGCTTGATTGAAGAAGGAAAATTCAATGAATTATCGACGCTTTCGTTTGAGAAAGATGATCCGGGATATGCAGCGTTAAAGAAAAAATTCCTGCTGGAAAGTGGCTTGAACCTTGATGCTATCTCTGATCAGAAATATGCACGGGAACTTCAGACTATTATTGAAACAACTCAGAAAGCGAAAGAGTCGTATAAGAAATACGGAATTGAACTGGATGCCTTTGGGAATTTTAAGACTAGGGAAGATGCTGAGAAATACCAGCAGATCGTCAACAAAGGCTTGGGCGCAGATGTGGATGAGCTTACCAGGGCAAAATGGGATTTATCCCGGATGCGGGTGAAGGAAGTTGAAGGTCTTCTGGCTGCCTGTCAAGGTACATCATACTGTTCAGTCAGTGAAAAAGATCTCAAGGCCGCTAAAGAAGAAGAGAATAAAATCCTGAAGACCAGGACGGCAAATTACAACCGCTGGAAAGCCTTGGTTGTAAAAGCGGAAATAGATAAGCTGAAGAGAGAAGCTGATGAGAGAGCAAAAAGGGAAGATAAAGGTATTGATGCCACGGATAAAAAAGAACTGGAAGATACTAAAAGAAGAATTGATAGTGGTGAAAAAAGAAAAGTAGGTTTATCTCATACTTTAGGAGTCCAGAAGGGAAGAGTGAATGGTTATCGTTCTGAGATTCGCGCTAAGTTAGAAAAAGAATGGTTGGGTGGCGGTGGTGGAGGAGCAGTATTCAAAGCAATTGATTGGGAGAGGTATGAGGCCGATCCAGGGTATGTCATCTCCCTCATCAATAAACATGCGCCCCGCGATTTTTTTGATAATAAATTAGATTCAGAGATTTATCAACTTCGAGAAGATTTCCGGTTCGACGCTCAAGCTACAACTGAAACTGAAAGAAAAGTTGAGCAGTTAAATACCAACCTCAAGGCATTTGAATCACAGAACCAGGCTCTCATAGAAAAATATCGGTTAGAAGGAAAAGATGATGTCGCTGCAGAAATCGCTCTCTCGGCAGGAAAATACCAAGAAGTGAATACTATCCTCAGCGGACCGAACCTAGCGACGCAAGAGGGCATCAAGGAAGTAGTAAGATTAGGGAAAGATAAAGATGGAAATGTAGTCGTGCTTGAGACCATAGATGTATCTGTTTTAGCAGGACAAAGCGTAATATCAGATAAGGTTTCTCAAGATATTGCCGGGCGCGCAGTACGCCAGCAAAGAGATGAAACCCTTGATCAGGTAGCCTTGCTGTACAATTATGGTTACGGCAACGAAGCCGGCGCGATGTTACAAGGAATTGAAGCAGATAATCCCGAATTGGCGCAAAAGCTGAAAGGGATTGAGGAAGTCCCTGAAGCGTTGCTGGATCCAGAGTTAGTGAAATTGAAAAAAGCGCGGCTGGCCCGGACTGACTATGCTAACCGGGTGTTAGAACAGCGTGAAAAGGACTTAGAAAAAGCTGCTCATCAAGCGCGGTTGAAAACAGAGGCAGAAGATCTTGGAGCAGGAAAAGAAATTTCCCGAGCTTGGAAAGGATTAAATTTTGATCTTACCAGTACTGCCGGAGCTCTCGGCACAGTTACCGGAGCAGGTAGGTTAGCGGAGGCCTCATTTGGTTTTCTCACTGACAGTTCAGAGAAAGCAGCTGCCGATGCGTTAGGTATTACTAAAGTTAGAGATGATCTTGATCAACAAGCTTTTGAGGAACAGGAACGGCAAATACAGCAGCTCCATAGTTTGCGGGGTAAGCTCAGAGATTACGAAAAGAAAGGTCTTTCTGCCAGTCAAGCTTTTGCTGATGCTCGAGCGGGAATTGTTCGAGGCGCTGATGGGAGCGTACTTTCTTCTTCCGATCAGCTGCAGATCAGTGTCGGTGATGAACCGGCGGTAGTCTTGTTAGAATTCGACTTGAGCAGATCCATCTTTTCGGAAGGAGATAAGAAATTGATGCAGACCATGAATGTATTAGATAGGTCTGCTTTTATTGATCAACGCCAGCAAGAATATGCCGCAGAACGGCGTGAACTTGAATTTAGCGTCATCGCCAGAGATGCGGAGACTGTGCAGCGATTTAATCGGGGTAAACTTGCGGGAGAAGCGGCAGCAAAATATCAGGAAGCGGTTGCGGCCTGTCCTGACTGCGCGGGAGCTAAGAATGTGCAACTTCAACTTGATACTCTAAAGCAGAATGTTTTAGGGGACATCATCGGTGTTTATACTGGTGAAACGATTGGAAAATCTATTGCTGGCGGTCTGGAGAGAACCGGCGTTACATATACAAGAGAGACAGAAGAAACATTTAGGGATATGGCCATCGCCAGTTTTGATGCGCTTGCTGTCTTTGATGTTGCCGAAGTGGTAGTAGGCGCTCCCCTAGTGGCATTTGATCTCTTACAGAAAATAAGTAAAGTAAGGAAAGCAGTCGATGCCGCTGGAACAGCAGTTGATGCATATAGATTTGCTTCGAAAGGTTCCAGAGAAATATTTGCCGCAGCAAAAGCAGCAGAGAGAGCAGCCGATACCGTAGAAGCTGCCGCGGAAGCAAGGAAAGCAGTAGAGGCTGCGAAAGCCGCTCTTGATGCTGAGATTAAAGCCGGACAGCAGGCCAGTAAATATCAAAAGATCAAGAGAGCAGTGAATACTCCTTTGGGAAAATTTGACCGTGATGTTGCTAAAGCAAGAAATCTTGAAATTGATACTATCGCTGCGCAAACTCAAAATCTTAACCAAGCGCAGCGGGAATTAACCGCTGCACGCGCCAGCGGAGATACTCTTGCGGAAGGGCAATCGTTAGTCACAATTTCTGATGCACAGCAAGCGATAACGCAATCCGCTAACAACATTGATGAGCTGAATGCTCTGTTGCGGGTTTCCAATCTCGCCGGACCAAACCGCGGCGTAGTGCGTAAAGGTTGGGATGCTACTTTTGGAACAGTATTTGGCGCCGGCCCAGGCGAAGAAGTGCTTACCGCAGAAAATGATTTCAGAAAAGCAGCAGATAATTTCGCTGACGCGAGCGGCAAGGCCAGACTAGTAGGTGACACGCCGGAAGCAGTTCTTTCCCGAGCAAGATTAGATGCGGCAAAAGAAAGTTTGGAAGTTGCTGCGGAAAAATTAGATGACGCATATCTTGATAGAAAAGTTGAACGAAGTAAAAATGCGATCCGAGAGAGATTACAGCAGGCGCAAGTTTCCGGAAGCGGGGATGAAGTATATGATGCGGTCGGCGCAGATGGAGTCTGGAAGATTGATGACCTAGCCAGCAATCCTGCCGTACGTCTAGAGCCGGAAGGAACAGGATTAAAATTTGAAGTTCCTGAAGAAGCTCCTGCGCAGCTGCGGATAGAGGTTGAAGAAGGAAATCAGCTCCTGCTGAGAATGGACACCAGCGATGCACGTGCAGAGGCGGAATTGGAAGATCAGCTTTTCGAAGTTCTTGCCGACAGCGAGTATGCAGCTGCTAATGATGTGAAAGCAAGAAGATTGGAAGCAGTCGGCGAAGTAACTCCAGAGAGTTTAGTCTCTGATGCTGTCGATAGTTGCAGTCTTGCTGCTGCTGCGATTTATGGATTGGCTGCCTGCAGAACTGTTGCAGAAACTCCATCAGCTAAACTTGAAGAAGCTCCTGAAATTAAGCTTCCTCCGCGCGTCCCAGGACAAGATGATTGGAATGATATTGTTGATGTGTTAGATACACGCCAAGGTGTGCGTCTAGAAGAATCTGCTTTGGAAACGCTCGTCAAAAAAGAAGAATTGTTTGTCGGCCGCGGCGGAGAAGGTGTCGTTCTGGAAATCCCAGAAGCAGCGCGTGTAAACCTGCCCGGAGTTGATAAGCCGGCTATCATAAAAGTACGGAACACTGACCCAGGGCTGGAAGGCATCGTCAACTCTTTTCCCGAGCAGTCTGATTACTTAAATCGCCTTGCTGAGAGAGACGCTGCTCCGCGGGTGTATCAGGCAGAAGAAACATATTACATCGCTGAAAAATTAGAAGGAAAAAGCCTGGAAGAAACGATTTTAGATAGATTATCTCTAGATGCCAGAGCAGAATACGAGACCTATTCTTCTCGTTATAGAACTTCTAAAAATCCAGCGGAACTTAAGGAAGCGCAAAGAGTCCTTAGGAGAGCAAGGAATGAAGGAGAATTAGATGATGTACAAAATGCTGTAGAAGAACTTATTGAGGTACTCAAATCAGAAAATATTGAAATTGCTGATTTCCATTGGAATAATGTTATAGTCATCACAACACCGGAAGGGAAATTGCAAGCAAAACTTATTGATGCCGGCTTTGCCGTCCCTGGAGATCCTGCTACGATTGATGAAGTTTACAATAATAAATTGGGTGATATCATGGCCGGCGAGGGCTTTGAAATAAATGGTCGTGAGATTTGGCAGATAAAAAATGAAAGAACAGGAATAGGAGTATCCGATCAGGTAGATGCTTGCGTAATTGCCGGCGGAGCGATTTATGGAGCTGCCTGCAGAGTTCCGGAAGTTGCTATTCCAGAAGCACCTGTTTCTGGAGCAAGAGCGGTAACTCCTGCTGTTACTCTGGATGCAGCGCCAGAGGGGTATTATAATGATGTAGAAGAATTACTGCGTGATCCTGCAACGGAAGGTTTACCTGTCCATGGAGCAAATCCTGCTTTTGATGACCAGTTGATCAATGCCCATGGTTCCCATGCTCAATACATACAAAGCTATGAAAGAACCACCCAAGAAAATCCAGTTCTTCAATATTTACATCAACAGTTTGCGGCGACAGGAACTCCTGAACCACGTTTGACTAATCCTGGTCTTAGCACCAGCAGCGCGAGTAAATCCGGAGTAGTGGGTTTCTATGAAAATGGAGGTATGTTCTATAGGCAGTTCAAGAACGATGACGAAGTATTTGTCCATGCAAAGGAATTCTTTGGCTATACAGGAAATAACCTTGAAGAAGCGAAACAGCTTATCGCGCAAAAGCAGATTAAAACGTTGGCAGGACATGAGACCTATCACCATGCTTTCCAAACCCACCTTCCTCCCGCGCAGAAGGAAGTTTGGTCTAATTTTGTACGACGCGATCCTAACTTCCAGAATGCCGCGCAAGGCCTTCGTGAGTTAGGATTTTCGGAAGATCACATTGTAGAAGAGCTCTTTACATATAGAATGGACGGTCACGCTTTTGGCAAACCAGAGTTGACTGAATTTGCTTTTACTCCCAGTAATGATGAATTAAAATTGTTGAAAGAGATGGGTGTTCTTCCTCCTGGCTATAAACGGCCTACCAAAGCGACCCATCTTGGAGAAGGGGTGTACGAGCTGGAAGGAAAAAGATATTTCCGAGGTGCCGACGGCAATTGGAAACAGGAAAGAAAGTTATGGTTTAACAAAGAAGTCGATGATAACGAGATCATACAAGAATTATTTATCGAAGAGCTGAACGCTTTCCCAGAGAAAGAAATCATCGGAGTTCCTGACCAGCTTCCGGAAGATCTTGGTATTGAGCTGCCAGCCTGTTCCATCGGTGGTGCATTGGCTGGAGGAGCTGCCTGCATTCCTTCCACTAGTCCAGCGTATCAGGCTGCGGTTGCCGATGAGGTTTCAGTCATAAAGCGAGGATATACCCAGCAGCGCGTGGATGTAGAATCAATAAAAAGAAATCACCCCACCGTTGAAGTAAAAACTGCGGATGCTGCCTTTACAGGAAAAATAGGGGAAGGTTCAGTGGGAGTAGTCTTTGAAGGCAACCTGCCCGGTGTAGGCGAAGATCTTGCTTTCAAGACCGCCAAAACAAAAGCTGGAGAAATACCTCTGCGAGGAAATGTGCGTGACAATGTAGACGGCCTTTTCACGGAATTTGAAAATGCGCGGGAAGTTTGTCAATTCTTTTCTTGTCCTGAATATTATGGTATCTATGAAGTTGATGGAATCCCGTATCTTGTTTCTCAGAAAGTTGAAGGAAAACCGCTCTTTGAGTTAACTACTGATGAAATGTTTCAGTATGATATAGAAGCGAAATTGAATAAGTTTAACACCGAGGTTCAGAACGCAGTGGAAGCGGGCTGGATCACTGGAGATCAACAAGCTTTAGTCCTCACTGAACCTCAATTGATCAGGGGAGTACAACATGAAGCAGGCGATATAGTTGTGATTGATGTCGCTGACTGGCGGTTTGAACCAGAGGGAGTATCAACAACAGTTGAGGGTTGCGTGATTGCCGGCGGAGCGATTTACGGAGCTGCCTGCAGAGTTCCGGAAATTCCTGAAGCTCCTACTCCGACAATCTCTGGCGTCGGAGAGGTTCCAAAGACGGAGACGCATTTCCCTGAAAGAGCACCTGCTGCAGAACAAAATTTAGGAAAATTTAAGGAAGGGCCGGAAGGATTTGTTAGTAATTACATCGCTGCTCAAAGAGCCTATGACAGCCTCGAGAATGGGGAAGTGCTTCGGATCACCAGAACTAAAGAAGGCGTAGAGCAGGTAGGTTTAGTCACCATTGAAGGGAATAAAAAATATTTGACCACTGTAGACATAAGCAGCGGCGCGACTACTAAGACAGAACTTATTCCTACCATCTCCAGTATGACAACACTGGATCAAACAGCAATTGAAAAGCTCGTGGTAGAGGATTTTGTCGGTGCTGTAAGTATAAAACGCACCGGTGCAAAAGTAGATCCAGGCAAAGTAAAGGATAATTTACTCGATGTAGTGGGAAGAGGAGAGACTGTTCCTCTAGGGAGCACCTTTGCTGCCAGAAAGGAGGATAATGCTTTTACGTTGGGAGGCAAAGAATATCTGTATTCTACAGATGAAGGCTGGACCACCAAAGGACTTCTTGGCTTTGGAAAAAAGCAAGTCATTAATCCACAGGATCTGGCGCACTTGGAGGCGGCCAGGCTAAACGTTCCTCTTACAGAGTTTGGCGCGCCAAGGCAGAGATTTTATTTCAGCGAATATGTCGCTCCTGAATGGTATACTGGTGCTATAAATGTTCTTGAAGCTTACCGGCATGATGGCGGTATCTTAGTCCGCTCGGAAGCAAACTTCTACATCATTGATGAAGCAGGTGATATTTATTCAGTCAGAGGAAAATTTGTTGGAGGTGCTACCGGCAGTGTACCAGAAGGTGTAGATAAAGACCTGATCATAGGGGCACTAAATACCAATCCCCAGCTTAAAGAGAGATTTCTCAACGATGTCAGTAAGCTTTCACCTAAAGTGATAGATGATGTATCTAAAGGAAAACTATATCTGCATGAGATTGCAAACGATAAAAAGGTCACCATCCTCGCTGCAGGTCCGGACTTTGATGATATAGGCGTCAATGTCCACGGATCGCATCAAGGGTTTGTAGATTCTTATAACGCCCTAAGCGGCTTAGGTCCAGAAGTACAAGGAATTGAGACTAATCCTATCTTGAAAGAATTGCATCAAAGGTTCAAGAAAAGAGGGGTAGAGCCTCTGCGATTGACCCACAATCAAGTGAGTGTGAGACAGAGCTCTGTGCTAGGTGCTTATGAAGAAATAGGAGATGATATAGGAGGTATCAGATATCAGATTTTCACCGATGAAAAATCGGTCTTGGATCAGGCAAAAGCCGCTCACAAATATAAAGGTACTGATGTGGAAGAGGCTAAAAGATTATTGGCGCAGGAACAATTGAAGCTCTTGGCCGGACATGAGACAACACACCATGCTTTTGCTACATTATTGGATCAGACACAGAGAGATGCTTGGGTGAATTATGTCCGGACAACTAATGATCCAGGCATGCGGAAAGCCTGGGATTATCTGAAATCCACTCCGAATTACGGTCATCTTGACGACGGTCGCCTTGCTGATGAGATGCTGGCATTCCGTTATGATTACCACATCTATGGAGATGCTACTTCCAACTTTAAATTCTCGCCCTCGCCGCAAGAGCTGCAGATGCTTGAAAGTATCGGTTTACCGACTCCGAGGACGGTTGCGGTAGAAACAAAAACAGGAGTCTTTAGCTTAGCTGACCAAGAATATGATTATGATGCAGTGAAGCAGATCTGGACCACTAGAGGGACGGGAGTAGGTCCTCTGCGCTTCGGCAAGAATCAGGTGACGGATCCGGAAATTATTGCCCGACTTGATAACACCAGGTTGAATATTCCTATCGAAGAAGTTCCAGTATCTATTGAAATCGATCCGATAGCCGCAGAATAAAAAATCTTTATATATACTATCAGCTTCATTCCTCATCATGAGTAAAATAGGTAGAAACGGTGTTATAATAATTTTAATGGCAGTTTTACTGCTTATCGTCTCCTGCCTACCTCAGACAAAAACTGCAGAAAGCGCAAATATCACGCCCACAGAAGTTTCCATTGATGGTTGCGCTCCCCAATGGGAATGTGCAGATGAAAATTATAAAGTGCAAGTTCTTGAAAATTGCACCAGAGTAAGTCCAACCAAATGTGAACGTGGCTGCGTTGACGGTGAATGCCGCCCGGCAGAAGTATGTACTGTCGGCTTCAAATGCATCGATGAAAATAGAAAAGGCTATCAGAAGGAAGATTGCTCTTTCGCCACTAAGACAGACTGTGAATGGGGCTGCGCAGCAGGGAAGTGCAAGGAAAAACCTACCAACGTCACGAATACCAGCGTCACTAATACAACAACTACCACTTCAGGTTCAGGATACTCTGCCATAGCTGAAAATGCAGAAGAAAATGAAACTGTGCCAGAAGGTCCGCTCTATACTTTGCAATTAGGGGAAGAAGCACAGATTGAGATTGATGGAGCTGCTCATACCATAAAAATCTATAATCTTGAAGTCGACAGGGTGATAATCAAAATTGATGAGATCAAAAGCGATTGGATTACGGAAGGCGGCAGCTTTACCTACGGTAATCTTGAGACTACTGTGACTATCAAATCAATCTTATTCCAGGCGTATGGGAAAAAGGAAATAGAGTATATTTTAAGCTGATTTTTTGATATAGAAGTAAGGATAGGCAGATTTAAATATTACTAAACTCTTATTCTTGCAGAGGTGGATGACATGGAAATAACTCCAGCGATAAAATCTGAATTTCTTTCGTTTGATTCTGAACAGCCGGTGTCAGAGATGATCGGGCAGCTGCGCAAATTTGAAGAGCGGCATGGATTGATCTTCAAGAAAGATAAATATCTTGGCGTTATCGAAAAGAAAGGGTTGCTGCGCTTTAGGGTGGATGTCTCCAAAGCAAAGATAAGTAATTTTATCCATCGCGCTCCTTTGGTGAATGAGCATGCTGATGTCATAGAGACCGCCTATGCTTTATTCAAGGCGGACAGCGATTTCGTACCGGTCGAAAGCAATAAAAAGATAGTGGGCGTCCTTTCCGCGTTGGATCTGGCGAAATTAGCTGCTGATCTTCCGGAGACAAAATCATTTTCCCTGGCTGATGTCAAGCTGGTGAAAGGTGAAAAACTTGAAAAAGATGATCCGGTCAGCAAAGCTGCGGAATTGATGCACAAAGCTAAGGTGGATCAGGTTCCTATCTTTGACGGCAAAGAATTGTATGGCATCATCAGCTTCCGCGACTTATTGCAGAAATATCTGGCCTGGGCGCCTAATCGTGAATTTTCTACCAAGTTTAGCAAGATGAGTGGCGGCTCTAAAAGTTCAGAAGCTGATCGGCCCAATTTGTCAATGCTGCCGATTAAATCTTTCAGTACTAATCAGAATATGGTCACCGTCAGCAAGAAAGCCTCTTTATCCGAAGCCGTAAATCTCATGGTCAAGAATAATGTTTCCAGCGCCATCGTCATGGAAGGAAGTAAATTTGAAGGCTTGCTCACCTTGAAGAACATCCTGAGATTGATCGCCAGTTTAGAGATCCCAGAAAATTTCAACATCCGTTTCGTAGGATTGAATGATGTCGGCCTGCTTCCGCATCAGAAGGAAGCAGTACAAAAAATCGCTTCCAATGAAGCGTTCAAGTTGCAGCGGGAGATCCAGGACGAATTTTCCATGGTGGTGCACCTTAAAGAACATAGCAAAGGTGATCGAGAGCGCAAGTATTCAATCTCCCTGCGCGTCGATGCCCCCGGACAGAGCATTACGGTCACTGATTACGATTGGCGCATTGAAACAGCCATCCATAAGATCTTTGAAAATGCTAAGAACGTCTTGAAACGGAAGTTGAAGGGCGAGAAGAGCAGAAAGAAAGTGTTTTGAGGGAGATTATTTTTTTTTAACTTCATAGTTGTTATGTTCAATAAGCGAGCGGCCTAGTAAAATTATTAAAGCCGAACAATTATTTATCTATTATGAACACAATATTGATTGCATTTTTAATCGGGATAGGATTAAGTGTTATAACTGTTATTGCTGATGTTCTCATAAAACACGCTTCATTACAAAACGCTTTTTCAGGTTGGCAAATGCTAATTTTAGGTGCGGTCATTTTTGGATTTACCGCATTTGGCTGGTTTTTTGTGATGAGAAAAATAAAATTATCAACCATCGGCGTTTTGTATGGGGTTAGTTGTGTAGTTCTTTTGACTTTAGTAAGCGTGTTTTATTTTAAAGAGAAAATAACTTCTCTAGAAATATTTGGCATTGCTCTTGCAATCATTTCTTTAATAATCCTATCTCGATTTGCATAAAATCGCTCGCCCCATACAATAATATGTTCTCTAGTTCCAATAACCATTTAAATCTAAAATAGTCTGCTTTTATTCTATAAATAGTGATCATACAATGGCCCCAGAACCACCAGACGGATACCGCCCGGACATTACCAGTATTCTAGCGCAGGTCAATGATAACCAGGTAGAAACCTATCAAGCAGACGGAAGAAAAAAAATAGAAGAACTCTATATAAGTTACCTAAACTTATTAAAGAATAAAGAATGGGAAGTGGAAAAGGTAGCTGATTCCAAGACTACGTGGCATGGCCAAGCAGTTTCTTATCCCATTTTAGCATTTACAACTAAGATCAAAGGCTCAGCTACTTACGTCCTTTCCGGGATACATGGAGAAGAGCCTACCGGCCCGAATGCCATCGCAGAAAGTATCGATACCTTGAGCGAGATGGGACAGAAAAAATCTATTGTTTTGATTCCCCTCTGTAATCCTTTAGGATATCTTCGAAATTGGAGATATCTCAACAAAAAAGAGTATACTGATCTTCCTGGATCAGTAGGGATGAGTGTAGGGGATTCTGAACACTATTTAATAGATCCAAAGGATAAAACAAAGGCTAGGGCAGAGAAACCGGCCAATGCTGAATGTGCAGCCTTATCTAATTATATCTTACAGGTTAGTCGGGATTATCCTCCCACTATGAGTCTTGATTTTCATGGAGATGTTTTAGTACCAAAAGGATATATCTATTCAATAGGAAAAGATGGAGAAAAAGATACCGTGGCTTCTCAAATTCTAAAAATTTTAGAGACTAATGGAATCCCTATCCAATGGGAAGGGAAAACCCGTTTTGGAGAAGATATTGTAAATGGAAAAGTCGGACCGCAGGAAGATGGATCCATCGACGAGTTGATCAGTGCGAGAAAAATTATCATAGATGGAAAAATAGTCCCAGGACCGGGAGCAGCAAGAGCATTTGTCTTAGAGACTCCGGATGCTGATATTGCGCTGGATAAAAGGGTAGATGCGTATAAGGCGGTAATATCATTTCTAAATGGTTATTAAATGGACGCAAAAAAAATCGGTGTGCTTGCGATTCTTGGTGCAAGTATAATGTGGGCTCTGGAGTCTATTTTTGCCAAGTTCGCCTATGGCAATTCTGATTTTCTCCAGACCTCTGTGATCAGGGCTATCGTTGTTGCTTTGGTTGCAGCGATCTATGTTATATTCACAAACCGATCTCAATTTCAAGTCACAAGAAAACAGATCCCCAAACTGATCTACCTCGGTATTGTCGGGACGGTGATCGCGGATCTGCTTTATTTCTTTTCCCTGACCAAAATTTCAGTACTCAATGCTGTCCTGATCGGTCACCTGCAGCCGATCTTCATCATCTTGATCGGTTTCTTTGTTCTTAAAGAAGACAAATTGACTAAATATGATTATATTGGGATAGCCATCATGATGGCCGCGGGTCTTTTAGTGACGACAAAAACATTCCAGAATCTTTCTGCGTTGCAATTAGGCACAAAGGGAGATCTGCTGGTGCTGTTGGCTGCTTTTGCCTGGGCGACAACCGCGATCGTGATGCGAAAATATCTGAAAGATGTAAATGCCGGAGTATTGACTTTTTACAGATTTCTGATCGCCTCGATAGTATTTATCATCTATCTCTCTCCCTCGTCAATAGTCGTATCCAACATCTATCAGGTGATTGTGGGGGTTGTGGTCGGCATCGGGATCATCTTATATTATGAAGGCCTGAAAAGGATCAAGGCAGCGCAGGTTACGGCATTAGAATTATCCAGTCCCTTTTTTGCTGCCTTCCTGGGACTGTTATTTTTAGGCGAATTGGTGACCATCATGCAACTATTTGGGATCGTATTGATGATGGTAGGGATTTACTTCTTGTCAAAAAAAGAATCTATGGTAAGCGCAACTTAAAATAAATTTAAAAAACTCAAAAAATCTTCACTTCTTTCCTTTACTCTTCTGCTTCATCATCTTCTCGCGGAACTTCTCGGCGTTCTTGGTAGAGACAAAGCGATACAATTTCCCGTCCAGTTCCATCTCGATGACTTCATCAGCATCTATGATCGGTTTTCCGCTCAGGGCATCTTTTCCTAATTGGCCTAGGCCGGAAGCGCCTTCCATCAGCCCTTCTTCCCAAGGCGTGATCTCGTCATCCTCTTCCAGCTTCTTTCTTCCTTCTTCAGTATAGATATCTTCATCTTCATCGCCGACAGCCATGGCTAACTCATGTTCTTCTGAAGTCTCTTCCGGAAGTATCCCTTGTTCCTCTTCAGGATACAGGTCATCCTCTTCCTTGGCATGGATGGTTGGATTTATCTCTACTTCAAGAGGTTCTTTTCTTTTTTGAGATTTTTTTTGAGAAGTAGCCTTTAATGGCGCTTTGGCTTTCTTCTTTACTGTCTTTTTAGCTACTGCCTTTTTAGCCATATCTTACGGTAGAGTATAGGGATTTAAAAGGATTGTGGTATAAGGGGCTTTGCCTTAGAAGTGGTTCTTGCCTAAAAAGTAGAGATTCTGCCCAAAAAGTATAAAATTCTTTGTTAGCTTAAACTCAAATAAATTTGAACCCCTATGGCAATTACTTGTATAATTATTGCTCCAGCCATTATCTTTGTCCAAAAAACAAGCCTCTCCTGAAGTTTCTCTGAAGACTTAGAAGATTCTTTTATTTGGTTGTTCAGATTCTCCAAATTTTTATTTAAATCATCAATTTGCTTCCTCATTACATCTGGATACATGTCCATAGTTTTAGCCTCCGATTTCTTTGGCTTTGTCCGAATAGTCGTTCCTGACCGAAAAGTGAAGGTTCTGTCCGAAAAGTCATTTGGGTTTCATTAAGCCATTAAGTTCAGAGGCTAAAGCTACAGAACCGGTAAGATACAAAGTTCCTAATGTATTTCCGTGTTGCCAATTATCAAACCTTTCATCTCCGGAATGGGCATCAGTTACACGGTTTCCCGAACTTCCTAAATGATAGTTATCAACACGGGCAAGTGTGCCGTGCTTATCTGTTACAAACTCAGGGTCTGACCCTGTTGAGTTCCAAATATTAACGCTTATCTCTCCTTCTTGCGTCGTGGTATTTTTAGTAATTTCAGAACCAGTTGTATTAACGAGTTTAAAGCCACAAAACCTATTGTTTCCTAAAGCAACAACATCTTTGTAAGAACTTGAGCCACAATCAAAGGCTTTGACAAAATTACTTTCAAATATAGGTGTTGTATCCATATCTTTGGTTACGTACTTAATTTAATAAAATTTACGGAAATTCAGAAGGAGGGTATATTAACCACGTCAATCTCGAATTTTTATGGCTAAGTTTTGCAAGAATAAGTGTAGTAATTGTCATTGGCTTCATGAATTTCCTTTTATGGAGGATTGGCATGCTTGTTTGTTACCAAACAAGGATAAGAAAAAACAGCATACAAGAGAATCTACCAAAGTCAGTAACTTAGCTTGTCCTTATTTTAAGTCAAAAGAATTTCTTTAAGTCTTCATATCCAAAACAATTCTTAACTAACTTTTCTATAAACTCAAAATCATATTCGCCTTTTTTGTTTATAGGCATAGGAATCATAAATTTTCTTAATCTGACCTCTGAAAGTTTGCGGTAATAGTTGAAGCCCCACTTTTGATGATAAACTTGATAGCCAATATAAAACAGTAAATGAGGATTATAGCTTTCTTTCAACTTCAAAATAGCATTGTCTCCACTTGTTATAAAATCGTCGAACTGGAAAAAAACTTGACCACAACTTCCATTAAGAGCGACAGTCAAACATTTGCCTTTGCTATTTGGTTCTTCACTTACAAATTCAGATACACCATTATCTTTTGAGCTTGTTGTAACATAAGGGATTTTACCATTTAAAGCCATAGCATTTTGGGGAATGGCAGTTTTTCTCTCAATATCACACAAATCAATAAGGGGCACAAGCTTCATTTTACCATTTAATTTAATTTTCTCTTTCTGAAGAGTTTTAGGAAAATACTTTTTTGAGTATAATTTATAATCTATTTTTGAACTTTCAATCCTAATTTTTTCTCGCTTCAATCTGTCTGGTGTAATTTTTCTACCATAACAAAACTTCCATTTGATACGCCTTATTTGATAGGCAATTTGAAACAAAGTTTCTAAATCCATTTTCTTTCTCGGAATTAGAACTAAAGCATCGCTACTTACACAACATTCTACTTGTTGCACAAATGCTTGACCTATTGAACCAGTCCTTGGCACTGAGATAATTGTATCTTTAAAAAAAGGTGGAATATTACAGAATCCATAAACGCCATTATCTAACCCTCCTGAAGCTATTAGAATGGTATTTCCTTCATCTAGTGCTTCTTTCGTTTCGTACTCTGGTTGACCGTATTGAACAGTAAACAATTCATCTATTGTCTGTATCATTTGGCTTCTCCTAATTTATGATTGTATTTTATTTTGAAGGCGATTGCTTCTCGTATCATTTCATCTAATCCTTGCTCTAACTCCTTAACTGAAGGTATTGAGCTCTCGATATAAGCTTCTGCTACAAGCTCACATTCTTTATCATTTTTATCAAGTAAACATATTTTTTTAAATTCAGGTATGTTTTTGACTTCAGGAGTTTTTCCTAATATTGCGAATTGCTTTAGTTCTTCCTTGATTTCTTCAAGCATATTTCTGACTTTTGTGCTTTCTTTTCTAACTCCTTTTTTCTTTACAAATCCATCTTGAATACATCTGGCAAAGTATACTTCATCTTTTAGATAATTATGTGGAGTTCCTTTTT
>JAUSJN010000008.1 GCA_030647325.1 Nanobdellota archaeon | reverse complement strand
ATAAAGAAGCTTTACTCTGATTTTTCCAATAATAAACCTTTTCCCAGCTTAGAACTTCCGGATTTTGTCAAACAGGATAAAATAATCAAGCTTCTGCAAGCGCTAAGCAAGCAGCAATTCTCGCCGCATCATTCCGATCTGTTTCAATTCTCACAGACTTTTGACCTATTATACAACGATGATCCGCTGTTGAAAAAATGTACTGCCTTACTTTCTTCCCCAGAGATGCTTGATTTTATGCAGAGCATAACCAAGTTAAAACTCAGTGGAAAGATCGATCTGTTCGGTTCTATCTACCAAGATACAGATTATCTATTGCCGCATGATGATCAGGTTCCGGGAAGAAAGATCGCTTTCATGTTGTATCTAAATGATCTGGATGAGAAGGATGGCGGCGCCCTTGCGCTTTATGAATCTAAAAATAAAACACCGACAAAGATAGCGAGACGGATCATCCCTAAAGCTGGTACAGTAGTGTTTTTTGAAGTCTCCTCGCTTTCTATCCATATGGTAGAGGAAGTATTGACCGATACCCAGCGCATTACCTTAAGTGGGTGGTTCTATGGTTAACAAAGACGCTTTTATTGGGAAGGAGATTAATCAAGTGTATCTGAAAGAGGACACCAGACAGAAAGTCAGGAAATCATTCTTGCATGGAGAATTTCCAGCAGTTATTTTAAAAGATTTTTTCAGTACAGAATTTTATAGTCAATTAACAAAAAAAGTTTCAGCACTGGATTTTAAGAAAGAGCAGGTTGTAGTACATCATTCCTATGCTGTTTCTAAATCACAGCTTTCTTCAAAAGAACTTACCGATTTTATTTCCTTTGTCACGAAAAAGAAGATTGATGAACTTCACTTCACAGCCTATCTTTTAACCTGGAAGGATTACCAGATCCTGAATGACAGATATCTGGAGAAGCCAGGCATAGATATAGTCATTGACCTAACCGATGGCTGGAATCCCGAGTGTGGCGGAGTTGTCACCTTTACGGATGGAAGGGGTACAGTATATCCTCTTGCTCCAGCAGGAAATTCGCTGGCTATGGTTGAACGTAAGAAAGGCCTGCAGAAATACGTTCAATACCTCAATCATCATGCAAAAGATAAGAAGAGATTGTTCTTGATAGCAAGCATATAGAAATAATAGCAAATATTCTTAAATCAGCTTAAAAAATATTAACGATATGAGTGAAGAACCTAATCTAGAAGAACGATTGTCAGAGTCTACCAGGCAGCAGACCGCTTCTTTAAGCTTACTAGACCACTTGAAATATTTTGTGGTTGATGGGACATCAAGCGCTCTTTTTTATGCGCCGATCATGACTACTACGGAATATTGTTCAGGGATGGATGCGAAAGAAATAGCAACGTCCAGAACAATCGGGGCGGTGACCACTTTCTTGACTGGATATGCTTACAATTCTTTGTTAAGAAAAAGTGGAGCAAGAATAGTCGGCGTGAATAAGGAGAGTTCTTGGTTGAAGAGGAAAGTAGTTGATATTTCAGTAGGAGCGGCTACTATGATGCCATTTTATGCCCCCATGCTCTATCTTGCCGGGGCTTCTTCAAAAGAGATGGCTATCGCCTTGTTCACAGGTTCGTTACTGGGGGCTGCTGCTGGGGGGATGTATGGATCAGTTGCAGACAAATGGAGAATATTCTGGGGCTTAGAGCCGGTTT
This sequence comes from Nanobdellota archaeon, assembly GCA_030647325.1. Taxonomy (GTDB): domain Archaea; phylum Nanobdellota; class Nanobdellia; order Woesearchaeales; family GW2011-AR9; genus JACPIL01. Next base: position 26,388 of record JAUSJN010000008.1, on the reverse strand, counting down.
TAAACAAATAATCTTGACGATAAGTTTTAATGCTATAACTGTTGAAAAAAGGTAATGATAATCCCTCTACTTGTTTTAGCAGTGGTTTTTCTGCTTATTGCTATCCGGCAAATAGGAAGATTCAGGCTGGAAATCTGGCAAATCATGTTATTTGGGGCTATTGCTGTGCTCATCATGGGGCAAATTTCCCTGCTTGATGCTGTAAAATCAGTGAATCCCGAGGTCATGTTATTCTTGTTTGGGATGTTTATAATTGGGCAAGCCCTTGAAGCCAGCGGTTATCTTTCCCATCTTTCTTACAAACTGTTCAAGAAGGCAAAGTCTGCTGAACATCTTTTGTTATTCATTTTATTCGGCGGGGGGATAGCATCAGCATTCTTGATGAATGACACTATCGCCATCATTGGAACTCCAATCGTTTTGCTTCTAGCCAGAAAACATTGCCTTCCCGCAAAACCATTATTGCTGACCTTAGCTTTTGCCATAACCATCGGCAGCGTCATGAGTCCGATAGGAAATCCCCAAAATCTGCTGATTGCTCTCAATAGTGGGGGTAATCCTTTTGTCACCTTTTTGAAATATCTGTTCATTCCGACCATCATCAATCTGTGCCTCGCCTACTTTTTATTAAGATTCTTTTACAAGGATGCTTTTCATTGCAGCCTAAATCATTCTCAGGAACCGATAAAGGATCACCGATTAGCCTTTATCTCTAAAGTTTCTTTGTTGTTGCTGGTTGTTTTAATTCTCTTCAAAATCATGATAGTTCTATTAAAATTGCCTTTTGATTTTTCCTTAACTTATATCTCCTTGATCTCTGCGTTTCCTATAATGCTCTTCAGTTCTAAAAGGGTTGAAATCCTGAAAAAAATAGATTGGCACACTCTAATTTTCTTTGCTGCCATGTTTGTGGTCATGCAAAGTGTCTGGGAAGCTGGTTTTTTCCAACTGCTTCTTAACAAATTAAATATTGAAATCACCTCCATCAGCATGATTCTCTTAGTAAGTATCCTTCTCAGCCAATTGATATCCAATGTTCCTCTGGTTGCGCTGTACTTGCCGCTGCTTCTTCATGCCGGTGCTGCAACAACAGAAATGGCCGCTCTTGCTGCTGGAAGCACTATCGCTGGTAACTTATTCATATTGGGAGCAGCCAGCAATGTCATCATCATTCAAAATGCGGAAAAAAGTGGTGAGACCTTAACCTTTCTTGAGTTTGCTAAAGTCGGAATTCCATTGACCTTGGTTAACGCGTTGGTATATTGGTATTTTTTGCAGTAGTTTGAATTTTCCACCACTAAATATATATAATTGAAAATCCTTCTTTATCAAAAGGTGATGTGATGATACAAAACAAAGATTTTGTAGCATCTTCCAAAAATCAAGGAGATTTTTGATAGATGGCTGAATTTGCTCTTATCGGTAATTTTCTTCTGGCTCTAGCTTTAGGAGCATTGATCGGCTTAGAAAGAGAATACGCCAGATACAAAAAACATGCCCATGATTATGCTGGGATCAGGACCTTTCCGTTAATCGCCTTGTTCGGTGCGTTATCAGCTTTTTTTGGAGAAATCTTAAATCCCTGGATCTTAGTGATGGGCATCTTCTTGATGGGGACTCTTATCATCATCTCTTATTTTGTGCTGTCTATGAAGAAATATCACGGCGCTACCTCTGAAGTGGCAGGGTTTTTGACTTTTTTCTTAGGCGTTCTGGCCTATTTCGGTGAGATCCAGTTAGCGGTGCTGTTGACGGTCATCATCACTATCATACTCTATTCCCGTACCATGCTGCATCAATTTGCCCGGCATCTGAAAAAGGAAGAGATGAAAAGCACTTTAGTCTTTGCGGTCATTGCCTTTGTGATACTACCGTTTCTTCCCAATAAAGGATATGGGCCTTACGAGTTGTTTAACCCCTTTCTGACCTGGCTGATGGTGGTATTGATTTCCGGCATCAGTTTTGTTGGTTATATACTCATGAAATGGTTTGGCGAGAAGGGGATTGAATTTACCGGTATTCTGGGTGGTTTAGCCAGTAGTACAGCAGTTACCTTAAGTTTTGCCGAACACAGCAAACAGCAGGAACATTTGTACAAAGTGCTGGCTCTGGGCGTGATCCTGGCTAACGGGGTGATGTTCGGCCGAGTGTTGTTGGAAGTCTTGTTAGTAAACCGGGCATTATTCGCGCAGCTGCTGCTGCCGATGCTGGTGCTTGCTGCTGTGACTGGCTCATTTTCATATTTTGTCTGGAAGAGGGCAAAGCCTGTTTCAGAATCCATTGAATTGAAATCCCCATTTGCCTTGAAACCGGCATTGAAATTTGCAGGTGTTTTTGCCTTGGCGTTGGCTTTCCTTACCTTAGCAAATGTATACCTCTCTTCAGAAGGAGTATATCTGGTAAGTTTCTTATCCGGATTGGCGGACGCGGATGCCATCGCTCTTTCCCTTTCACAATTAGCCGGAACAAGCATATCGCTGGATACGGCCAGGGATGGGATCATCTTAGGAGTTCTGGCCAATACTATAACAAAAGGCGGGATCGCCTATCTCTTTGGCGAGAAGAGATTCAGGCGCATGATCATCGGATTTTTTGCTTTGCTGGTAGCGCTTGGCGGCGCATTGATTTTCATACTATAACATGGAAAAACAACATTATTTACAGGAGGATTTAACTTCATTTCTCAGTCAAAGTATTGAACGGGCCATCGAAAGGCATAAGTTAGAACTTACTCCGCCAGCACGACAGTATCTGGTAGAGATGCTGGAACGGTTTGGAGAGGCTTTTGGAGTCTATCAACAAGGTTGGCTTGCACCCGTTACCTTTCAATATCAGCGTATTACGGAAGAAGCAAATAAGCTACAACGAATGCAACAGCAACAGGAATTGGGAGACCATTGCTTGTTTTTGGTGGGATATTTTTATGAATTTGTCAGACAGCATGGAGAAGGACAGATTAAATATCATACTCAGATTGGTTCGGCTGCATATCGACAGACCGGAAGAACTCCTTTCGTTGAGGTAGGGCAGAAATTTGGAGACTTATATTTAGTCATCGGCGACCTGCATCTTCCCCAATTAGATGAGAAGAGAACTGTAGAAATCTATGAACGCTGGGAAGAGACCAGAGACCGATACTATGCTTCTTTACTGATAGGAAAAGGCATCATCCCGCAGCCGTTGAAAAAGAATAGTAATTAAAGAAGATCTTATGATTTAATAAAATTCAATCCCTGCTTCATCATCTTTGTTTTCTTTCTTCAGGGATGATAAATTGAGGAAAGAGCTGAAGTCCGGCGGGTTGCCTTTAGTCTCTACCGTGCCTTTCTGATCACCAAACATGCTCATCAGATCAGTGGTGTCAGTGGAGGTAGTAGAAACAGGAGAATCTTTTTTCTCAAGGATAGAAGTTAATATTTGCAAAATCTTACGGATATCCTCATGCGTATCTACCTGGGTGTCTATGGTCAGTTTCATCTATGCACCTGAGGGTTGGAAGAATCAGAAGTTTAATAATGTTATTGTTTCCTCTACAGTTGTAAAGGTCCTCGATATAGCTCTTTAGTTTCGCCTCCGCTAATAAGATACAATGTTGCTCCTAATTCTATATAATCCTGTTTTGCTGAGATAACAAGGTCAGGAACACCAGACTTAATATTAGTTTGGATATCCATAGGAGAAGGCTTGGAACCGTCATTGTGGCAATGAAAAATTGCTAAAAATCCTTCTTTATCAACTTTTAAATCTTTTCCAAATACTCCAGTGTAGCTCCCTAAGAAGTACTTATAAAATTCAACATAAAGTTGGATTCTTTTTTCATCAAAAGTAGTCAATGATGTTGGATTTTTAGCAGCTACATCAAATATTACTGCTGCTGTTGTTAAATCAAGGTTTTCACCATGGTATAATTCAATGCTTTTCCTAGCCCGTGAGATATAATCTGCTAAAAGGCTTATTTTACTAAAATCTCTTTGTTGAAATGATTTTAGTGCATTTTCAACTTCTAAGTGCTCTGGTGGATGTATAACTTCAAATTCCAATTGTGAATCCCCAGTTTTCTTATTAAAGATAGAACCGCCAATCTCAGTGCAGCAATCTTCCTGAAACTGTAAATCTAAGATTTTATGTAATTGAGAAGATTCTGTTGTAGTTAACCCTATATTTTTAATTTTTATTTCTAATAGTGAAGCACGAAGATATTCCCACTGGTCCATACATTATTTTTAATAAGAATATGTTTAATTCTTTTCGTATATACTTTATAATCGTTCCATCCGCCATAACCCGACATCAATGACCTGCACCGGCTTTTCGTGGAACTTGAAGACCGCTTTGATGGGGAACTCATACCTCCAGAGATCGGTTATCTTGAAGTCATGATCCTTGCAGACCGCTTCCACAAACTTCTGGGTGGACCATTTGTGCATGCTGTAGACTATCGGCGCGACCGCAAACGCTTTCTCTAAGAATCTCTTATCGGCATGTTCTTGTTTAGTGCCGAAAGGCGGGTTCTGCACCACAATATCTACTTCTCCATCAAAGAGGCTAAAGTCATGAGCGACAAATTCTGCTGCACCTATCTCATATTCTTCCCTGATCTTTTCATAATTCTGCTGGCAGATAGGTATTATTTCCTGATCTTTGTCGATGAAAATCACCTTGCGCGCTCCTAGCAGCAATAATCCCAGGCCGATGATGCCCGGACCGCAGCCGGCATCAACGATCACTTTTCCCGCCACTTCCCCTTTCAGGGCCATGTTCCAGGCCCATTCAGCGGCGATATGGCTGGGGGTAGGATATTGTTCCAGGGTAAGAGAAGGCTTTTCAAAACTCTTTAATTTACTGAGGATGACTTCCAGGTCGCGTTTGGATCTTATCATATAGCCAATTGCTTTTGAACCTCTTCTATGTCCTCAGCCGCGCCAGCAAGAATCTTTAACGATCCTTCCATGTCTCTAAGAAGATTTTTTTTGAAAAGATCAAATCTAGGCGTGCTTTGTCCCCATACTTTTGGATCAGTTTTACCAACGGTTTTGGCAAGAGTGACAAGATTGATTCTAACTAATTCCAAGGTCGCCAATACTTTCTCCAAGCCGGAGATTTCCTTCAGCTTGCTTAAACCTTCATCTTGATCCTTTATTTGCTGAGAAAGATCTTCAATGGAAGCCGCTATTTTTTCTTTCTGTGAAAGAAAAGTATCTATCTTAAGCGCACCTATTTCCAGCCTTATTTTTCCTATCAGTTCAGGAGCTTGCAGAATAAAGTCATCTGCTCTTTTGAGGAGAACTAAGGCGCTCATAAGCTTTTGTTCAAAGATTTCAAGCTCTTCCAGGTAATCCTTTAGGACTTCGCGCAAATTCTTAATTTTCAGTAAAAATTTCTTTCGTGTTAATTCAAACAGTTCCTGGTTAGTGAAAGATCCTGTAGCCAGAACTTCTTCTCGCAAAGCCAAGACGATGCCCATATCTTTTTTCAAGTCACCAATAAGCACCTTTCCTGCTTTTGATCCTGTTTTTTTTATTTCCTGCTCTAACCCGATCTTACAATCAAACATTTCATAATAAAGGGTATTCAAGAAATGACTTAAAGACAATTTTAATCCGTTCCATTCAGCTACTTGACGAATAGAAAGGCTTTTGAGACTTGCTTCTGCTTTAGATAATGAGTACAATCCCGCAGTTCTAAGATACTTTATGAATTCTTGGATCGAGGTCATTGGTTTTTAGATATTTTTCCAAGAATCTTCCAGAATATAAAGTTTACTGTGTCAAAATAGGACTGGCGGACCACCGGTCTTTTTCGTCTACAAAAAATATAAATGTTAAAACAATTTTTTCCAGAAGATAAAATAAGTGATTCGCACAAAAATAACTCATTTAAATGCTTTTCTAAAATAGGCATGACTATTGTTTAGTAACAGTATGACCAAAAACAGAAAGCTATTTAAATTCTGAAAATTATATTTTTGTTGGGTTGGTGGTAGAGGAAAAGAGATTACTTTTCCAGTGGTGAGATATGAGAAAGAGCAGCAATGCTCTCGGTGCAAAATAAATGAATAAGGAATTTACTGCCATAAGGAAAATGCTGGAAGAACATCTTGCCGCTATCAATGATAATACTACAGAAGTACAGGCTCTTTTTGATTACCTTCAGGAACTGGAGATCAAGTTAGAAAAATGTTCCCAGCGATTGGATCAGACTCAATTAAGTTTAGGAATACCTAAGCCTAAGACCAACATCGCTCCGCTCAACCAGATGGAGCGTAAAGTGTTTTTAGTCCTATACACCGGAGAGTCACTGCTTACCTACCAAGAGATCGCGGTAAAATCAGAATTATCTGTTTCTATTGTTCCAGAGTGTATTTCTTCCTTGATCCAGAAAGGCATTCCCTTCCGGCGTTCTTTCTTTGAAAACCAATTGTTTGTGGGTTTAGAACCTGGGTTTAAAGAACTGCAGGCAAAAGAAAATATTGTGAATCTAAGCCTACAAAGTTTTATGGATAATTAAGCTAGAAAACGTATTCCCCTTCTTTCATGATCTGAGTATCTCCGATAAAGACATTGTTCACTTTACAGAAGATATCAATATGATATTTCTGATAGACTTTCTTCCCTAATTTCTTGGCGTACATGGCATGCTTCAATCCTAAAGAAAAATGCATCCCCGCAAAGCGTTCAAAGGCAGTAGGTTCATGCAAGGTTTTCTTGAAACCGATACCTCTATTCAAGCCAAAGCCTATTTCCCGCACTTGTACGGCCTTATTTACTTCTTCTGCAGCGATCTGCCGCAGGATATCTTCGAACAGCGCTGGCCCATTATGGCTGACTACACAGCCATCCTTGATCTGCACTTCAAAAGGCTCACAGAAATGAGTCTTATGTTCCAAGGTAGGAAAACCAAACACTGATACTGAGCCATTTATTTTGTCGAGCTGGGTAGCTTCGGTAAAGATTTCTCCGATAGGAAAACCGGCTGCGACAATAGGATTATCTGAAAAGTCGCCAGTATTCTTGAGTGGTTTTTCAAGAGCAGAATCGATCTCTAAGACCAGATTATGGCCTGATTCTATCCGTAACTGGGTATTCTCCTGCAGCAGTTTTTCCATGGCTGTAGTTGCCTGTACATAATAAGGGGTATCATAGCGCAAGGAATCGATGTAATTCTGGATCTCTTCATCATTGTTGCGGGATAGTCTGGCATGTTCAATGACCATGTGTCCGGCCCTGAACAAGTCAGCGCGCAAACGATGCTTAGTCATGCGGAAGGAAAGGCTTTGCACTAGGATGACCAAAGAATGTTCTGGTAAAGAAGTTACGGCTTCTTCAACAATAGACTCAGCAACAGTGGGGAAATTTATGACTTTATGCTGATGGCTCTTGATCTCTTTCTGGTAGGTATCGCTAAGGAGTTTAGCTAAAGAGCATTCAATGTCATAAATAAGCAGAATGAAGCAGTCTTTATTGATGTGATAATTCTGATGCAGGATATGGTGCAGATGTTGTTGCAGCTCTTGTATTTGAGACATAATCTACACATTTAAGAGTTTAATAAAAATCTTCTGTTAAAAATCTATCTTAATCTCCAAAAATAATAACTCCAAATCCCACAAAATAATCCGAAAACTAAAACTACTGGCCATAACAAAGCTGAAGCTCCTTGCCATAACGATAATAACAACCCTGCAATTGCGCTGACAGACCATATTATTTTGAGCTTTAACAAAGAATTATATACGTTTACAGATTCGTTACGGCTTAACAAAGAAATGCCGCCCACCGCAAATAAGGCAGCTGCAACCAAACGTGCAGTAACTGGATCAATAACTGTAAATCCAAAGAAAGATAATAGCCATGCTGGTGCTATGAACAAGGGAATGGCAAACAGATAATCAACCATAAAGTGTAGTACAAACCAGGCACGTAATGATGATGGGATTTGTTTCATGATGAAAAGAAAGATTTAGGGGCTAATAAAATTAACTGTTTACAACAAAAGAAACTTAAAAGAGAAGATTATAACTTTTCAGCAAGAAAGATTCGGTTTAAAATTGAAGATAAAGCCAGCATACGTTTTTAGTTCTAATTTAATCTAGAAGATTTAATCTTAAAAACATTTAAGCAACATGATGAATATTTAGAAGCAGGATAGTGCTAGAATAATACAAGAACCGAGGCATTTTACATAAAGATCAAGAGTTGATTTTAGAAGTCTTGCAACCTGAGCAAATTTCTCAAACAAAGCCGCCTTTTTTGTTGAAAGAAGGCTTCCGACGCAGTTTTCCCGGCTTTTAGAGTAAATTTTATATACTTAGGGCTCCCTAAGTGACTAAGAGGTCGAAGATGTTAGCCCAAAGTGCACAAAATAAACCTTTAGCAGCCATTTATATTCGCGTTTCTACAGAAGATCAGGCCCTGCACGGGTTTTCTTTAGCCGGGCAGGAAGATGCACTCAAAAACTATTGTTCTGCATTAGGGTATGATCTCTATAAAATATATCGGGACGAAGGAAAATCCGCTAAAGATATTAAACACCGGCCAGCAATGCAGGAACTTTTAAGCGATGCTGAACATAAAAAATTCTCTTCCATCTTTATCTATAAATTAGATAGGTTTAGCCGGAGCTTAAAAGATTTGATCCTTACTATCGAGAAACTGAAAGAATGGGGCATTGATTTTGTATCTCTCCAGGATAGAATCGAGACTGCTTCTGCCTCCGGGAAACTCATGTTCCACATCATATCTGCCTTTGCCGAGTTTGAGCGGAACATCATCGGCGAAAGAACCACTTTTGGCATGCAGCGTAAAAGCAAGGAAGGCGGCTTTGTTAACAAGCCCCCATTTGGGTATAAAATGGTTGATAAAAATCTTGAATTTGATTCCGAAAGCGCTCCGCAAGTGCACCACATTTTTGAAGAATATTTGTCCGGGAATCTAAGCCTCAATAAATTGGCGAAAAAGCATGGTTTTTCTGTTAATGGGCTCAAAAAAGTGCTCAGTAATAGGTCATACCTCGGAGAAGTAAAATTTGCAGGAGAAGCCAATAAGGGTTCCCATAAAGCATTAATTGAACGGGGGTTATTTGAGCAAGTACAGTTTAGGTTGAAGAATAAAAAATAAGTTAGTGATATTTTTGGATAGTTTGGAATAAATATTATAAGCAGAGATTATAAGTTATTAAGATAAAGATTAATCATTAAAACTGATAACTCCGTTAGCTAGTTCTGAAATGTAAGGAAAACTATCAGTTATTTTAAGTGTAAAACATTTAGTTTTTGATAGAATGATTCTTTCTGCTTTTTGTTGAAATTTAATCAAAAAAATTTTAAAAAAGTTAAAGATAAAAAAAATCATCCAAAGTAACTTTCTTGTTTCTCTTCACGCAGTTCTTCTGCTTTAGTGCCTTTCTGTACGATGCCTTTTAGCTTCTGTTCAAAGAGCTTAGCTTGCTGCAGCAAAGGTTTTGGATCTATCTCTAAGCCAGTATAAGCATCAAGAGCCTTGATTATTTCTGCGGCGGCTCGGCTGTCAGGCAAGCCACTTTGCGCTTCGGCAAAGAAAGCTACAACAGGTACTTTCAGGCTTTTCGCTAATAATGCACCAGTTACACCGACGACAATCCCTTCACTTAATGGACTGGCCACAGCAGATAATTTCTTAGTCAAAGCGCCGTCGGTTGTCGTATAATAAAAGACCTTACTACCGGGATTAGGGCTACCCACACCTTCCAAGGAAACTATTTCTTTAGCATCAAGCTCTTGCGCAAGCTGTTCGATCATTTCCGCTAATTTCCAACCAGTGTTTTTTCCGATGTTGATAGCGTGGACTAAAACCATATTATAATCCTTGCTGTAATGAAGCGAGATTGGCTCGATGACTTTACTTTGATGAATTGCAATCATGGCCGGAACTTCATCCATTTCAATGATGCCTATCTTTTCCGTCTCTAAATGATCCATCAAGAATTCAATGGCAATGGTCCCGATCAATCCGAAACCTGGAAATCCTTCGATAATAGTAACATTCTTTGGTTTTTTAGTAAGAACTAATCTCATCAGTATCACCTTTTAAGTTATTGCTCTACTGAAATCGTTCTTGTTTTTAAGTTTTTCTGATGCTCAATTGATATTAGAGTCCACTATTCTCTTAAACATTATTTTGGACCTACTCGCCATGATGATTTTTCTTTCTTTTTCAGTAGCAGTAACATATTTTATTATCGCATGTTCTAAGTCGATAGCTGATTCTAAGCCTTGAACTTGGCATAAGGTTGCTTTTGTAAAATCAGCTGAATGCAGATATGAAGAAGTAAAATTTACTGTTGATAGGTCTGCAGACTCAAAACATACATTCTGCAAGGTAGCTTTCTCAAAATTGGCACCCAGAAGTTCTGAACGGGCGAAGGAAGTTGTTTTGCCTCCACTAGGACCTCTACTAGGAGCAGGCGAGAGATTAGCTTCTCTAAAAGTAGCTCTTTCAAGATGAGCATAGATCAACGAACAACCAAGCAAACTAGCGCCGTCAAAGTCAGTTTCAACCGCCCGAAGCCAAGGAAGAAACAGGTTTCTTGCGGTCAAATGACGCAGACTAGCACCGCTGAAATCTAAAGGATTATTTTCAAATTTTTTATTTTTTTCCCAGAGATATTGCACTAACTCTTTCCCTTCACTGCCGCATATCTCAAAACCATCAGGTATTTGAACTCCTACAAAATCTCGTTCTCCCTGCACGACTATCTTCTTAATCAGTTCAAGTCCGGACATATAAATTTTAGGCATAAATCAAGCAGATCTGAGCCTCTTTATTAAATTTATCATACCAAGTTTTTTATAATGCCTACGCATTAAGAATTTGTATGAAACTTACCAAGACCCAGCGCTTGATCCTTTACGCCTTAGGGCATTTTTATACTTCCTTGAACCAGCCGTTAGTAGAAATGCCGGTGCAGGTGCGGACATCCAAGATCGCGTTCATAGAACATCTACTGGCAGCAAAAAAAATCTCTAAACAGGAACGTGCGTTATATAAAAACTTAGAAACTTTGGGAAATAAAAAATTAATCTCCTATGAGAACAGGATGATCATATTCACTGAATCCGGCCTGAAAGAATTAGAAAAGATCAACAAAGAGATTGATCATTTCACAGCTCTGGAAAAATATTTTGAGCAGGAAAAACCGAAAGGAAAGCTGCAGACGGTGATAAGGGGTTAAAGAGATAAAGTAGTCTCATTATTCCTAGAATCATAATTTTGTTTTTTCCAACATCTTGTAAAGGATAAATAGCCATAATAAACCGATGATATAGCCTGCTAGGACATCCCTGACATAATGGACTTTTAACATCACCCGGCTCAGGCCGATCAATAAAATAATAAGAACATTGGCAAAAATAAGACTATTTCTGGCAACTTTATTTTTGATCTTCTTGTGAAATAACAGTATCAACATAGAGTAGAATATCACTGCGCTCATGGCATGCCCGCTGGGGAAAGTATAACCTCCAACAGGGATAAGAGCGTCGCTGGGACGAGGCAGTTGAAAGATCTCTTTCAAGATCTTGTTTAAAATCACTCCTCCGATAGAACCTATGAAGATCAAGACCGCATCTTTATTTCTCTTTTTATAAAGAAAATATAAAATTAAGACTGCTGAACAAACAATTAAAAAATTCCTACCGGTCAAAGAGGAGATAAAGACCCAGAAATCTACAGCAGGCATCTACCAGTCATCTCCTTCGGTTTCTGGATTCCCATCACTTTCAAAATTGTCGGCGCGACATCAGCTAATCCGCCTTTTTTCAATCTTTTATTTTTTAATTTCCCCTGAGTATCGACAACAATCAACGGAACATTGTTAGCGGTATGGGAAGTGACATATTTTCCTTCCATGTCCTCGCAATTGCCGTGATCGGCAGTGATGAATATTGTCCCTGGAAATTTTTGTATCATTCTTCCAATTTCCCGGTCGATCACCTGGACAGCTTTTACCGTCGCTTTGAGATTTCCGGTATGCCCGACCATGTCCGCGTTGGCAAAATTGATCACAAAAAAATCATGTCCATCGATATTCTGCAGCAGAGTATCAGTGATCTTTTTTGTCTTCATCTCTGGGATCTTATCGTAGGTCTTCACTTTCTTTATGCTCTGGATATGCATCCTCTTCTCGTGAGGAAAAACACATTCGCACAAGCCGTTGAAGAAATAGGTGACATGCGCCCATTTTTCCGTCTCGGCAAGGCGTAACTGGGAAATGCCTTTTCCGGAAATGACTTCTCCTAGAGTTCTCTGGGGGATTATCGGCGGGAAAGCGACGGGAATCTTTATCAAAGAGTCATATTGGGTCAGGGAGACAAATTTTAAGTCGATGATTTTTTTTCTCTGGAACTCTTTAAATTTCCCCCAGACGAAAGCGCGGGTCAATTCACGCGCCCGGTCAGAACGGAAATTAAAAAATATGATGGAATCATGCTCCTCTACCACGCATTTATTAGTCAAGATGGTCGGCTTGACAAATTCATCTGACTCTCCTTTCGCATAGGCATGTTTTAGAGCTTTGATGGGATCAGTTATTCCCTTTCTGCCGATGCAATCGACCATGCATTCATACGCCTTATGCTCCCGTCCCCAGCGGTTATCTCTATCCATGGCGTAGAATCTTCCCATCATGGTCGCAATCTGTCCGACGCCAAATTCTTTTATTTTGCGCTGCAGCTGGTGAATATATTTTTCCGCTGATTTTGGCGGCGCGTCTCTTCCATCTAAAAAGAGATGGATATACACTTCCTTTAATCCATGCAGCTTTGCCATCTTCAGCAACGCAAATAGATGCTGGATATGCGAATGCACTCCTGCATCACTCAATAAACCCATCAGATGTAATTTGGTGTTATTCTTCTTGGAATGATGGATCGCTTGCAGCAATGCTTTATCACTAAAAAACGAACCATTTTTGATCGCTTCATTGATGCGCATCAGATCGGTCTCCAAAACTCTTCCTGCTCCCAGAGTGAGATGCCCTACTTCAGAATTTCCGATGATCCCTTCCGGTAATCCCACTGCTTTTCCTGCTGCGTTGAGGGTAGTGTGCGGATATTTTTGCATCAAACGATTTAGGACGGGAGTCTTCGCTTGCAGGACCGCATTTCCGCTTTTTTGTTTTCTAGATCCAAAACCGTCAAGGATGAGCAAGAGTACTTTCGGCATGGGAGAAGGATTATTTTTAGATAGATAAAGGTTACTGAAATACTCTCAAAAACCAAACTTTTTTATAGGTTTAGATCATGCTTCTCATTATGAAATTAATGTACGCATCATTGTTTTTGGTTTTATTTTTAGTCGCCTGCCAGCCGGTTCCACCTCTTCCAGAATCTGCCCCTGTACAGAAAAATGTAGATCTCTTTGGGCAAGATCTTGACCAATACGTTGACTCTCAAGAAATCTCGAATAAGGTACAAGGATTTTTAGCGAAGCCAAAAGAAGCAGGAAATTATCCTGGGGTAATCATGATCCATGAATGGTGGGGATTGAATGATAATATCAAGGAGATGGCTAAAATTTTAGCGAAAGAAGGGTACGTGGTGTTTGCTATAGACTTATATGGCGAAGTGGCAGCGGATGCAGCACGAGCAGGAGAATTGTCTGCTAAAGTGCGGGACCATCCGGATGAAGCTGTTCAAAAGATGAAAGATGCAGTCGCTTATCTGAAAGAACAGCAGCAGGTGGAAAAAATCGCTTCTCTGGGCTGGTGTTTCGGAGGCCAGCAGTCGTTACAATTAGCATTGAATGAAGAACTTGACGCGACGGTCATTTACTATGGCCGCTTGACCGATGACAAAGAGCAATTGAAAAATATAGGCTGGCCGGTCTTAGGCATCTTTGGAGAAGAAGATACTAGCATCCCGGTCTCTTCTGTTAAAGACTTTGAAACAGCCTTAAACCAGTTAGGGATCAAGAATGAGATTTATATTTATCCCGGCGTAGGACACGCCTTCGCTAATCCTTCTGGAGCTAATTATGCGGAAGAGGAGACGGTTGATGCCTGGGAGAAGACGGTTGTGTTCTTGAATGAAAATTTAAAAGAGAATTAAGATAAAGCCGCTACCTATTTTTAGACCAAGCTTAGCTTTGAAAACTTTTATAAAGACCCCCCGTTTCCAGCCTAAAGTTACGCACTTAATACTCAATATGGTGATCTAATCATGGCAAAACAAGTTGTTGAAACAATGGTAGAAGGCGGGAAAGCTACTGCTGCCCCTCCTTTAGGTCCAGCTTTAGGACCGACCGGGCTTAATATTGGCCAGGTAGTGATGGAGATTAACAAGAAAACTGCTGACCTTAGGGGAATGCAGGTTCCAGTCAAAGTCATTGTTGATACTGAAACCAAGACTTTTACGATCGAAATAGGTACGCCACCTGCCTCCGCGCTTATCAAAAAGGAAGCAGGTATTGAAAAGGGTGCAGGAAACCCGCTTATGGATAAAGTCGCTGATCTGAAGATCGAACAGGTCATCAAGATAGCAAAAACAAAACAAGATTCACTTTTAGGAGCTACCATGAAAGCAAAAGTACGAGAGATCGTCGGAACATGCCAATCCATGGGTATCTTAGTTGAAGGCATGACTGTGCCAGAAGCATTGCAGGCAATCGCTGACGGCAAGTTTGACAAGGAAATTGCTTCAGGTAAGACTGAGCTTACGGAAGAAGAAAGACGTGAGCAGGAAGCAGAGAAGAAACGCTTGCAGGAAGAGATCGAGAAGCGCCGCGTGGAATTCGAAGCCAAGGCGAAGGAGATCCTCAAGCTGTTTGAAGCAGATCCTAAGAAGGCTAAGAAAGCCATGGTCGATGCGGGCATTCCGCAACAGATCATCAAGGAACTTGCTCCAGTCGAGGAGAAGAAGGAAGCTGCTCCTGGCGCTAAGAAGTAGATTTTCTTCTTTTTGTTTTTCTTTTTATTCTATTTTTCTAAAAAATATAAAGAATTACTTTTTTACTTCCTTCGTAACTTGTCCAATTCATCAATCTCTGCTTTCTTGATCTCCAAAAGAACTTGTGATAATCTTTCTAAAAGCATGCCCATGTTTTTGGTCTTCTGCAGCTGTCTTACCAGAAGGCTGATGATGATGATGGATTCAATGAGCAGGATGAATATCACTATGCCGAAAACTAAAAGTACCTCAATTAACGGAATATCTACCGAGCCAACTAAAACCATTCTGTCACCTTTTTTTCCCAAAAAATGGTTCGAAGGAAAACTTTCCTTCGTCCACCTTTCTCTAGGTAAATACTTTTTTGATTAAAAAGCTTTCTGTAATCTACACTTTATTGTTTTACGGAAAAGCTATTTTCAGCAATAAGTTCAGTCCCTTTCTTATAGACTTTTCCTACTACCTCATAATCACCTTCTATTGCTGAAGCATCGTACTGCACAGCCAACAACGCACCTCGGGCCAGATTAACATTGTATGGGCCATAGAGCTCGCTGAAGATAGTCTTAGATTCCCCGCTGAGGAGGAACGGAAGGGTAACTTTCAATGGCATAGCGGGCGCTACTTTCGATTTCTTGACATTGAGATTCATCTCTACGGTAAAGGTTTCCCTGCCTTCCCGCTGCTGGGGTGGGATAATGATATAAAAGTCAAATGTTTTAGTTTTCGGATCGACATCAACAGCAGTCCCGATCACCAGTCCTTCGTGATTTTCTAAATCCTTTACCAAAACCTGCTCGCCACCGGAGGAAAAAATAATTTGCGGCGGTTTTTGGTCAAAGCTCAAGCCGCGGCGTATCTTGATTTCTTTTTCCACAGTTTCACCGGGGTTGACTTCAATATTTTTCAATTCTTCGGCATTCAGAAGTAAATCTTTTAGCAAATTAGCTTCTATGTGTTTGCCGGTAGGCACTAACGGAGTAGCTACAGCTGCACCGAGCAAAGAAGGAGGCAGAAGATGAGATAATCTTGTCTTGTAGATTTGCAAAATTTCAACACTTTCCAATAATTTCAAAATACTTAATTCTTTTCCCAGGGCTGTCTCACTCACTTCCCCTTCTAACAACAGTTCTTCTTTCAACCTTTTTACAACATTTTCTTCGTTTTCCAATGGTATTTCCTGTTCTTTTTCTTTCAAAGCACCAGAAAGGACTAATTTTTTATCCAGATTATTGGTGATAGAGATTTTATAATTTTGTTCAGAGGTGTAGGTGGTTATTGCTCTTTCTCCCGTTCTACTGATACTCATGCTGCTTTCACCTCTTTCAAAGGCCCTGGTTGCTTCTGCAGCAGAAGCGGTTTCTACACGAGAAGGTTCTGAGGGAGCAGACGGTTCTGATGGTGCAGGGGCGGAAGTGGCTGAGCCGTCAGTAGTCGTGCTTGAAGTGCTGCTTGTGCCGCCGCTATTTTGCACGCTAGGAGGTTCGTTGATGAGAATTGCCAGTACGCCAGAAGCGATAAGATTCTGCGTCCCTAAAGAGTTCCCAGAAGTATCCGGGGTTTCATTGAGAAGTCTCCAAGAGCCATTATAAACCCATAAGTTGAAAAGTGACTCATCGAAATTTCCTAACTCTACCAGCTCCGACTCCAGCCATCGTAAAGAGATATTACCAATGTTTGAAATACCACCTATGCTAGTAATATTAATAAATTTATTATGGAAAGAACTGTAACCTTCTGGCAAAGAAGACGGCTGCCTTGAATAATTGATATAATAATACGAAGAGCTATCCATAGTATCACTTATAGTAAACAATGTTTCATTCAATAAATTGTTCAAGGGATTATCGATGGTTACATTCGTAAAATTATAAGATATTGTTCCGCTTAAACTGCTGGTGTTAAATAAAATATCATAAGTATTATTATAATAATGATCATCAAGAACACTTATGTTAGCGATAAGATTAATACCGGCAAGTTTATTGCTGTGAGCTGTATTATTATTCCATAAAACCATTCTGTTCGTTCCTTGAAATCCGCTAAGATTATTACCCCAGGCAACATTATTTCTAAATGAAATAATAGAACTATCAAAGAAAAAGCCGTCTTTATCGTTTTCTTGAGCAACATTATCACTAAGGTTAGTGTCAGGATCACCAAAATTCTCTAGATAAAATCCGTTTCCAGTATTTAATTCAGCTTTGTTATTCATAACAGAAGTTGGGCTGGCAACTATAGTTCCAAGAAAACTAAAACCAGAATTGTTGTTATTCCGAGCAGTGTTGTTGGCTAAGTAGAAGGCTTCACCTCCTTGAAGTTCAAAACCAAATCCTTTATTTTCTAAAGCAGTATTATTATAAATTCTTACCGGAGCCTCCTCATTGGTAATAAAAAAGCCCCCATCTCCATTTGCCTGGGCAGTATTATTATAAATATCGCCGCCATCAGTACCAACTGTAAATGAAAAGCCGTCATTAGAATTATTTATAGCACGATTTTGGCTGATATTACTTGATCCTAAACTAAGCACAAACATTCCAAAAGTATTGTTATTTAATGAGTTATTAGTAATAATGCCAGTAAAAGAACTACTATTAAAACCGTGGGTGAAATTTCTGACTTCACCAAAATTTCTGACGGTTATATTACTAAAACGGTAAGCAATAAAATTATTTACCGTTATTCCTACTCCCGTCCTATTTCCGGTTATGGTAAAACCTGCGCCATCAAGAAGAATGTTACTCTCATTGATGGTGAAGCAAGTCCCATTTATAGCGATGTTTTGGCTTAAGGTTATACTTCGCCTGACCAACCCGCACTGGGTAGAGTTAGCGATAGAATCCACGTTTTCAACGGTATAATTACTAAATGAAGTAACATTGGCAGTGAGGACTCCTTCAGTTGCATTGTAGGAGATATTACATTTAAATACGGGATCAGCAGAATTATCGCAGCGCACTCCTGCTTTAAATAAAGTCTTATTATCGTTGAATTGCAAAGCCAAGCCCTTGATCTGTATTTGGGCGCTGTTATTGAGATTCCCTATGTAAAAAGTATCTTGTAATCCCACTAAGTTTTTTTCTAGAAAAATTATTCGCAGAGCTTCTACTCCTCCGCCGGTGGAGGTAGGAACCGAATAATTAATAGTCAAATTGGTGCTGTTCCAATGCACCGAACCAAGGCTGCTGTTATAGATAAGGCTGTTGTATCCTGTGGCTTCATCCAAAATATGAAAATCTGCTCCCCCGCCTAAACCTGATGCCCCAGTGTCGTTCAACGTATTATTTACCAAGATATTAGCATTGGATGAACCATTGAGAAGTATTCCTGAAATTCCAACATACGTTATGTTGTTATATCCCACAAGATTATTGTTAGAGCTTTCCAACACAATACCGGGACCATTTGCGTTGCTGACTATGATGCTGTTATTGATGATGGTGCTGTTTTCAGAACCATTAAAATAAAAGGTAATAACCTTAGAAACATCGAGACCAACAGCAGGAGTAGTATAACAATCCTTGATGGTAATATTATCAAATCCAGCGGAATTGTTAACTGCAGGACCTGATCCATGGGTAATATTGAATCCATGACAATCTATTTTCAGATTATGAGCTTTTACGATGAAACATGAAAAGGAAGAACTGACCTGGTTCTGCAAATCATAAGTAGCGTTGGGAGTATCTAAGTCCATACAAGTAGTAACAGCAATATTGGTTGATAGATCCTGTTCAGCTATGGATGCGCCGGTAAGCATGTTCCCTTCAAAGGTAAAGAATGCTAAAAAGATTGAAGCTAAAATTACTACTAACACCACCATTACACCCTTTTTTGTAAAGTACATTACTAGATTGATTCAACCACTAAAGTATTTAAATATTTGTAGAAGAGATTAATTTACTTTTTTTAGGAAATGCTTATACTTCTTTTTCCATCTGTTGATAGTTTTCCTGGTGACAGAAATTTCATGCTTTTGCTGTAAGTATTTTTGAGTCCTAAATAAAGACAGTCTTTCTGCGTCGCCCAAGACTGCACTCAGGATAACTCCCGGTTTATGACGCATCCGCTCAAAGCCATCCGGATTGACAAAGGTAGAACTGCAGGCATTACAACGATAGAGCTGTTTAGGCTCTGATTTTGTGTATCGTATTCCTCTTTTTACAGTTTCCCACGATTTACATTTAGGGCAACTTAGACTGGACAACCTCTATCACCTTACTTGAGGGAAGCTCTTTTCCTATATAAATGTCACGTTAAGGACACGGCAGGGTTTTATACTAGTTTCTTTTTTCATGTCATTTGTAAGTGACAAAAATGGCGAATACAAAAAGTATGGGGCTGCTGGGAATCCTGCTTGCTAGTTGTACGGCTGAAGTTCCGGCGGAAATTCCGATGGAAGAGATTGGAATAGCACCTGGTCCGCCTTTGGAAATTGTGCCATTAAAAACTCCGCCGGAGAATTGCTATGAGAAGAATGATATCCTAGGATATGAACAAGCCATGAAAGAATACCAAGAAAAGTTCAACCTTTCTGAAGAATGGGTACAATGGATGATCGATCATTATGACCGCTACTGCCGGGCTTTCAATATCGGAAATTTTTACCGAGAAGAATATCAAAATACAATAATTTTATCGTTGAATTATTACAATGATGTGCCTGTTCCTTACACCGAACTTTATCCTGAAGAAGAGCATGAAAAAGATTTTGAAAGATTGATAGAATTAAAATTTCCAGGTTATGATATTGTCGCTGAATTCGGCAGAGACCCGGAATACAGCCATGGAGTGGTATATCTAAATGCTCCTGGCTCAAGCGCTAACAGAAGAGAAATATATCTTCATTATGAAACTATCATTGGCCATGAGTTTGGACATTTTCTAGGGCTGCATCACCATTACGGCTCTATTGAGGAAGTCGGCCAAGGGATGAACATGCCGCCTGGCGAAGAAAAATGCGTTATGGATAGAAATTCAACCCAGTATGGAAGTTCCGACCGCGCAGCACTTAATATCAATCTTGAGATAGATAATGCGAAAGAGATAGACGAATTATTGAAGAAAATTCTCGATAAATATCCTGAAGAGTTCTGATATCTTACATTAAATAACCAGAAAGCCACGTAGGAAATTAGGAGATGAAGATAGATAATGAATACAAAAAATAAAATTAAAAGCTTGATTACTGTAGCTACCCTCTCTGGTTGCACCGCTGCCCCACTAGAAGAACAAGTGATGGAAAATTGTGCTCTTACTTATTCGTCTGATCCGGTTTTAGAGTTGTGTGATAAAACTATAGTTTCATCACCACAATTACCTTTTTGGAATAAGCTAAATTGTGCTCTTAATTTTCCGTCTGATCCGGTCTTAAAGCCGTATGTTAAAACACTCAAGGAAAATGCAGATATTCTACAGGCCACTCAATTATGCACGGCTACTCCTCAGTTACAGCAATTATTTTGGAATAAGTTAAAATTAGCTGAAGAGACCAATGCTGCTCCAAGTAATACTATTCCTGCTTCATTTAATGATCTTGCTCCTAAAGAATATTTTAAGGATATAACAGTTACAGAAGCAGAACAGATACAAGCTGCATATCTTGCTCATGCTCTATGGATAGATCAAAGCGGAGTATTGCCTTGGAAACTTGCTGATTATCAACCAGAAGAATTGAACACTCTTTTTAACCAAAAAAATCGCTTCTGGTGGTCTCCGGAAAAAGAAGAATATCAGATAGGATTCTTGCTAGACCATTCGCCGGCTATCTCTCTATCTATAGCACAAAAAACAGTAGATATTGATTCACTGACGGATCAAAAATCAACCATTATTGAATTTGTAAAAAAATTTCGGCACTTCCGGCATGGAAATCCTGGAGCTAAAAATGGTGAAGGAGAGGTATATTGCTTTGACTTAGAAACGATACCTACTCTTGAAGAAATGGATAAGGAAAAAATTGCTCGATTCGGCTGCAAAAGTATGGCTTCTTACGCTTGCTCCTTAGCTACTGCATATAATATTCCTTGCGAAACTACAGAAGGATATTATGATGGAGTAGGACATAGGACGGCCTTACTTAAAATTACCGAGCAAGTGCTCGCTCATGGAGATCATGTCTATGAACACTATCTTCTCAACACTCCTTCAGAAAAACTCCTGGACGACTATCAGTTTTGGGAAGAAGAGATCCTAGCCCATCCGGCATATTCTGGAGTGGATTCTGAAGCGGCGCATCAGAGCAGAGTTCATGAAATGAATAACATCATTACTTATCCTTCAAATTTTTTGATGAAAGGTTATTGTCAGAATAAAGTAGATAAAAGGGCAGCTTTAGAAAATTATTTTGGAGAATATTTTGATGGAGCAAAGCTTGACCTGCTCGAACAGAAGATCATCGAAATAACCCAAAATTGTACTGTCATTCCAGAAGATAATCCTGATGGAACCGGTGAATCATATCATCATATTTGTACTTTATAAAATAAAGATAAGGAACCTTGAGCTTAATTTCTAAATCTACTTAAAATTTTCTATAGAGCCTATTCAAACTAAACCTTTTTAAAGCTCTTTTCTTTCTTTGCTGCTTATGGATTATAAAGATCTAGGCTTAAAATGCGGGCTGGAAATACACCAGCAATTAGAAGGGAAAAAATTATTCTGTAATTGTCCAACCACTATCCGTGATGATGCGCCAGATTTTCTTATCCAACGTAAATTACGGGCAGCGGCAGGAGAAGAAGGGGAAGTTGATATCGCTGCAAAACAAGAACAACTAAGAGGGAAAGCATTTACCTATCAAGGCTATGATTCGACCTGTTTAGTGGAAACTGACTGCGAACCGCCGCATCAGATCAATTCTGAAGCGTTGACTGCAGCATTACAGTTATGTAAGATTGTCGATGCAGAAGTCTTTCCCGTAATACAGGTGATGAGGAAGACCATCATCGACGGTTCAAATACCTCTGGATTCCAGCGGACCGCTTTGGCGGCAAGAAGAGGCATGATCACAACCACTGGCGGAGCAGTAAGGATAACCAACATCTCTCTGGAAGAAGATTCCTGCAAGATCATCAGTGATAATGCAGAAGAAAAAGTATATTCACTGGATAGGTTAGGGATTCCACTGATTGAGATCGGAACCGCTCCCGATATAACCACGCCGGAACAATGCCAGGAAACAGCTAAAAAAATCGGGATGCTCTTGCGCTCATTACCGAATGTGAAAAGGGGATTAGGCACGATACGACAGGACGTCAATGTTTCTATCAAAGGCGGTACACGCATCGAGATCAAGGGTGCGCAGGATCTACGGCAATTGCCTTTGCTGGTGGAATTGGAAGTTAAACGACAGCAGGAGTTATTGAAGATACGGGATGAATTGAAAAAAATCACCTTGTCTCCCTTCCGGATTACTGATGTCAGTTCATTATTTGTGAGTTCTGCCGCCAATGTGATCAAAAATACACTCAGCAAAAAGGGCAAAGTATTAGCCATCAGGTTACCGGGATTTGCTGGGTTTATTGGAAAAGAAATACAACCAGGGCGACGGGTAGGAACAGAATTTTCAGATTGGGCTAAAATTCGCGCAGGAGTGGGAGGCATATTCCATTCCGATGAATTGCCGAGATATGGCATCTCCGAAAGTGAAGTCGCTAAGGTTAAAGAAAAACTGGGCTGCAAACCAGAAGATGCATTTATCTTAGTAGCTGATGTGGAAAAGAAAGCACAATTAGCTTTAGAAGCGGTCTACGAACGGGCGCAGCAAGCGTTGAAAGGCATTCCTGCCGAAGTGCGGAAAGCTGCTGCTGATGGCACGACCAGCTACCTGCGGCCTATACCCGGCGCAGCAAGGATGTATCCGGAAACTGATGTTCCCCTTATCAGGCCAGATTCAAAGAAGATTGAATTGCCGGAATTATTGGAAGAAAAAATTGCACGCTATCAGAAAGACTTAGGCTTAAGTAAAGACCTGGCGGAATTTGCCGCGAAGTCAGAATTAGTTCATCTATTTGAAGAATTGGTAGAACAGTATCCAAAAATTAAGCCGGCTTTCATCGCCGAAACCTTGATTTCTGTGCCGCTGGACATCAAGCGACAGTTTCATCATGATCCAGATAGACTGACCGAAGATGATTTCAGGGACGTTTTTAGATATTTAGCTCAGGGAAAGATCCACAAAGATATAGTTTTGGACGTCCTGATCGATATGGTCACCGGTAAGTTTGATATTACAAGATATGCCACTCTGGGAACAGAAGAGATCCATAAGGAATTGGTAAAGATCGTGGCTGAGCATAAAGGAGCGCCTTTTTCGGCGTTGATGGGGTTGGCCATGAAGCGGTTGGCTGGCAAGGCTTCTGGACAGTTCATCTCCGAACAGCTGCAACGGATCCTGGCCCAAGGACACAATTAGTTGTCACTTCTTAGTTACAAATTATTGGGAAGATTTATATTTCCGTTACTAAATTGTAACGCTTTCCCCAAATTCGTTATTAACGGATGATCGGGATATTGTGAGCATTTCTGGCCTAATTTCTGAGCATCGTCGGAAATGGCTAGTCTTATCTGGTTAGTGTGATGGGTTGGATATATAGTTTGTGTCCACCGTGTCAAGTCTGTCAAGTGTACAAGTCCACTCTCTAAGATGATAAGAATTCTGTTTCAATCAATATAAATTTATCTGCCACTTTTATCTTTCCATAGAGCTTACAACAACAGAATTCTCCTGCTGAACAGGCCCTCCTTTTCTCATCTGACGACTTTCAAACAGTGCTCTATTTTGCATCAATCTTTCTGACTCTTCTACAGCGATCTTGTTGCCGTTCTTGATGTTTTCAGGGTTGCCATTAGAAAGTATGACTGACTGTTTAATCAGCGTTTTTAGCTCTGAGATTTCGTCTTTAAGAGCTTTTATCTGACTCATATCATCTTCTTGCTTAATATTGAATACTTCATTGACAATATTTCGTTTGGCCACCATACTTGTTGTCAGATACCTCTCTGTACTTCTCAGATTCTTGTGTCGTCCTGTTATTTGAGCTGCAAAGACTCCCCTTTGATCGCAGATTTTCTGCAGAAAGAAATGTCTTAATGTGTGATAGCTTAGAACTGATAATGTGTGGCCGTCTTTTGTCATACCATATTTATGATCCAGTCCTGCTTGTTTCCTGGTTTTTATCAGATGGGTCCTTATTGTGCATGTATCGAGGTGTTTCTCAAGCTTTCCACCTTTGCTGTTTCTCATCTTCCAAAAAATGTAATAGTCTCCTCTAAGATCTTGGTGATTGCAAGTATGTCTTTGTCCTGATCCATTGCAAATTATTTGCTCTTTATAGTGGATGATATGTTTTTTTAATCTTTCAAGAAGTGCATCGGGAATCACTATTTTTTCGTATCTTTCTTTATTCTTTTGCTCAGGAAGTGTGAGAGTTTTTGCTACAAAATCAATGTTTCAACAACTAATTTATTCTCAATCTCTGCAAGAATAAAACTTTCACTGATAGATTTTTGAAGCATCTCATTTAATCCGTTATCTTCAAAGCATTCTTCGGAAAAAAGAATTGTGGCCTTAATAGTCAAAGGAAATACAACAACAGATTCAACATCAAAAAGAGATATTGGAGCTGTACCCAAATTGGGTACGATTGCACCGTTCACATTCTTGATCTTGCTTATCTTTATTGCAGAGCCATCAGTCTGTTGTTGAAGTTTTAATACTCGTGGACCTATACGAAACTTGCTTGCTTCAATTAATACTTGAGACTTGACAGTAGTTAGGTCCATGTAGCATCACCTATAAAAAAATAATTTGATGACCTATTTTACAAGGTCATCTTTGAGACTGCGTTGTCATCAAGTACTGCAGGTGCTACTCTTTCTGTTATAGTAACTCCAGCTGCAAGATCTCTTAATGGATCTGTGAAGTTCTCTATGGAAAGAGGTCGTCTTTCAACCAGCACACATGCTCTACTATCTAAAGCAAGGATTATACCTGGCTCTACTGCTGTGGTTTCAACTACTTGAAGACCAGCAACATTTCCCACGATGCCTGTCTCGTCAAGTCTATCAAAAGCCTTGTATCCTTTGCCGATAAGGTCTTTCTCGAGCTTTGCCAAGTCATCAGGGTGTGCAACAAGCCATGCAGCTTTGTAGCTGTGTCTGTTTACTGCATTTCTCAAAGTTACAACGTCTTCCTGGACAAATTGTCCTGCAGTCTTTGGCGAGACTGTATTCGTTGTCTTCATCAATACTCGGAAGATTTCTTCATCTTCTTTTCTTGCGATGTCTTCTGCAGCCATGTCGGCTTTTAGTCTTACAACATCGAATGCTGAATCTTCAATTGCTTCTTTTGGGATAGCAAATGCTTTTCCGATCTTATATGGTGTCACAACAATTTCATTGAATGTGCTGACATCCATAGGGATTGCTCCCAATTCAGGAATCACATAAGCTTGTCCTGCTCCCATCTTAGGGATTTTCAGTGCAGATCCTTCACTCAAAGTGATCAGTTTCACAATTTTTCTTCCTACTCTTTCTCTGTCTGCAACCTTAAACACGTTGGAGTCTATGACTTCCTTGATGAGAGGTGCAGCGTCTTGACTTGAAAATAGTTCTTGCATTGATTTCATTTTGCCTCTCCTCCTTATTTCACTATTTTTACAGGAATCTTCCTTGTCACTGGGCTACCGCCAGTCGAGTTGTCTATCTTCTCGTATGCTTTGGCCACTGCGACTCCTGTGTTTTTTGCTTGCAGTGTTTTGTTGTCTTTGACTTCAAGCTCATCCCCAACATTTAGGGTTGCTGAAGCTGCAACTGATACATCCACATAGAATGTTCCGATGCATCCTACTGATGCAGGGTTTCCTTGTGGTGTGTCTTTTAAGCAGACTCCAAGTATGTCAGCTTGTGCTGATGCTGGCTGAACTGTTAGTCCAACAAACTGTCCTTTTGTAAGGTCTGCACTTGCAACGAGCATGCTTGGATTCTTTCCGTCGTCAATCATGATATCATATGTCATTTTGATTCACCTCTTAGTTCTCCTTTATTCCAAGTGCAGCAGCGATTTCCTTTTTCTTATCTGTTGCCTGGTTTGAATTGTTGATCAAGGATTTTCTGTCACCTATGCTTTTATGCAGGTCAAGTATTTTCTTGGTCTGTTTTGCATACGAATCAAATCCGCCTTTCTCATCAAGTTCTCTCATTTCGATGAGTCTTTGTTCTTTGTTGGTCTCAAGGACACCGAGCTTTTCTTCAGCATCTATGATTTCTCTCAATGCCATGTCTCGTGAATCTTGCTTGATTCTCTTCAATTCTTTCGTGACTGCCTCAAATTCTTTCATCAATTTCTCGTGCTTCGCAGTCATGTCCGAGATAAGTTTGTCTTTTGAAGATACTTCCTGATTTAGCTTTGCAATTTCTTGATCTTTTGCAGCAAGCTCTTCAGCGGCTTTCTTCAATAGGTT
>JAUSJN010000005.1 GCA_030647325.1 Nanobdellota archaeon | reverse complement strand
CGGCGTCTACTTTATCTTTGAATTCATCCAGAACTTTTCTGGTCTGGAAGAGCACCGCTTCGGCATTGTTGTCAGCTTCGATCTTTTCTTTCTTCTTAGCATCTTCCGCTTCGTGCTTCTTCGCTTCTTCTTTCATCTGCTCTACTTCGTTTTTGCTGAGATTTCCGGTACCGGTGATTTTTATCTTATGTTCTTTTCCGGTCCCTTTATCCTGAGCGCTGACGTGCAGGATACCATTTGCGTCGATGTCAAAAGTAACCTCGACCTGTGGGACTCCGCGCGGCGCAGGAGGTATACCGACCAGATCGAAGTGTCCAAGGACCTTGTTGTCTGCAAACATAGCTCTTTCTCCCTGAGCGACACGGATAGTAACTGCGGTCTGATTATCAGCGGCAGTAGAGAATATCTGCGATTTCTTGGTCGGGATAGTAGTATTTCTCTCGATAAGCTGGGTGAATACTCCGCCAAGAGTCTCGATTCCCAGAGACAACGGGGTGACATCCAAAAGCAAGACATCCTTGATATCTCCTGCGAGGACGCCGGCCTGGATCGCAGCACCTGCTGCGACCGCTTCATCAGGATTTACTGATTTGTCCCCTTCCTTGCCGGTGAGTTTCTTTACTAATTCCTGCACCGCAGGTATTCTGGTCGATCCACCGACGAAAATGACTTTGTCGATTTTTGCAGGAGTAAGTTCGGCATCCCGCAGCGCATTCTTGACGGGAGCTTCCAATCTCTTAAGGATGTCCGCGATCAATTCTTCAAATTTAGCCCTGGTCAATTCTTCCTTGATATGCTTCGGCCCATGCTGGTCTGCAGTGATGAAAGGGATGCTTATCTCCACTTTATTTTTAGAAGATAATTCTATTTTCGCTTTTTCCGCCGCTTCTTTCAAGCGCTGGACTGCGGTAGCATCTTTATGCAGGTCTATACCGGTGGAACTCTTGAAGTTCTTGGCTAGATGATCCATCACGATCTGATCAACGTCATCTCCGCCAAGAAAATTATCTCCGGAAGTGGATTTTACTTCAAAGATCCCATCTCCTAATTCCAAGATGGAGACGTCAAATGTTCCTCCCCCAAAATCAAAAACAAGAATAGTATGCTCCTTTTCCTGCTTATCTAAACCGTAGGCTAAGGCTGCCGCAGTGGGTTCATTGACGATCCGCAGCACATTCAATCCGGCGATCTCGCCGGCATTTTTAGTAGCCTGCCTTTGCGCATCGTTGAAGTAGGCAGGGACAGTGATGACTGCATTATGCACAGTCTGTCCGAGATAAGCTTCCGCATCGCGCTTCAATTTCTGCAGGATCATGGCAGAGATCTGTTCAGGAGTATAATCTTTCCCGTCGATGTCAACTTTTTCATCGGTCCCCATTTTCCGCTTGATCGATCTGATGGTGTGAGCATGGTCGATGATGGCTTGGTTTCTGGCCACTTGGCCGACGATAACCTCATCATCTTTAACGTGTACGACGCTAGGGGTAGTCCGTGTCCCTTCTGAGTTGGGGATGATAGTCGGTTTTCCTCCTTCCAATACTGCTACCGCAGAGAAAGTTGTACCTAAATCGATCCCGATGGTCGGGCCTGAAGTTTTTGTGTTTTTTTGTGTGTCTGTCATTTTTATTGACCTCCTATAGTCTTTTCATTTTTGTTTTTCATTTTCTCGTTTATTTTGTGGTGATCATCTTTTTGATCGGAATCAGCATTGATGCCGGCACTAACTTTCACCTTGGCATGCCGCAAGACTTTGCCATGCATAGTAAATCCCTTCTGAAATTCTTCGATGATCTTGTTTGCTGGTGATCCTGATGGAACTCTCATCAGCGCTTCATGATAGTATGGATCAAAATTTTTCCCGATAGTCTCTAGAGGGACAACATTATTATGCTGCAATAATTGTAATAATTGGGCGTGGATCAAGGTAACTCCTCGGACAAATTCAGTATTGGCTTGATCAGGGGAGACCGCTTTCAAGGCCAATTCAAAATTATCAAGGACTGGTAAGACTTGCAGCAAGATATCGCGGGCTGCCATCTTTTTGATGTCTTCGAGGTAGGTTTGAGATTGTTTGCGGTAATTTTCAAAATTAGCCTGGGTCCTTTTGAGGAGATCAGTCAATTCTTCTACGCTTAGTTGCTTTGCAGGCGCCTCTGCTTCTGGTCGCTCTTGTTCAGTTTTTTTGTCGGATTTTTGTTCCACCATTTTCAATACCTTGTTTCGCTATTTTTGTTAGTTTCGTCGAGTTTAGCTCAACACAGTTGATTCAAAAAGCATTTTATATATAAAGTTTTCGGAGCAAAGTTTTAAAAATTACACTGATATTAGCCTACCCATGATACGAAGAGTTACCGTAGTTAGGATCCGCAGGGGAGCGGAAGGAAATGTCAATGCCGATCTCCAATGGCTGGGCAATTCTCTCGGCTTGTTCGGCTTGCGGGATAAAGACAGCAGCTGCTTTCGAATATTCATAACTTTAGTCAAAAAGGCAGATAACCCTCTTTCTTCTGATGATATTGCAGAACGCCTGGACTTAAGCCGGGGAACAGTGGTGCATCATCTTATCAAGCTGATGGATTCAGGTATTGTCGTCCGAGAGAAAGAGGGATATATCTTACGGGAACAAAGCCTGCTGCGGCTGATCGAAGATGTGAAACAGGATACAGAGTCCGTATTTGCCGAGCTTAAAGAAGTGGCAAAAGAGATCGATGAAAGGATTCATTGACTTTAACATTTAATTTTTTTAAGCAATTTTATCAAAAATGTAGTGCCTTAATATCTTTTCGTTTTTTTCGCTGAGAAAACTCACTTCGTTCGGGGTCACAGCCAACTCACTTTCCAATTTTTGATGGTAATGTGGTTCCTTCCCGTAAGGAACGACCCCTCCCACAATCTATTATTATACAGATTCTACCGTTCGTGTTAAGGCGGTGACCCTTATTTTCTCAGCGAAATAATTCCCGGACACTTCAGAGAATATTCAAAAAAGATAAATATTATATAGGTTATTGCTTTCTATTGGCTTGTAAATGGTACTAAAAAAGAGGATGATGTTATTATTAGCTATACTTCTCTTACTAGTAAATATAATCAGCTTCTCCGTGGTTTTTATTAACATCGGAGAGATAGCGACAGGAGCTGCTTCTGCCGCCGCTACGGGAACTGCTTCCGTATGTATCGCTAAAGCACCAACAATTACCGCTATCGCCAACCAAGCCGCAACGATCGGTACTCCATTCACTCTGCAAGTTCCTGCTACTTTTTACGGCGCAAATACCAGCACATCCTACTTTGATAACACTTCTCTGTTCAACATCAATGGAAGCGGCTACATTAGTTTCACCCCGCTGGCGGCAGAAGCTGGCACCCACAATATTCTCATCACTGTGCAAGATGTGTCTACTTGCAATATCGTCATAAATACGACGGCAACTTTTTCTCTTACTATTGCGGCTGCAGCTGAAGAAGCAGCCCCGGCAGCACCAGGCGCAGGCGGAGGAGGAGGGGGCGGAGGAGGAGGAGCGCCCTCAAAGGAAAAGAAAAACATAGAGCTTTTCACTACGCCAAAAGAATTTGAAATAGGCAAGACTTATGACCTGGCTTTCTTGTGGGCAGGAGTCACGCACACCATCAGCCTTTCAAAAATAGAACCTACATCAGTCACCTTGTTTGTAAAATCAACCCCCACATTTATCACCCTGGACGTAGGTGAAAGCGAGGAGATTGATCTTGATGACGACAAGCTCAAAGATATATCGATCAGGTTATTGTCGGTAGAGAATGACGTTGCCAGGTTACAAATAAAAATTATCAGAGAAGGAATACTCCTCAGCGAAGATGTCCTTAAAGTCAGTATCCATCAATCGCAGATATTTGAAAGAAAAATCACCGTGGTCCACGATTGGATGGAGAATTTGGAAGTAGCTTTAGCAACTTCATTAGAAAATCTTCTTACCATAGACCAAAACCTCTTCCTGCTTCCGGTAAAAGAAAAACAGCCTGTTTTGTTGACCATCAATCCAAAACGAGATGCTGAGCTCGGGACTTACACGGGAACAGTGACCGTAACTGCAGCAGATGCATCGCAAAAAGAAACGTTCATCAAGACCATAGCCATAGTGGCAGAAGTCGAGTCCGATTCGGTTCTCCTTGATGGGAGTCTCGATATCCGAGAGAAAGTCCTGCAGGCCGGTGAAGAGTTGCGGGTCGCAGTATCAGTATTCAATCTGTTGGACGTTCCTGTACAAGATGTTACCTTGCTGTATGAGATATTTGACCAGGCAAATGAAGTCAAGTACAGGCAAGAAGAACATATCAACATCGAAAAACAAGCTTCATTCACAAAAACAATCCCTGTTCCAAAAGATCTCCCGGCAGGACAGTATGTGCTTTCCTTGAAAATAATATATGCGGATTCTTTTGCGACTGCAACCGAAATTTTTACAGTTGAAGGAAAAGAAAAGATATTTGCCTTGGCCGGATTAGCTGCATTTGCGGGAGGGCGGACCTTCATACTGGCAGTGCCCATCATGTTTGTATTGATCGTGGGCATAGTGGTGGCCTTATTCCTCACTCAACGCAGGATCAAGAAAGTAAAAACGTTCAGGACACCGACCGTCATCAAGCAGAGGACTATTGTCAAGCAAAGAACCATCCGCAGGACCATAGTCAGACCAAAAATTATCATCAAGAGGGATATGTCCGAATATAGGCGAAAACTGGCAACATTACGGGAAGGTTACAGAAGGGGCTACATCAAAGAAGACACCTACAGAAAATTGAAAACAAAGTTAGAAGAAATTATCCAAAAAGGAAGTTAAGAGATCGATCAAGATGGAAAATAGCGACCACAAAAAATTTATAAAGGCATACGGTTTAATGTCTTTGAAAAAGAAGTGAAGGCGCCATGGCATTTTTGGATAGGTTCAAGCGGAAGAAAGCAGTGCTTATCCACGAAGAAAAAGATGTCGGTTCCAAACCAGTACCAGAGCAATATCCTGAAGTAAGAGTTCAAGCCCCGCCGGCACCCGCTCCTCAGATGCGGGTAGTAAGCCGGGCCAAGGCTCTTAAAGTCATAAAAAGGAAGAAAACGGCAAAAAAGAGGAGAGTCATGAAAAAGAGTAGTCGTGCCAAGCCAAGGAAGCATAAAAAAAGCATGAAAAAACATTCTGTCCAGTCTCCAAAAATAGGAGAGGGAAGCACCAATAAATGGATGCATAAAGAACGAACACTTCTTGATGCAGCTTTACGCGATCTAAACAAAGAATTATCCGGCCTGCGAAGTTCTCGAAAAAAATTAGAGATGAAGATGACCGAACTGTCTGATAATCTAGGTTCTACCCAGAACAAAGAGATAACCTTGCGCACACAGATCTCTGATCTTATGAAAAAAGAGACCAATCTTACCAAGAAGAAAACTTTAACGAAGGATAAACTGGTCGACATAGACCAAAAGATCGAGAAAGTAAGAGCGATCCAAGCAGACTTGAAGACAGTATAGTCAAATTGTATTTTTTTAATTATTAATGTTTTGTTTTATTAATATTTTTATGAGTATTCTCCATTTTACCGAAGATATGTTTTATCCTAATTTAATCTCATCTACTTTCCTAAAATAGACTTAAACTAAATAGGATTAAACTAAAAAATCATCCTAAAATCGCTAGAATAATATAGAATAAAATAAAGAATTGAACTAAAATTAAAAATTTAATCTGATGCCAGACGCCAGATCGCTTTCATTCCGACAATAATTGCGCCAGGAACGACAAAGACCACGATGTTGCTTAAGCTTGGCCGTAAAATGTCGCCAACGCCGTAGACAAGATTTAGGTTAACGATCCCTGCGAGCATCAATGCTACTGCTGCGGTCAGGAAAGGAGTGGTTTCTTTTGTGGTAAGATTGAATAGACCAACTACTGTCCCTAAGAGCACAAAGGTCGTGACATATACACGGGATGCATCTGCCCCCAACAAAGAATCGAAAACTCTGTGAAATACACCTACTACTAACGCCAAGGCAATACCTAAAAAGAACGCATAATGAGCTAATCTATGTAATTCAACTCCAAAAGCTCCTCTTTTTTTTTGAACCATTCTACTATTCACCTCTAATAATGACTGAAATATTGGTTCTAGAAAATACATTTAGGTATATAAATCATTCGGTCAGTGAAAATAGAGCCATGATAATTTTATATAAAATAAAGGCTTTAAAGAGGCATGATTGAGTTCACCTTAGAAAAATGCAAGACCAAAGCGGCGCATTCGGCAAAGCTGAAACGGCAGCAGCAGTTGGACCTCCAAAAGATCAAAAACAGGTTTGAGACCATTTTAGAAACGCCCATTTTGCTGGTCCTTAAGGTAGAAGATATAGAAGTCATCGTCCATGGTTATGGAGAATTGCTGTTCAAGAACTGCCAGGACC
>JAUSJN010000032.1 GCA_030647325.1 Nanobdellota archaeon | reverse complement strand
GCAGAAAGGTATGGCGATAACCCCTTCCATTACACTGTTTCAAATGCTGTAACCGAGGGTATCATTGTTAGCGGTCTTCTTAGTTCGCTTGTTAATTTTAACGCTGGAGTAGGACTTGGAGTTATGTATTGTGCGTTTAATACGGTAATCCGTGCTATTGCTGCTTCTGAGAGCAAGACTGAAAAAGCAGCAGGTAGTATCTTAATTGGTGTACCGTTTTATGTTACACTTTATTCCATCTTAGCAGTCAAGGCAATAAAAAATGGGATTACAGATGCGTATTCTTCTGCTTTACAGGAAGAAAAACAGAAATCCCGAGATAAAAAAATAATCAAAACCGTTCCAGTAAGACCTACACTCCCGGATTCGTATGAACCGTCCCAAATAAATATACGGGTTAGTATTAGTTCAGATTTTGCAGGAATTGAAGAATCAAAACCGGAAGTTGTCGATGAAGAATTTGAGGAAGAAGAATCAGAAGAAGCAAGAAGGAAGAGGTTACTTAACATGGATATTTAATTCTTCCAAGCTAACTTACACAATTCTCCTAGATTCAATTCAAATCCTACTGCCGGCATGACCATCTGCCAATTGATGATGACCTGCGGATGGAATTCTCCGATCACTCCAATTTTCTTACCATTAATAGTGATATCTCCAGCTCTACCTGAGATAAATGGGGGATGCTCAGATTCCTTGACCGCGCATTCTAATCCCAGGGCGCGGATCAATACTTCCAATACTTGCCTGATCTCGGTGAAGTCAGTCTTGTCATGGCATAAGACGACGGAAAGATGTTCTGCTTCCAACACCCCGGTCTCGGTATCACCGGGAACAAAAATTCTGCCTATCTCAAAGATATTCTGTGGATATTCATGGTGCTGATTATCAGCCAGATTTTTCATCAGGCTGGGAAAAATAGCATTGCGTAAGTGATTGTGATCACCGATAGCATTTTTGAGTGGGATAGGCGCAATAGAAAGGTTCATCTTGGTAGTCAAATCTTCTTTCATAGTCAGATGGAAGTTCTTCACTTCCAGCAATTGCATACCAATCAATAATTCCCTGACTTTCTTGCTGAATTTTTCGAAAGCATCCTCTTCGCCGATAGTAGCGACGTTAGGGATCTCTTCCTGGAAGTTCTCATATCCGTAGGCGATGGCGATATCTTCAATCAGATCGACCTGATGCAGGATATCAGCGCGATAGGCCGGAACTAAAACTTGTCCTTGCTCAGATCCATAGCCCATTTTTTCTAACAACTTAGCTGCCTCTTTTTCTGAAAGAGATAGTCCTAATCTTTTATTGAGATAAGGCAGATCTAATCTCATCTTGGATGGAGTTAAGTTGGGAGTTGTTTTTGTTCCTTCCTGGTATTCTAATCTCAAGGAATAAATCTCCCCCCCCATGTCTGCTAATGCGGTCACAATCATGTTGAGGCAGGTATTTAATACTTCAAAATCAAATCCTGAACATTCTACGAACACATCAGTAGTTTCTTCGGTAACTCTTCCGGTCTTATCTGAATTGATGACCGGGGGCATGCTGAGGACTTCTCCCTTGGCGTCCACAAAAAGAGGATATTTTGGTAATCCCTGCAGAAGATGTGCGTATTCTTTTCCTGCTTTATGTTCTTCCAGGATTTCAGCAGCAGACATTTCTTGGTGTGCTTCCAAGGGTTTGAATTTAATTTTCTGCGGCAGATCGGCTTTGTAAGTAATCGGGAAAGTAATTTTTTCCATGGGGTAGATGCCGATGGCGGCTTTTTTTCTGTTTCTACCATAAGTAACGTGCAGTTTTTCCTGGATCTGGATGACTTGCCGTAAATTTTCTTCATCAAAGTTCAGTCCTTTGATAATAGCGCAGGCAGTGTAAGGGCGAATTACTTTTACCGATGGATCGATGATAACCTTCTGATTGCTTTCCTTGACCGTATATTTTCGTAATCCAGTTTTAACCCCGATGAAAGAACTGAAGGCTCTCGCGAATCCCTGTTCGGAGAGCATATCCGGACGGTTGGGGAAGACTTCAACATGAATGTCATTACCTTTGATGTCTTCTAAATCTGTCCCTAACATACTGATGCGGTCTTTCAACTCTTCGAGAGGTAGTTCTTTTCCCACTAATCGTTCAAATACTGTTTTGTTTAAGGTTATTGATGGCATTTTATTTGATCAGTTCTAGATTATTGTTTATACAGCAGGGATCCATGGAGATCAGTTCATCATGCTTATCATCATTTGAGATTGGGTTAATAGTAAAAATCTTCTTTCCAGTCACAAAAGCAAATCCCATCTCCAAAAAGGTATTTGGCCCGATGTAATTCCTTTTTCCATCTTTATCATAATTCAATACCAGGATGGCATCAGATCTACCGATCTTGCTGGTATGCAGTTTGATTCTTCCGCCAATAAATTCAGTAAATTGTGCAAGATCCTTCTCTTTAAGCGAGCGGGAATATTCTTTGCTTTGTCCTTCGATCACTGATTGGGGCATTAATATCTGATGGCCTTTATTTTCTAGTTCTTTTTGTATTTTCTTCATTTCTGTAGCAAATTGTAAGCTCCCGCATATTGTTATCTTCATTTCAACCACAGTTTCATCTCTCTGATCTGTTTCAGGTCATTTTTGTTGATATCGCGAATATCTGCGATGTTCCAGTACTCTGAGATGATCCTTCCCATGCCCTGTCCCCAGGCTAAGACCGGGCAGTCAAATCCCAGTAATGGTTTAACTACTTCAGGCCGGAATATTCCTGCGCCGCCTAATTCCACCCACTGCTTTCGCACCGGATGAAATACGTCAACTTCCAGTGATGGTTCAGTGTACGGGAAATGTGCGGGACGCATCCTTACTTTGGAAAATCCCATCTTTTTGTAAAACTGAGTTAAGTAACCTTTCAAGTGTTTGAGATTGGCATCCGGATCGATGACGATACCTTCTACCTGATAAAATTCAAATAAGTGTTTCCAGTCTAAGGCTTCATTGCGGAATACTTTTCCGATAGCAAAGAATTTTGCGGGCAGATTTTCTTTCTTGAGATTGGCGATAGTCTGTGCTGACAGGACTGTAGTATGCGTCCGCAGCAGGATCTGTTCCGTCTCTTCTTTGGAGAATTGATAGTGCCATCCTTTGCTTCCGGTGTCTGCGCCGTTTTCATGCACTTCTTTTACTTTCTTCCAGAGTTCTGGCAGTTTTGCTTTTCCGTGAAGGTAAAATGTATCCTGCATCTCTCTGGCAGGATGATCTTGAGGCACGAACAAAGCATCCAGATCCCAGAAAGCTGATTGGACATAATTGCCGGTCATCTCCTTAAAGCCCATCTCAAGCCAGATGGATTTGATGTACTCGATGGCTTCATTTTCGAAATGTTTCTTTCCGGGATATTTCTGGGGAACGTTAATCTCTACATCATAGGCGCGGAATTTGGTTTGTTTCCAGTCGCCTTTCTTGAGCATGCCAGTAGTAAGGCGATTAGTGACCTCTTCGGTTAAATCCATAGAAGCTACTTTTTTTCCTAGTTCGGTTAAAGTAACGGTGGTTTCTTTTACTTCTTCTAGTTTGAGGAATTCTTTTCTTTTCTTGAGCTCTTCAAACACGGCCTTATCGGTGCCTTGCAGTGAACTGAGTTCGAGCGGGAAATCCTTTTCCAGGAATAATTCTTCAGGAGATTTTTCTTCCAATATTTTTTTTCCTGCTTCCGTGATTTTGATCTGTAGATGTTCGCCCTTAGCGACCTCTATCGCTCCCTTTTTCCGTAATAGGCCGATGCAAGCATTGACTTCTTCCCGGCTGAGCTTGGATTTCTTGGTGATGACATTCAATCCTTTGAACTCATCGGATAAGGAGTTAAGAAATGATTTTTCCGGCAGGCCTTCTTTGAGATATAATAATCCGTTTTTATCTAAGGAGACTACTTTCTTCGTAGTAGAAGTCATGGTAAGGAGTTCCTTG
This sequence comes from Nanobdellota archaeon, assembly GCA_030647325.1. Taxonomy (GTDB): domain Archaea; phylum Nanobdellota; class Nanobdellia; order Woesearchaeales; family GW2011-AR9; genus JACPIL01. The sequence continues at coordinate 5,364 of JAUSJN010000032.1, read as the reverse complement.
TTTTCCAGCCACTGCAGGGCACGCATGACTTCGATCTCCTGTAATTTACTTTTTTTGACAATCTTATGGAAATCTTTTTCCTCTTGTAAAACAGGGAGGACTGCCCGTTCAAAGGGGTGCAGTTTGAGGATAAGTTTTTCCAGGTCCATGGGAGAATTAGAAAGGGAGATTATTTATAAAATCTGCTTTTCAACTTGTCAAATTTAGAATAAGGAAGAAAAAAAGTTAAAAATCTACTTCAGATTCCAGACGGTGTCAAACATGTTGTCCATGGCTGAAGCAAAGTACGGCGTTTTTACCCACACGCCGATATCATAGGATGGATGGACATCTTTGTCGTCCAGCATCATGAAGACTAAGTCTTTTCCATCGACAGTGACGAACCGGGAACTGATTTTAGTAGCATGTTTCAATTCCGCCAATCCCTTCAAGCTGTCAGCAACCTGCTTGTTTTCTTTGGTCATAGGAGCAGAGATCCTGATCCTGACCCCTTTCTTCTTGGCTTTTTCCAAAGTAGGACGTAATCCTTCTACTTTACGCAAGAATCCTTTTTCTGTGGTCATAATATTGACTGTTTTCTGCGCATCTTTGATGAGAAGGTCTAGATGGTTGTAGAGGTTAGTTCTTCCGCGTAAGCAGCTGCTGATGTCAGCAGGATCTATCAGGCTGATCCCATTGTTGTGCAAGGTCTCTAATTCTTGTAACAGATCAGATCCTCTGATGGAATCAAGGCGTTTTATTTTGTCCTGTGAATCACTATGCATATTTTTCTTGACGCGATCCACAACTTCGGTTGGGGGGATGGCGATATATTTGATCGGTTTTCCTAATTTCATGACTACAAATCCTTTTTTTTCCAAGGATTCGAGAACATCATAACTTCTGGAACGGGGAACATCTGCGATATCAGACAATTCTCCGGCGGTAGAAACCCCTCGGCTTAACAATGCTGCCCAGAGTTTGACCTCATATAAATTCAAATCGAAATATCTGCGCAGTTGACTTAATAACTCCTCTTTTACAATCATACTTTGCCCCTCCTTTTTCCTTTCTATCAGTGATAATGATTTGTTACTAGCTCATCAGTAAAATAAACTACTATTAAAAGGTTGTGGTTGTACAAAATATAGCCCGGTATTTTGTAGATTTTACGACGGAAAATCTCTCAATATTTCTTATATCTCAAGATCGCGGCAATTCCGCCCAGACCATTTAATTTCTTTCCGGCATCACTCTCAGAAGAAATAATATGGATCTCTCCCTGCAGCGAATCAACCATCTTCATGCATCGATCGACTTCGGCAAATTCTCCGGCAAGTCTTTTCTTATGTATGAAATCATCGCTGAGAAGTAATTTTAACACCGAACCGCTGTTGGCCGCTTCCCGGACTTCTTTCCAGCCATACGCCGCTTTATCGTTTTTGTTGATTTCTTTCAGCAGCTCTTCCACCAGAATCTGCTCCTGCCTGGCGCGGCTGTGTTTGAGTGTCTCTGCCAATTCCGGACGGCGCATCACTTCATCTAAAGAACGTTCGCTGATGTCCGAGCAGATAGCTAAGACGATTTTCTTTTTGAGATCAGAAGCAGGGATCTTTTTGTAGAGATCTTCTTTGTAGAATGCTGGGGAGGCGAGAATGATAGCGCTTGGTTTGTATCGTTCATGGTATGATCCAAGAGTTTTGATTATCTCTTCCTGAAAATCTTTCTTTATCTCCACCGCTTTGGCTTTCTTCTGCACTTCTCCTTTTAATTCAGCAAGGATTTCATAGCCGAACTTTTTAGTCAGTGCGAATAAAACTTCTTCCCGGTCAAAGAGGCAGAGTAAGTAATCATATTTCTTTTCACAGGCTTCCTGCAGTTTTTGCTTTTGGTAGGATAGCCATTGCGGTTTCTCTAGCGTGAATTCAGACGTTTCTTCTAGTGTAATAGATTGGTAGCTGCCCTTGGGCACGTCTTCGGTCTCTTCGGTCACTTTGCCGTTGATGCGTACAGAATTCTCGGTCAATTCTACCGTTTCTGCCTGGATAGAGAGAGTATAGGTCTTTTTGACCGATTTAGCGTTTTCGCTGTCTCCTATCTTGATTTTTCGAGTAGTCTTGCCTCTAATGATGTCTCCCTGGTCTATCAAATGACTTAGATACCAAAGATCGTCTTTGTCAGTTACTTTTAACTTGACGAAGCCTTTTTTGAAATCTGATGAGATGAGTTGCATTTTTAACTTGAATTGCAGAAGTTTTATATAATATTATGCTCATTTTTGGGTCATGACTTTAGAAAAACTTGTTTTTGATGTGGAAGGAGTTAAAGTAATCCTTAAGCCTGAATTGCATAAGTATCATAATCATGCCGAAGATGATCCTTTTTTAGGTCTTGTACCTGTAGTAGTAAAATACACGCTTTTTGATAGTGTTATAACAGAAGAAGAAGGAAATTTACGATATGATACCGGTAAAAAAATCTTTATCACCGCTTTAAGTGATTTTGTTCCAACTGATTCCAATGATACGGAATTACTGGAAAAATATGCTAAGGGGATGGCAGAGGTTGCACAGATTTATTCAACATTACTATGTACCAGGCCTAGTTTAACAAAAGAGCCAATAATTACAACAAAACATTACTTCAAAAATTCTCAAGGTGAATGGAAGGATATTGGGAATTATTGGTTAGATGTTTATCAGGAAGATGAATTGAGAGCAATGGCTGATGCGGCTAAATAGTTAAACCAAAGTCGTCTTGGCCGTAAGTTTGACAAAAATCTGGTTTTTTTTGGAATAAATTTCGTTGTTGTCTTCGTAAGATTTTTGACAGTAATTATCTGCAAGCAATAGTAGTTTCAAACTTACCTTAAGGCCCAGACGACGACTTTGGTTTACCATTCCCACAATCTTTAAATATACTAAAATTTTCTACCTAATAGATGTTAGGAACAAAAAGAGGCCAATCAGCAGCAGGTGCAGCAGTTCTCATAGCGATTATAGCTGCGTTGATAGTAGGCTTTGTCATTCTTATCCCTCCGCAAGAGCGGGCTAAATTATTGGATGAAGGCACAACTAATGATACTACTGTTGTTCCGGGCTTGGTGGAGAAAAAATTACTTGACGTCTCTCCTGGAAGGATCGATTATTTAACCGAGAAAGAAGTTGAGCATCCCATTCCTGTAGTCAATATCTATGCCAAGACCGAAGGTAAAATCCTGGCGCAGAAGAATGTTGCCTACGCCAAGAAGGGTATATTCTCAGAACAGACCGATGTACTTACGGTAGTAGTGCCTGATCTAGCTCATACTGAGCATATGTTGCTGAGCCTGGATGTGAAAGAGGCAGAAGGGAAATTGATAGTTTTATTTAACGGTGAGAAAGTGTTTAATGATGAGGTTGGATCAGGAAGCCTTGCTCCCATCCCTATCCCGCAAAATCTTCTCAAAGAGGAAAATACCCTCGCGTTTGCCGTCTCCTCTCCGGGATTGGCATTTTGGCGCACTAATGAGGTCTCTTTAGACAATATCAAGGTAGTCGCTGATGTAACCAGTGTGGAAGCGCAGTCTTCCCGCAATGTATTCTTAGTGTCAGAAACGGAAAAAAAGAATCTAGATAAGGTGACCTTACAATTCCAGCCCAGCTGTAATCTTCAGGAGGTAGGTCTTCTGGAAGTCAGCATCAACGGCAAGAAAGTGTATTCCAGCGTGCCTGACTGTGATTTAAACATCATCCCTATAGAATTTGCTCCGGAAGCCTTGAACCAAGGAGAGAATGAAGTTGTCTTCAGGACCGAGAAAGGAGATTACCTGCTGACCCATATCATGGTGAAATCAGAGTTGAAAGATGTAGAATTTCCCACTTATTACTTTGATTTGAGTTACGAGGAATATCGATCGGTAGTGGATGAGGATAAAAGAGTCCGCCTGACCATGAATTTTGTCGATGTGGTAGCCCGCAAGTTCGGTGATTTGGAGATCAATGGGCACAAGCAGTATTTTGACACTAAGGAAGTCTCTCATGTTCTTGATTTAAGCGATGATGTAGTCCAAGGTACAAATTCAGTCAAGATCAAGCCGCGGAAGACCTTGGAAGTCAGGGAATTGAGAGTAGATTTGTTGGAATAAATTCTGTAGTAACCTTTTTATAGCTTTGAATATTCATATTCTCTAAATCCGCGGAGGATTTTATCCTCCGGGACACCGAAGGGATTTTCTTTCCCTTCGAGTGAAAAGAGGAGATTATGGGAGATTTACGTAGATTGCTGAAGAAAGCGCTGATAACCAATAAACAGGGTTTGAAGGAGTTTGGTTCTGAAAAGAAAGAAGCGCAGCCAAAAAAGGAACCAGAGATCAAAGATCCTAGAATCCAGAACTTTTTTTCTGTTCAGCAGCCGCAGCAACAAAGGCGATCAAGTTCAAGTACACCCAAGATTCCGGCAGCGACCGGAGTGTATATCGGACTTATTATTATCAGCATCATCGGATTGATCTTGAAGAGCTATGTCGCCTATCATCCCGGCGGCTCGTTGTTCATCAGTATCATCTTGGGTTTCTTTTTCTTCATCGCTATCCACTATACTCCTGAAGCAAAATTGAAAGAAAGCATGGTGTTCATCACCTTCGCTTTGGATACCTTTACCCAATTTGTGTTAGGATTGTTTCCGGAATCTGAACTCAAGAAATGGCTGATCACCTATTACGTCTTTGCCTGGCTTATCTTAGCGGTAGTCTTGTTCCTTATGGGAATATTTGATACTATGGGGGCAGGGGAACGTTTAGGTAAAGGAGGATTATTTGTTTTGATGTTACTTATAGGATTTGTTTTATTCCTGTTATTTCCTATCCTCATTACGGGACCAGATGCGAAACAGAACCAAACTCATGCAGAATATTACGGTATTGCTGTAACACAAGTCAGCAAGATCGGAAAAACCTTGGAAGAAACCAAAAATGTCTGGCATGATTATTTTACCTGTACTTTTGGGATTCTCGGCGGCAGTTATAATTATGATAGCTGCATCGATGACAAAAGGATCGTCCGCTATTGTAAGAATAATTTTGCGACAACAACAGAACAGCAGGATTGCACCAAGCAGCAACAGGAAATATTAAAGTCCGGCGGTAAAGCCGGAGTCGCCGGTTCAGTCAGTGAAGCGATTAAGCAGGTCACAAAAATAGAATTGAAAGAAGATCAGTTTTTCCCTAAAAAGGCTACGGATCCAAGAACACTATATCCGATTCCCCTGAAAGTGGAAAATCCGCGGGAACAAGTATTCACTGCAAAAGCGTCCTGCGAATTCAAGAAAGGAAAAGAAGTAGTAACTGGATCAGTCTCTATCGGTGGACAAGAAGTAGATGAAGTGCAGATCAACGATCAGCAGCAG
>JAUSJN010000030.1 GCA_030647325.1 Nanobdellota archaeon | reverse complement strand
GGCGTAAATGCCAGGATCCGCACCAGAGAAGGAAAAGTGATCATCTCTTGCTTCGAATGCAAGAAATTCACCAGGATTCAGATAAAGAGGAAGTCTGCTTAGGCAGCATCAACAACTGTAGGGATTAATAATATCAAGAATATACAGTATAAAGACAAACCTTATTATTGTAAGAATAAAATAGATACTATGGATTTTCCTCTTCAAGAACGTTCTGAACATGAATAAAAAAAGATTTATTCTAAAAACGGCATTATTGTCCGCGTTTACAGCTGCTGTTTACTTTCCAGCATCCCTAGCTACAACAATGCTTCTTTATCAGCGTAAAGATCCGGACATTGAAGTGTATGTCCAGGAAAATCTTGAGCAGATAATTCAAGAACAGGAAAAGACACTAGGAATAACCTATCCCACAGACCGGCCCACTATATATTATACTTTACCAGAAGAATATAAAATAGTTGGTATGTTAGGACTTTATCGTGGCGGAGAAGATTCTATGTATCTTCCCAGCGGTATTCTTACCAACCCAGAAAGTGATTTTAGTGATTTTATGGCCACTATTGCTACTTTTAATAATACTTATAATGTAAAAAGATCGGTTGACCATGAACTCGCTCATTTTTATTGTGATAAAGTAAAAGAACTGGTCTTTCAAAATAGGTCTCCTCATTTTTATTTTACGGACGAGGAATTGGTAAGTCAACTATTGGTCAACGAAGGGATTGCCGAATATGTGGAGAACAAAATGAACGGTGAGGATGAAAAACCTTTCTCATTCCAAGATTGGCCTTCAAATCTATCTCAATTTAGAAATAAAGAGATTTATCAAGGGGGTTATGCCATTGTAAAACCAATTATCGATCAGCATGGCGAAAAAGGAATACAATTTCTCCTGTTCAACCCTCCAACTCTGTATGAGTTGTTTACGCCAGAAAAATATCAGGAAAGGATGCTTACCAGCATTGCACAATTACCAGAAAAGACAGAGCCTTTATTTCTTCCTTTCCGCATCCAATAAGATCTTTTTCTCAACTTTAGCTACCGTATGCCTGATCTCCTCTACCGCATCAGCATTAGCAGAGATGGAATCGGCTCCCTGCCTTACTAAAAATTCGGCCATCTCCGGCTTGCTGCCGGCCTGTCCGCAGATAGAGGTCTTCACTTTATACTTTTTGCAGACTTGAATTACTTTAGACATCTCTCCTAACACCGCTGGATGCATCTCGTTGAACAGGTGAGCAATCCGCTCGTTATTCCTATCTATCCCTAAAGTCAGCTGAGTAAGATCGTTAGTTCCAAAAGAGACAAAACTGATCCCCTCTTTGCAGAGATCTTCAATGACCCAGCAGGCTGCCGGTGTTTCGATCATCACCCCGAAATCAATCTCCTTGACCGGTTCGATGCCCACTTCGCGCATGATCACTTTCGCTTTGCGCAGCTCCTCGACCCTGATCAAAAACGGTAACATAATCCCGACGTTATCAAAACCTTCATCGTGCAGTTCTTTCACTGCCTGAAATTCTGCCCGCAGTATCTTTGACTCATCTAACAATCTTCTGATGCCGTGCCAGCCGATCATCGGATCGGTCTCATGCGGTTCTTTATTCCCGCCTTGTAGATTCCTGTATTCGTCAGAACGCATATCTGAACAGCGTATCCACACCGGCTTATGCCCAAAAGCTTTGGCGATCTTTCGGATCCCTTCCTTCAACAAATGAACATAATCTTCTTCTCGTTTCTGCCGCACGTATTCAGCAGGATGAATTCCTCCATTGGCGATCATGATCTCTAACCGGACTAGACCAACCCCATCAGCACCGGTAGCTGCAGCCTTCGCCGCGAAATCAGGAAGATCCATGATTACTTTGATTTCTGTTGCCGTGACCAAATCTGCGGTACTCGAAACTACCTCTTCTGCCACTTGCTTTTTAACTTCTTGTATCTCTATTTTTCCCTCATAGACTATCCCACGGGTTGCATGTACAGTGACTATCTCTCCATCTTTCAAAAGATCAGTGGCGTGTTCTGTACCCACAATACATGGCGTCCCCATCTCCCGGCTTACGATCGCTGCATGACAGGTCATCCCGCCTTCATTGGTGATGATCGCTCCCGCGCGCTGCATGGCCGGCACCATATCAGGCGTGGTCATGGCGGTGACCAAGATGTCACCTTTCTGTATCTTATTCAGTTCAGAAGGATCGCGTACAATTTTAACCGGTCCTGCGTACACCCCGGCGCTGGCGGTCTCTCCTTTCAATAACATCTTTCCAGTCTCGTCTGCAATATCCGGCCTTTCGATACTATGCGCTTTAAAGGTAGTGACCGCCCTGGTCTGCACGATAAATATTTCTTCTTTTTCCACTGCCCATTCCACATCCTGTGGCTTGCCATAATGTTCTTCCAGTTTCTTTCCTAAACGAGCAAGTTCCTTGATCTGTTTTTCATTCAATACTTGCCTTTCCTGCCTATCTTTTGGAATAACTAATTTCTCATTCTCGCCTTTATCATTCCTGAATAAACCATAATCCTTCTTGCGCACTTCGATTTTCTTGATATCGCGCGTCTTTTTATCGACGAGATAGAGATCAGGATTGACTTCCCCGCCGACGATCAATTCGCCTAGTCCGTAAATCGCTTCGATGACAATCTCATCATCATGATTGGTGGAAGGATTGACCGTGAACATGATCCCTGATTTTTCTGAATTGACCATCTTCTGCACTAAGGCAGAGATCAAGACCTTGCCGTGATCAAACCTATTTTTGACTCGGTAATAGATCGCCCTGGCGGTGAATAATGAAGCCCAGCAGGCTACTACTGCAGTGATAACATTCTGTTTTCCTTTGATGTTCAGAAAAGTCGCTTGCTGTCCGGCGAAACTCGCTTCTGGCAGATCTTCTGCGGTTGCCGAGCTTCGTACCGCCACAAATACTTCCTTTGGATCGACTAGATCAGTCGCCTTTTGTTTTATAGAACCAAGCATCTCATAGGTGTACATGATCTCTTCTGCCATCTCGGTGGGCATCGGCGTAGAAATGATCAATTCCTGGATCTGTTTTGCGACTGCTTGTAATTTATCCGTGTTTTCGACATCTAAACCCTCCAGCAGGCCAAGTATCTTGGGCTGGATCCTGGTTTTCTGAAGAAATTCCCCGTACGTTTGCGCCGTGACTGCAAAACCATTAGGGACGGGAAGATGCAAGGTCAGCATCTCTCCTATGTTCGCGCCCTTACCACCAGCAGTAGCAATAGAATCTTTTCTGAGCTCTTTAAACCAGACGACGTAGGACATTCTTGTGACCTCTTTTTGTAAGTAGTAAGAATTATGGGCTTTTAAGGGTTTTGGTCTGATTATTACTTCAACTTAAACTCTTTCACTACTTTATACACTGGCCCTTCTCCCGTCAATTCGCTCTCATACAAAATTAGCTTGTCAACCGCCATCTTTCCAAACTCTTTCTTCTCAAAACGCTTCACAAATTGCTGTAATTTTTCTTTTCCTTTACTAGTCTTCACTCTGGCGATAGTCAGATGCGCGACTTCCTCTTGGTGATCATTTTTCCGAATGGGATCTAATTCTTTTCCAATTATCTTCATCAAAGAGACCAGCTCAGAATCTTCAGTTCCTACCCAAATAACGCTTATCCGTTCCAAAGAAGGAAAAACTCCCACTCCTTTCACAGAAAGGTCAAAAGATGTAGTCTTATCCGCTACTTTCCTCAACTTCTTTTCTATCTCCGGAATCTTTTTCTCATCTACCTCGCCTAAGAATTTCAAGGTAAAATGAAGATTAAAAAGAGAAACCAGTTTCAGATCCGTACCGGTCTTCGCTAGAGCACTAAGTACTGGTTTTATCTCTTTAGCAATCTCTTCAGAAACCGGTACGGCCACAAACAGACGTTTCATACTTTCTTTTCTTCGCCGAAATCTTCTGTCTCTTCGTACTTATGTTCCGGCTCTTGGTCCTGTTCTTCTAGTTCTCTTGCGGAAACCGTAGCATACTTTCTGTTTTCCGGTCTTTCTAACTTCTTCACAGATTCAGCAAAACCGACATTAGCCAGGACTTTAGTGATCCGCACTTTCAGAAAGTCGCCCTTCTTTGCACCGGCGACAAACAATACAAATCCTTTCACTTTCGCGATACCATCGCCTTTTCCGCCTACTGCGGAAATCATCACATCGTATTCTTCCCCTACTTTTACGGGAGCTTCATTTCCATCCATATACATTCCTCCATAAATATTTATTTCAGGCTAAAAAAGAATGGTTACTATAAAAACGTTTATAGAAAAAGTTAGCAAAGTGCTCATGATCTACCCGTTTAGGTTTGCTATACTATAAAACAATAATCCTTAAATATATTCTAATCATAGTTTTTCTATGGGTTTAGAAGAGGATCTGCAGAAAGCTTTGGAAATTGAAGGTAAAGGCAATCAGGAACTGGAAGCCCTCAAAGAAAGGATAG
>JAUSJN010000060.1 GCA_030647325.1 Nanobdellota archaeon | reverse complement strand
TGGTATGTTGGAAAGAGATGAATTTCACAATTTAAGATGTTCTTCTAAAACTTTCCTACCCTCACGACATTTTTTCTGATCATAAGAACCAAGCAAGGCGATTCTTACTCCTCCCGCCGGATTTGCATAGTATGTCGTAGGATCTTCAATCTGGCAAAAATCAAGATTTTGACGTACTTGTTGAATAACTGCTTGATCAAGAATATACTTTTTCCCATGCTCGCCCCACACCGGATACAAGAAAAAAGGAGCAAGTTCATCTTTAAAATTCCAGGTTTTACCTGCATAAATATTGGTAATGTTCTGCATCAGATCAAAATTGCCAAATTTATCCAAATCACCGCTCCTAAGATGGCATTCTATTATTTTGCTTCCCAGCGTCTCAACATTCACGCAGCCAGTATAATCTCCTAAATATTTCTCCAACCAGTTTTGGACATAGGTCTTGACATTATTTTCTGGATTCAAACTTTCCCAGGAATCAAAAACGCCTTTTCCTACACTGTGCCCGCGAAAACAAGAATAAAAAACCGGTTCACCTTGTCGAAGAACAAAATCATGGCTTAGATGCTCACCTTCTAAATGCTCCATCCAGAAATATCCAGAAAGATTCTGGCATCCCTTGTATTCTTCATAATTGGAAACCTTACGAGCGCCAACTCCCATCCCCAACAGATTACATATCGGTTTTACAAAAACCGGATAATCATCAGGATCAAATCCTATCGGAGCACAACGTATTTCTTGTGAGAGAGCGACATTCAGTTTTAGATATATCCAGCGGTGCTTCTCAAAGTGATTCCAGGCCGCCTCATCCGTAGTAGGAATAGTCACTCCTTCCGGCACAACTAAATCTGAATAACACGCCAAGCTCCTGGGATCATAGAATTGAAAAGGATTGGTTTTATCTGCATGAAACATGGGCTTCTTCTTCAAGATAATGCTTTTAAGAATTTCGGTGTTCTGAGATTAAAAACTTCAAAACCTGCTTTTCTTGATCTTCAACAGATATCCAATATTATTTGTTAACAGATGCAGGATCGGGCTTAATACTACTAAAACTAAAACTGTCTCTATCGGCGGCACGTACACCAGAAATCCTGCTACTAGTCCGCCAGCCACAAAATCTAACTGATCCCAGCCCCACCAGGGATTGCCGGGTTTGATCCCCTGCTTGCGCTTGTAAAAACTCTTCACTAAATCCCCTAAGATAACTCCGGCACCTTGTAAGAATCCAAAATACCAAGGGAAATCTGCATAATCAATCAACGCCCAATCCTGAAATCCTGCGCTATAAAGCCATTGCTGCAGCCAGAACACTAATCCACCGGCCAGGATCGCGACAAACAATCCTCGCCAGGTTTTATGGCTGCCGAATAACTTTTCATGAATCGGCTTTCCACCAAATGGAATCCAGCGTAATAATATAGGAGCCATGTTAGCCAGAAATCCGGGAAGAAAAAAGTAAAGGCTTTCTAAAATCATTGTTCCTAGAAGAAAGAACAATTATTTAAAACTAACTCTATAATCCAATCACTATTTCTCACCACTAAAAACTATTTAAACCACCAGCTTCCATCTCAAATTCCTATTTAAAAAAAGTAACTACTCCAGAAAGATTAGTTTTCCTTTCGAGTGAAAACAAATCTTTATGTAGTTCAGTAGTTTACTAACAGCAAAAGGGGCGGCAGTAGTCTTTTTTATTGCACGCAAATAAATCCGGCGGAAGAAAGAAGCGTAGGGGCAGTTCTCTCCTGCTGAATTAAAAAAAAAGGTGATGGGAATGGAACATAGAAGCGTATTAGCAGAACAACAAGGTCTTCAGGTAAAACGATATTTCACCAAAGAGGGCGTAAGTCCTTTTGAGATGTGTGTCTACGAAAAACGATCTTCCACCATCCGCAATCCCGACGGTTCAGTGGTGTTCCAGATGAATGATATTGAAGTGCCTTCCTTCTGGACTCAAGTCGCTACTGACATTCTAGCCCAAAAATATTTCCGCAAAGCCGGCGTTCCGTTACGAAACGAAGACGGCGAATTATTAGTCAATGAAAACGGGAAAGTGATCACTGGCAGCGAGACCAGCATCAAGCAGGTCGCGCATAGAATAGCGGGCTGCTGGAAACATTGGGGCGAACGTTACGGTTATTTTAATTCTTCACGCGATGCTACCATTTTCTATGAAGAGATGGTCTTCATGATCATCAATCAGTTTGCCGCTCCTAATAGTCCGCAGTGGTTTACCACCGGATTAAATTGGGCGTATGGTCTGACCGGCCCGGCACAGGGACACAGCTATGTCGATCCCGTCACTAAAAAATTAGAATTTTCCAAAGACGCCTACACTCGAAATCAGCCCCATGCCTGTGCAGATTACTTTACCCAGATATATACTGAAGAAGGCACTAAATACATAGGGGAAATCGTTGAACAAAACAGAGCTGGACTGAAAATTTTTGACGGTGAAAAATTTGTTAAGATTATTGCTACTAAAGACAACGGAGAAAAGGATGTGTTTAGAATTAAGCTTAAAAATGGTAATTATATCGATCTGACAGAAGATCACGTGGTTCTTTCTGCAGAAAAATGGGGAGGAGATTATAGTTGGAATCCCGTGAGCAGCCTGCAAATAAGTAATAGGCTTCAGCAGCCACTTCTTCTTGAAGTTAAAGAAAAAAATGTGTTTAGTAGAGATCTTGCAAACGCAAGACTTGCCGGCTGGGTACTCGGCGACGGTTCTGTTGGCGTCTATCAAAAAGTGGTGCGTTTGGAGATTATAACTGTAAATGATGATGAACAAGAGTCAGTTATTAACGACATTAAAGATGTCTTTGGAGAAGAAGTTCCTTATTGGATAACAGAATTTAAAACAGACAATCAAAACCTTAAAGGTAGAAGAATACATCTTGCAGGTAAAAAGCTTCATCCATTCATTGAGGAATTTGGTTTACTTCCAACTCGAAGCAGAACTGCAAAAATTCCAAAAAAAGTGATATATGGTTCTCCGCAAGAAAAAAGAGAATTTCTGAAAGCCTTATTCCAAGCAGATGGATGTGTAAGGATCAGAGTAGACGAAACGAGAAACTCCGGAGATGTATGCCTGACTACCACTTCCCCAGAACTTGCTTTTGGAGTCTTACAGTTGCTTAATTCTATTGGAATTTATGCTAGAATTTCCGAGAATAAAGATTCAAGAGAAAATAGGGCTGGCACTAAACAAGTGATTATAGCTTATGGAAGTGCCCGTGAGCAATTTATGGAACAGATCGGATTTATCAGCCAAGAGAAAAGCCAGAAACTTATGCTTTTGAATCAATTGGTTGTTAATGCTAAATCTATATCTCTTATAAGAGAGGAACAAATTGTTTCTATAGAAAAGATCGGTATTAGAAAGGTATACGATATCCAAACTGAAAGCGGAAAGTTCTTAGGAAATGGTATTGTTGTCCATAACTGTTTCATCCAATATGTCAATGACGATCTCGTTCGCGATGGAGGAATTTTCAGTTTATTGACGAGAGAAGCGCGTATTTTCAAATACGGCAGCGGAACCGGAAGTAATTTCTCTAATCTGCGGGGGAAAGGAGAAAGACTTTCCGGCGGAGGACAGAGTTCTGGTTTGATGAGTTTCCTCAAGATATTTGATGTAGCTGCCGGAAGTGTCAAGTCCGGCGGAACGACCAGAAGAGCAGCCAAGATGGTCTGCCTGGATCTAGATCATCCGGAGATTGAAGATTTCATCTGGTGGAAAGTTCGCGAAGAAGAAAAAGTCGCCAGCTTAGTCGCAGGAAGCAAGATCCTCAATCAGAAATTATCAAAACTGATCGAACTGGCCAAGAATAAAGAAAATGCTCTGCAGGATAAAGAGGTACAGCAGGTCATGCGTGAAGCCGCAGAGAGTAATATTCCAATCAATTATATAGTGCGTGCTCTAGATTTAGCCAAGCAGGGATATGAATTGCCCCTGAAAGAATTTGATACTCATTATGAGTCTGATGCCTATGTGACCGTCTCCGGACAGAACAGCAATAATTCCGTGCGTATTCCCAATACTTTTTTTGAAGTGCTGGAAAAGAAAGGAAAATGGCAATTGAAAGGCAGAATCACCAAAGAAGTCATGCAAGAGATTCACGCAGATAAATTATGGGATGCTATCGGCTACTGCGCCTGGGCCTCTGCTGATCCAGGATTGCAATACGACACCACCATCAACGAATGGCATACCTGTCCGGCCGGCGGAAGGATCAATGCCAGTAATCCATGCAGTGAGTACATGTTTTTAGATGACACCGCCTGCAATCTAGCATCCATCAACCTGATCAAATTTTACGACGAAGAAAAAGAAGAATTTGATGTTGCCGGCTATCGTCATACGGTACGTCTATGGAGTATCGCTCTGGAAATCTCTGTGTTGATGGCGCATTTTCCGTCAGAAGAGATCGCGCATAAGAGTTTTGAATATCGTACCTTAGGATTAGGGTATGCTAACATCGGAACTTTATTGATGTTGCAAAGCATCCCTTATGACAGCGATAAAGCCCGGGCCATCGCCGGAGCCATGGCTGCGATCATGACCGGAGATAGTTATGCCGCTTCCGCGGAATTGGCTTCCGTTCTCGGACCATTTGAACGCTATCCGGAAAACAAAGAATCCATGCTCAGGGTGATGCGGAATCATCGTCGGGCTGCCTATGATCTAGACGGATACGAAGGATTACAGATTAGGCCGCATGGCATCAATCAGCAACTCTGTCCTTCCAATCTGTTAGAAGCGGCGCACGATTCCTGGGATAAAGCTCTGGAATGGGGACAGCAGTATGGTTATAGAAACGCGCAGGTGACGGTCATCGCTCCCACCGGAACTATTGGTCTCGTTATGGACTGTGACACTACCGGCGTTGAACCGGATTATGCTTTAGTCAAATTCAAAAAATTAGCTGGCGGCGGATTTTTCAAGATTGTCAATCAGTCTGTTCCCAAAGCATTGTCCAGGCTAGGCTATTCTCAGCCGCAGATCAAAGAGATTGAGAACTACTGTTTAGGATCAGGAACGTTGGAAGGAAGTCCCATCAATAAAGAAGCATTGCTTCGCAAAGGATTCACTTCCAAAGCTCTTGAAACAGTAGAGAAAGGTGTCCGTAATGCCATGGACATCCGTCATGTCTTCAACAAGTGGACTATCGGCGAAGAATTGTGCAATAAGTTGACCAATGGCAAGACCGGAGATGTATTGGCTGCTTTAGGATTTTCGGAAATGGAGATCGCTGTGGCTAACGAGTACATCTGCGGAACCATGACCTTGGAAGGAGCACCGCATCTGCGAGTAGAGCACTACGAAGTATTTGACTGCGCCAATAAATGCGGAAGCAAAGGAAAGCGTTACATCCATCCTTATGGACATCTGAACATGCTGGCAGCAGTACAGCCCTTCATTTCCGGGGCAATTTCCAAGACTATCAACATGCCGCCGGAGTGGACGGTAGAACAGATCAAGAAAGCATACTATGATGCCTGGACCATGATGATCAAGGCAGTCGCTCTGTATCGCGATGGTTCTAAATTGTCGCAGCCACTGAATGCTACTTTAGAACAGCATCCGGAACTGAAGAAGATGCTGGAATCTGCGCCGAAGGAAAAGTATGCGGTAAAAGAGATTATCCGCAAGAAAGTCAAAGTCGGCCCGCAGATGTTAACACTGTCCGGCTTCATGCAGGATGGCAAAGTTGGAGAAGTGTCGTACAATTACACTGGATTGATTCCTACTCAGGAAACCATGATGAGCGCCGTCTTGAATTTAGTTAATTTAGGATTGCAGAATGGATTCACTCCATCCATGATCGCTGAGAAGAGTCTGAACGTGAAAGGACATCCGCTGATTTCTGAATTGAGATCATTTTTGCAGGAATTTGAAGAGGAAAATGTTTCAGTGGTAGTACCAGAAGAAGTTTCCGTAGTCAAAAGTGAAGACTCTGCAAAGATGGCTTGCAAATCCTGCAAGGCTACGCAGATGAGACAGAATGGCACTTGCATGCTGTGCGAAGTGTGCGGTGAGACTACTGGTTGCTCGTGAGGCTGGAATGAAAATGAAAGTCTCACTTGACAGAATTTTGATTAACCTTTTAGCTTGCCTAAAAGGTTAGGGGAGACGACTGGGTGTAGTTGAGGAGAAGAAAAATTGAAGCCGGAGTTAATTATATTAAGAATTATTTTTTTCCTTTTCCCTATTATATTTTTCTTCATTATTTTTATTCCTTTATATATGGTTGGTTCGGAAGATTTATTCACTTATTCAGCAAATATTAGTCCTGATTACATTTTGAATCATGAAGAACAGAAATTAAATCTTACAACGGAATATTTAGTTGGTCCAAAAATAAAATCTAAAATATCTTATTTCCTAGGAAAAAACTTGGATTTACCTTTATTAATTTTATGTTTTAATAATACGGGAACTAAATATAGTGATACAAATATTTCTTCTTTTCAAACTGTTATCATTATTAATAATGAGGTAACAATTAATATTCCTTATAATGACACGGTTTGTCAGGATTTAAGCCCAGACAAGGAGCAATTCCTTATTGAAAGATCTTCAATCTATCGTACCTCTTTTCAGGATGAAAATAGGATAAACAACAATGGAATTGATATTAGTAATCAATTAAATATCGAAACTGAACCAAAAATTAATTATGAAAATGTTTGGATATTATATTTTGCTACATTATTTGCCTGGTGGGGTTTGTGGGTTTTAATAACAAGAGTAATCGTCATTACTTATAATGGATTAGAACTAAAAGATAAAAAGAAGTAAACTCAAATAAATGCCCAAACTAATAATCCCTAAAACCTACGTTCCAGTTAAAAGCCCCCTAATCTTTTTAGCCGGCCCGATAGGTAGCGCACCAAACTGGCAGGATGAAGCCATCAATCATTTATTTTCTTTAGATTCAGATCTAGTGATCGCTTCTCCAAGGAGAGGCATCAGAGAAAGTATCGCTCCATACATTTTAACAGGAAATGAAAATTTCTTTCACCGGCAAAGAGCGTGGGAAAGGCATTACTTAGATATTGCCTCTAAGACCGGAGCAATTATGTTTTGGTTGCCTGGCGAGGCAGAGCATAAATGTGAAAAAGTGTACGGAGCTATGACCAGATTAGAGCTTGGACAATGGATGACTGATTATAGGCATAACCCAGAAGTTCGTTTTTGTGTTGGAAGTGATGGAAAATTTCCAGAACTAGATACCATTAAGTACGATCTACTATTAGATGCACCCGACAAAGAGATTAAAAATAGTCTAGAA
>JAUSJN010000058.1 GCA_030647325.1 Nanobdellota archaeon | reverse complement strand
GCCCGGTTCGATGGTAAAAACGTGATTCGGCTGGATGGTCTGCTTGGCTTCTTCAGAAAAGGAAGGTGTCTCATGAATCTCTATACCTACTCCATGGCCAAGGGAATGGATGAAGTATGAAGAGTATTTCCCTAATTGTCTGCGGGAGATCTTATCCAGCTCAGTAAAAGTTTTATTTATGGCTACTTCTTTTATTGGTGCAACCTGGGCAGCCTTTAATATTTCAAAATGTTCTTTTTCTGATCTGCTGGGCTTGCCTATATACAAAACCCTGGACATATCCGAGCAGTAATTCTTATAGCAAGCGCCGAAATCCAGCTGCAGGAATCCTTTCTGTAATTTTGCGGAAGAGGTTACATGATGAGGCACCGCGCTGTTTTTTCCCGAGCCTACGATAGTAGGGAAGGCCAATTCTGCATCACGTTCGCGGATGAATCTCTCCAGGAAAAAGGCGACATCTTTTTCCGTCTTACATCCCGACGAGGAGAAGTTGTCGGTCAAGACATTGAATGCTTGCGAGGTTATGGCACAGGCTTTGCTTATCTTTTGTATTTCTTCCGGAGTTTTTTGCGCCCGTAATTGATGTAAGGTTGAAGAAATATCCATCAGCTCCGCCTGAGGATACAGTTTTTGTAGTTTTTCAGCATATTGCAGGGAAAGAGCAGATTTACATACTGCTATCTTCTTTATTTTTGGATCAGCCAATCTCTTTTCCCAATCTTTTTGCAGATAGGTTACGGTGATCCCTGAAACTTTCGGCGGCAAGTCTAGTTTGGAAAGATACAGTTCTGCAGAGGAAGGAGTGATCAACAATAAGGCAAACGAAGGCTTCATCTGGGTGAAATAAATGATGTTGGGATCGGGATGGATCAGAAAAGCAAGATCAATTCCTTCTTTTTTGAGATATGATCGAAATTGGGAAAGTTTCATAGGATTAGAAGATAATATGAAAGTTAAAAAAGGTTTGGTCAGTAATAAGAGATATTGGGATGCAGATACTCTTCCCTGGTGCTGATGCTTGAGACTCTCGAAAATTCTATCTTTATTTTATAGGAAGGAGAATCTGAAGCTTCTTGTAAAGATCTCTGGGATTCTTTTTCTGCGTAATATTCAGGCGAACAGTGATCTCTTGGCACTGGCAAAGCAGGAATTCCTAAAGCTTGCTCAATTTTTATTACCCTGATTATGTCTCTTAAAGTTAACATATTTGACCTACATGAAAGGAGTCTTATATAAAAATTTTGGTTCAGAATACCCTTCCAAAACCCTTATAAAGCATAAAAATAACATTCTTCCTATGAAAAAAGCGGTTTTAGGTAACGGTCTGAAATTGCTTTACTATCCAAAAAAAGGCAATTCCGTGGTAGTGGAAGTGATGATCAATGTAGGCAGCTGCCACGAAAAAAGTGATGAGCAGGGGATATCACATTTCTTAGAACACATACTTTTTGAGGGAACTTCGAAGAGATCTTCCAATAAGGAGATCTCCAATGAGATCGAGCGCATCGGCGGAGACTTCAATGCCTATACTTCAACCGGGAAAACTTGTTTTTATGCGAAGGTGCTGAAGAAGCATTTTTCCATCGCCGTGGATGTTATAGCTGATATCTTACAGAATCCATTGCTGCGGGAAGAAGATATCAAAAAAGAGAAGAACGTGGTGTTAAAAGAGATCGCCATGATCTATGACGAGCCGAGATATCACCAGTGGATCTTATTGCAGCAGAATCTGTTTGAGAAGCACCCCTGCAGATTTCCGACGTATGGCGATGAAAGGGTCATCAAGGCATTAAACCGGAAAAAAGTAGAGCAGTTCTTCAAAAAATATTATGTCCCTAACAATATGGTAGTCTCTATTGTCGGTGATGTGCCAAACTGGAGAAAGGAGATCGAAAAACAATTTGTATTTGAGAAAGGGAAAGTAAGCAAGATGAGTTTTCCTGCTGAACCGTCCCTGAGAAAAAATAAAAAGATCATCTTAAAGAAAAAGATTTTCAATACTCACTTAGTACTCGGATTCAAGACTGTATCCAGGGCGAATCCTGATTCATATGTCTTAGATGTCATCAATGGCATTTTAGGCAGGGGGCAGAGCGGCAAGATGTTCACGGAGATCCGCAGCAAGCGCGGATTAGGCTATGACGTAGGAACGCAAGTCTTATCTGATAGTAATTTTGGCTATTTTGCTACCTATGCCATCATCGACAAGAAAAATATTGAATTGGTAAAAGACCTCATGCTGGAAGAGATCAAGAGCCTGAAGAACGTCTCCGAGGAAGAGGTCAAAGAGGCGCAGGATTTTATCGAAGGAGATTATTTGCTGGAGATAGAAGACGGGCAGAAAGTTGCTGATCAATTATTATTCTGGGAGCAAGTGAAGGATGCTGCGCAGATGGGAGAATATTTACGGAAGATCAAGAAGGTCACAGTCAGTGATGTTAAAAGAGTGATAGGAAAATATTTCAGACATTATGCGCAGGTAGTGTTGGAGGGGAAGTGAGCATGCGACTGATTATATTTACAATACTTTTGCTTTTCTTAAGCGGCTGCAGCAGCGAACCAGAGATAGCACCAAATGAGAACGCAGTAATATACGAGCCTGAATCTGTTTCTGAAAAGCCTAAAGATCTGATCTCTGAAGCTGATGATACACAAACTGCACCAGTTGCAGAAACAGTGTCATTTTCCTGGGAGAAAGACAGCGGTTCAAGAATAGTAGATGGTTCGGTTCCATTTATACATAAATTAAGTGGTGGAAAATCTCGCCTGTATTACTGTAAAGATAATGGAATATTGTCTGCTGTCTCCAGCGATGGCTTGACTTTTGCAAAAGAGCAAGGTATCAGAATTTCTCAAGGAACAGGATTTGAATCTCATGTCTGCGATCCCACTATAGTAGATCTCCCTGGCGGAAAAATTAGGATGTACTACAAAGGTGCAGATACTATGATGGGAGGACCAGGAAATTCCATCCACAAAATTTATTCTGCGGTTTCTTCAGATGGATTGACTTTTCAAAAAGAAGGATTGAGAATAGATTCAGAGACCAGCGGTGACAGCGGTTGGGCTTCGGTTCCAGATGCGATAACTCTCTCCGATGGCAGAGTAAGATTATATTATGTAACCGCTGGGAATATGCAGCATGGAATTGGCTCGGCTATCTCCTCTGATGGTCTTAATTTTGTAAAAGAACCGGGAATTAGGGTTGACAATCTAGTGGATCCGGCATTGATTATGATTGGAGATAAATATTTACTATTCGCTGCATCTATAGATGAAAGATTTGCGAGAGTTCCTAAGGGGATATATTATCTGGAATCATCTGACGGTCTTAATTTCGGCGAACCTATAGCGGTTTTCCAGACGGATAATGTATACGATCCATCTGTCTTGAAGATAGATGATAGTACCATCCGGGTATTCTATGGGAAAGTTATGCCTCCGCAATTACCGGCGGTTGAAAGCCACACTGGGAAAATCATAGAATAAGTGAGAAAAATGTTAAACATACGCTTCCATAGAAATCTTATCCAGCTTTGCTTTATTCTTCCTGAACGGTTCCAATAGAGCATTGACTTCTCTGGCTAACGCATTTTTCAGATCAAGAGGATGAACTTTTTTCTGCACAAAAGCATCTTCTAGTTCCTGATAGGAACTGAAAGAAATATTTCCTCCAAATTTAGCCGGACGTTCGATCACAAATTTTTCTTTCTTATCTTGTTTGAGAGTCATGACCACTAATTTGAGAAAAGCCAGTACCCCGTTGTCTTCTACTTTGCCTTCTTCACAGTAGGCGCCGCGAACTTTCTCTTGCACAGATTTTTCATCATCAAGTAAATCTATTTTTGATTTAGGGTCGGAGGCAGACATTTTCTTGCCGATCAAACCAGGGATCAAAGGAGTCATCACTTCTACTCTCGGTTTGTATCCTACTTTCGGCAAGTATTCGCGGGCGTACATCAAGATTTTTCTTTGGTCTACTCCGCCGTATTGGACGTCTGCAGCAAGATATTCTTCGTCTAATGCTTGCATCAAAGGATAGATTATGCCGCTTAACTTAGGACTGTCACCGAACTTGACTACCTCTGAAGCTGCTTTGGTAGCATCATGGATGGAGGTAAAGGTGGATAATTTTAAAGTATCCAAGATGTAATCTTTCTTGAGCTGAAATTCTGAACCTTTCACGATCTCGATGTTCTTTACATCTGCGCCAACCGATTGGAACATCAAGGGGATGACGCTGGAATAATACTTGTAGCGCTTTTCTAAAACATCCCAAGGACAGTTATCTAAGGCGCCGTGGATATCAGCTAAAAGAACTTTTACTTTGAATCCTGCTTTGAGGAAATCGGCCATCTTGAGAACCCAGACATAATAGCCTATATGCGGCCTGCCAGTAATCGCAGTTCCTAAGTAGACAACTGGCTGCTTTTTCTTTTTCAGTAAGTCTAAAAGTTCCGCTTCAGTGACAATTTCTTGGGTATTGCGCTTGATCAGAGCAAGTTTTTGTTCTGGATTCATTAATTGATAGAAAGATAAGGGATTTAAATATTTAATGTCAGATCTTCTCCATTTCAGTAAAATATAAATACTCCCCCAGAAAATACCCATAAGGGGTGGATATGTGGTAAAAGCAATTATATTTGATTTTTGGGGTACCTTAGTAGAGAACGGAGTCTGGAGTCCTATAAAGCAAGTACAGCAAATTCTCGGCATTGATCTTCCCTTTTCTGAATACGTGGGCAGGATGGAACAGGCCATGATGACCAGGAAGTTCGATTCTTTGAAGGAAGCGTTCGAAACCGTCTGTGAAGAGTTTAATGTTTCATGTACTGAAGAAAAGATGGAACAACTGATTGGGATGTGGAATAAATCCTGGATGTTAGCCAAGCCGTATGAGGAAGTGCAGGAAGAATTGAAGAATCTAAAGAAAGAATACAAACTGATTTTAGTGTCAAATACCGATAATTTCTCCATAAATCAAG
Source organism: Nanobdellota archaeon (assembly GCA_030647325.1). GTDB lineage: Archaea > Nanobdellota > Nanobdellia > Woesearchaeales > GW2011-AR9 > JACPIL01. Next base: position 987 of record JAUSJN010000058.1, on the reverse strand, counting down.
TCTTGGACAAATTTCAATTACGCGATTTATTCGATCATGTTTTCTTATCATATGAAGTGGGTCTACTCAAGACCGATAAAAAATTCTTAAAGAAGTTTCTCAAAGAAACAGGATTGGCAGCAGAAGATTGTGTCCTTGTAGGAGACAGTATCCTCAGCGATATGGAAGCGGCCAAAGGAGCAGAAATCAAAGGCGTATTGATCGATCGTAAGCAGCGCCAGGAATTCCCCCTAAAAATCAGAAACCTTAAAGAATTACACAGTATTTTACGCCAGTGATGGCAGAGATCACCTTTCTAGGAACTGGATGTATGCAGCCGACTAAGACTAGAAACCATGCCGGTGTTTTATTGAGCTACAAGAAAGAAAACATCCTGTTTGACTGCGGTGAGGGAATCCAACGGCAGATGCGCATCGCCGGTGTCAAACCAGCAAAAATAACCAGGCTGTGCATAACTCATTGGCATGGAGATCATGTATTTGGCATCCCCGGATTGCTTAGTAGCATGGGAGCTGACCGAACCGGACAGGAAGAAGAGCAGATGCTGCACATCTATGGGCCAAAGGGATCAAAAGTCTATCTTACTAATATGTTCAAAAGTTTTGCAGCGAAAGATATCATCCCTTATGAAGTGCATGAAGTGACGGCTGGTAAAATCTATGAAGGAGAGGATTTCATACTGGAAGCACAGAAGTTAGAACATTCTGTTCCCTGCATCGGGTATAGTTTCCGTGAGAAAGACAAATTACGCATCGATGTAGCGAAAGCAAAAAAACTAGGATTAGAAGGACCTATCTTAGGAAAATTACAGCAAGGAGAAGATGTCACTTTCAAAGGAAAGAAGATTAAATCTAAAGATGTAACGTATGCTACGGTAGGTAAGAAAATAAGCTATGTCACGGATACTGTCCCTTGCAAAGGAGCAGATTTGCTGGCTAAGGACGCAGACTTGCTGATTTGCGAAGGAACGCACTTAGATGAGATCCG
>JAUSJN010000053.1 GCA_030647325.1 Nanobdellota archaeon | reverse complement strand
TCTGGACCGTCTACAACAGAAAACAACGCAAACAAAAGAAAGATGCTCAAAAATAAACCGCTAGCGGCCTGGAAGAGGAAGAAGAGCGAAGTAGAGGCACGCATCAGCAGACTTCAATCTTTACGGGAACAATCCACGGTCTGGCTCAAGAAAGTAAGTGAAAATAGGACTGAATTACTCTGGAGAAGAAAGGATTATCTGAACTTCATCGAGAAACAGCAGCGACTTACGAAAGTCATCAGAGAGACGGCGATCAAATTAGATCAGGCTAAACAGGAATTAGCAGATGCAGATAGAAATATCAGGCTGCTTGAGAAAAATATCAGCAGAACTGCTTTCACCGCAGGAGGAATCATTACTCTAATGCTGATGCTGGCATTATTCAACTATGCTGCATTCTTTGAGCTTGGAGATGGCTTTGGAGATTCTGCCTTGACCGGAGCAGTAGTATCTATCCCTGGACCTGAAGAGGGAGATTCAGATGCGGTGATCATACCTGCTCCGCCGGTAGAAGAAATACCCATGCCGCCGCCAGAAGAAATCTCTCCGACCATACCTGAACCAGAAAAAGAAGTTCCAGACGAAAGTATCGATCAGCCCGAGGATAGCCATATCACTATACCTGAACTGCCAGAAGAAGCCAAAGAAGAAGTGCTTCCAAAAACACCGTTACCAGAAGCGCCAGCATTGAATGAAACAATCAATAACAGCACCGGTAGCAACAGTACAACTAATGCTACAGAAAAAGTGGACTTAGAGATTCAAATAATACCCACTTCACATCCAGGTATAAACAGATATACATTCAGGCACGCTTTAGGGGCACAAGGTGCGGTGCTGAGAGGAAATGGAAATGATAGTATTGGAAATATTATGACCGGAAGATTTATTGTAAATCCATTCCAGCCTGGAACAAACAATATCTCCAATTTCTCACAGCCAGTTGAGTATAGAGCAAAGATCGGCTTCTTGGCTAATGCTAATACGAGCTCAATAACTCCAGCTGCTGCAGACACTACGCCGCCCAATGTAACAAACATCACTCCCGCACTTAATTCCCGATTCAACTTCAGCACTTCCATTGAAATAAGCGCGAATGTCACTGACAGCAGCTCTGTATCTGCCGTAAATGTAAGTATCCTTCTGCCTAATGGAACTACCAACGTGCTTACCTTAAGCCTCTCTGCTCTCAACAGCAAATACAATGCTTCCTATACTATACCTAACTTGACTGGATTCTATAATGTCACCATCCTTGCCAATGATAGTACTAACAAGATCAATAATACAGAATTCACCAACTTCACCGCAGTCAACGCTGCTCCGGCCGTGTACTGGGTAGCGCCAGTGCATTCGCAGAGTATCACTGAAGGAGGCATCGCACAGATCATCAATATTTCCTTTAATGTCAGTGATGCCAATGGAAAAGATGATATTGATAACAGCTCTGCGCAGATCCGCATCAATCTAGTGGGAGAGACAGATAGAACTAATTCCAGCTGTGTAGCTTCTAGTTCTACTAGCACGACTATACAGTTCAACTGCACCGTAGGCGTCTGGTACTTTGACGGAGCAGGAAGTTGGACCATCAATGTTTCAGTGAGAGACAAGAGCAGCACCTACGCAGAGAACCGTTCCACTACCTTTGAACTTCTCTCCACTACCGCTATGACCATGAGTCCAAATGCCTTGACCTGGCCGACAGTTGAACTTGGACGAACCAATATCACCGCAAACAACGATCCAATCCGTATCAACAATACTGGTAACAAGAATATCGCTGTTGGGGGCATAACTGTAACGGGATATAACCTACAGGGTATAACCACACCCACCGAGTTCATTAACGCAGAAAATTTCAGCATCTTCCCGGTCAATAACACTGGAAGCGGCGGCCCGATTGAATGTAACGGTACGCAGATGTTCAACGGCACCAGCGGCACAGCAGCTCCGCAGGTTATCTCTATAGCTAATATAACCAGAGGAAATAACAGCATAGACGATGGAACAGCAGCTAGCGGACAGGAAGAATTATTCGTCTGCTTACGATTTATACCAGCTGGGATAACCAGACAAGGCTATAGCACCGCTGGTGCGTCAAGTGGCCCTTGGACTGTAGCGATAAGCTAAACAAAGAAAAATAGTTTTTAAAAAGAAATGTTTATATACCAATTTGGTCTCTTATTGAGGAAAAGAGGCTGAGAGAATTACCAAAAAGCTACATTCTGGAAATGTAAAATTTTTATACCTAGTTCTTTGTATATCATTATTAGCGATATTTGGTCTAACTTTTGTATCCACTGAAGGATCTGGTTTTTGGAATTCTCTTACTGGCGCAGCCATTTCAGAGACCACCACGGTTTCCGTAACGGTCAATGCCGCGCCGAAAATAGTTTTTGTTTCGCCAGTGCTCAGGCAGACTATCAGTGAAGGTACGACCACGTATATCTATAATATCACTTTTAATGTTACCGACGGAGACGGCTTTGGAGATATTAATAATAAATCCGGGCAGATTAGGATAAATCTAACTAATTCGATAAATTCAACTGATACAGTTGACAGGTTCAACACTACCTGCGTGAACATCACACCATTCACGTATGGCGGCGAATCAGGAATATCCTTTAACTGTTCAGTGACCATCTGGTATTTTGACGGGCCAGGAAACTGGACTATCAATGTGTCTGCCAACGACACCGCGGGGGTCTATGTAGAAAACCGTACCGGCTCCTCAATAGAAGTTCTCTCCACCACTGCTATGGTCATGTATCCAAACGCCTTGACTTGGTCGACGCTGGAGTTAGGACAAATCAACAAAACATCTAACAATGATCCAGTGATTATCAACAATACTGGAAATAAAAATATTGGTGTAGGAGGAGTTACTGTCGCCGGTTATAACCTTCAAGGAGCCACCACTACTACTGACTTCATCTACTCAGGAAACTTCAGCGTCTTCCCAGTCAACGGCACTGGCAGCGGAGGACCTATCGAATGTAATGGTACACAGATGGTCAACGGCACCAGCGGCACAGCAGCTCCGCAGGCTATTACTGTCGCCAATATCACCCGAGGAAATAATACAAATAATGACGAAACTGGTGCCAGCGGACAGGAACAATTATTTTTCTGTCTACTTTTAGTACCATCACAAGTCAGTAGGCAAACATATAACACCGCAGGAGCTTCCAGCAGCCCATGGTCTGTAGCAGTAAGCTAAAGAAGAGGAACATAAAATGAAAATCCCAACCACTACAAGCAGTATGATATCTTATTATAGGTGTCGGGATTTTCAATGTTCACTTGGCAACCAGCGAACAAAAAAAGAAGGACGCTCCAAGGAGCGGGGTATCAACCCAGTGAACAAATGAAAATACGAAAAATAAGTTTGTTTTTATTGGTCTTCCTATTTACCGCTCAGTTGGTTGTTGCAGTCGGAGTCACTTCTCCATACTGGGACACTAAGCCTTTAGGTCTTAATCCTGGAGAATCAGTAGAAGTCCAGTTATTATTGCAAAATATGATGGGAGAGAAAGATGTCACTCTTATGGCAAGCGTTACAGAAGGAGCAGATATCGCTACTCTCTTAGGAGAAAGCCAAACTTATGCGGTACCTTTTGGGACAAAAGATGTGCCCGTATTAGTGAAGGTGTCCATTCCTGACGGCACTCTCGTAGGAGGAGTACGGACAGTTAAGGTTTCTTTCACGCAATTAGCTGCTGAAGATGCACAAGGAAAGATGGTGCAGATGACTACCGGGGTGGGCGCAATAATTCCAGTAGAGATCACCCCTAGGTTTGCTCCGGAAGAAAGTTCTTCCAGTACAATTTTAGTTGCCGGAGGAGCAGGCTTACTTTTGGTAGGCGGGTTAGCTTCATACCTCATTTTCAGAAAAAGAAAAGCTGAATTTTGAGTTTCCAGTATTAGACCATGAAAAGGAATGGATCAATATTACTGTTAATAGTTTTAGCAGTGCTGGTATCATCGGCTTTTTTCCTTCTTTCTGTCTTTTTTCCCACTATCCATAATGCTATCCAGGGTGGAGCTACATCGGAAATAACCACGCTCAGCCTTACTATTGTCGTTGCTGAAACAGAAAGTATTGTGCCTCCCTCAGGTAATCTTACTCCTTCTGATCCTACCATTAAAGAAAGAGTCACCGAGATAACTGATTTAGTTCAAGGATGGGCGGTAAATATAACCACTTATGGAGAAGGATTTCCCGGCGTATGGAGCGAAGCCCAGCCAAACTCCAGCCAAGCCGGAAACAACACCATAGAATATTTTGAAGTGGACATTAATGCTTCTACCGCTGGCGGCTCTTACAATATTTATTTCAATGTCACCCAATCCGATCTGGCAGGCGTTCATCCAACCAATATCAGTCTTTTTGTTTTTAACACGACCTGGCAAAATCTCAGCACTACCGTTGTAAATGGAAGCGGTGATCCTGCTGAATTTTACGGGCTGACCACGCACTTTTCTAAATTTCTTATAGCTGAAAAACCAGCAGTTGTTGTTGAAGAGGAAGAAGAAGAAGAAGAAAGTGCCGGAGGTAGCGCAGCTTCAAGTGGTAGCGGAGGAGGTGGAAGCAGCAGCGGAAGCAAAAAATCAACTGAAGAAACTCCAGAAGATAACAAACCAAAAGAAAAAATACTCCAGCCGATCCATAAACCTGGGATATTATTCGATGTAAGTTTAGTGATCCCTGAAAATTATCGTAAAATATTGCCAGGAGAGATTATTCTGGGAGAGATCAAGCTCATCAATATCAAGAATATTGGCCTTGTTCCCGTACAGATAGAATATCTGTTGCAGGATGTGGACGGGAATATACTCCTTCAGATCTATGAAACCAAGGTCATTGAAAATGAAATTACCTATATTAAAGAAATAAAACTTCCAACAGACCTCAATCCCGGAGAGTATATGTTTTTGATCAAAGTGAACTATGGAGAAGACATGGCCTTGGCCGGATACCCATTTGAAGTGATTGATGAAGAAGAACCATCTGCTTTAGCTGGATTAGCGGCATTCTTGACCAATAAGAAGATCTTCACCATGGCCCTGCCGATAATGCTTGGCTTAGTTGTACTTATTGTTCTTATACTGCATCTTATACGCAAAAGAGGCAGAAATAAACCAAAAAATAAAAAGTCTGGCCAAGAAGGAAAGCGGCTGCAAAAGCTTAAATCTCTTTATCGCTAAATCATAGAGAAGTCTGCATAATTAGTTTTTTGGGTAAAATTCTCTAGAAGAAATCAGTTCTTAGGCTTAACCTTTCTTCATATTTCTGAGTTCAGAGAGCAACTTCTTACGCTTCACTTCCAACTCGTGCAAGGCTTGCAGATCCTTATCGTTGATGGATTTTAGTTTTCCCGATTGTTGTAACGATTGATCCATTTTCTTCTTAAGCTGACGGAGCTGAGAAGCAGCATGATGGGTCTGGCTTACTTGGGCAGCAATCTTTCGCTGCAGAGAGTGTTTCCGCTTCTCCATAAGCCTAAGATAGGCTCTCAGCTTTTCCATTTCCAGCTGCCGGGCAGAGGTCTCTATCTTTACTTTTTCTAAACGATATAACCTTTCAATCTGCGAAGAGGACCAGGAAGCATTTTTCTTGTTGTTCTTATTGCTCTTTTCCATAAATACTTAGTAAACTTTTGACCTTTATAAAATTTCACTTTGTTCTCTGTTTCAAGTCATTCGGTAGACTTATAAATCGGAAGATTTTACGTTATATCAAGAAAAGAGGTAAAGGGAAGTTTGAATAATCATACAACTTCTCTAGCCTTTTTTTGAATACAAAATTTTCAAAAAAGAGGTAAAACTATCTTATCTAAAAAAGCAAAGTTGCTGCTTCAACACAGATATTTTTCGTACTTAGCAGCCATAGGTGTCTTTTTTTTCTTAATAGTCTCTGCTTTGGTCTACAATTCTCTCTCACTCCATCAAAAATTAGAAGTGGTCAATGAAGAAATCAGTAATCCTATTTTTGAACAGAACATCCTTATCACCCGTATACGTTTTTTATGTAATTCTATCCAGAACTCACATTATAAAATTCTTACCTATATGGCTCAAGATAGGAGAGACCTGCTGGAATCAGAAATTGTAAGCTTGAAAGAACTTACCGCAGTAAGAATTCAAGAATTGGAAAAATTGCAATCAGTAATTGATAAAAACATGAAAAAAGAGACTGCTCCATATTTATTCACCCAAAATTTAGAAAGGAAGATCACTGATTTAGATTTAAAGCAGGCTGAATTTATCCATGAAGTAGAACTTGCGCAAAAAGTAAAAACAACAGACGCAACCGCACTATTAAGTGAGGAATGGAATGACCTGCATCAACAAGTGATTGATACTGAAACAGCTTTTTTATTACATAACCAAAAAGAAAATGAAGAAGCTAGACAATTAGTAGAGATTATTAAAAATAATTCCTTGGAAAATATGTACTTTACACTAGTTGTTGGATTATTATTATTATTATTATTATTATTATTATTAAATCAAAATAATGGCCAGAAATAAAGTAGCTTGGAAATGGATAATCATCGGATTGATGTTATTGTTATTTCTGCCGCTATGGTTGTGGGGTATCTCTCCTGAATTGACCAAGATTCCTGATGATTTTGAATACAATGTATTAGTATTTTCCAGAGATAATTTTTACGATGCTGACAAGAAAGAATTTAGCGGTGAATTCGTATCTAATACAGAACACGATTATGAAGTCGTTAAAAACAACGAAGGAATTCTGCTTATCAAAAATGTATTTACGGTACAGCAATATAGCGGAGAAGAAATCATTAATGTGGAAAGAATTTATGCAATAGACCCTAAAACAAGAAAACATATTCCAGGTTACAGTGATAGAAACAGAGAAGGATATTTGTTTGCTCCTCCTGGGTTGAAAAAAGGGCAAAATTTCACCTATTGGCATATCAATTATGATAACCCTGCTGATATGGAATATAAAGGAGAAGAATCTATTGCTGGCCTTACGGTATACAGATACGAAACAAACTATCATGCTGACCAAACTTTTGAGCTGAAGAAGATTATTCCAGCCTTAAGCGATAGAGGAATTAATTTAGACATCAATTTGCAGTTATGGGTTGAACCGGTTACTGGTAGAGCGATAAAATATGAAGATCAGACTACAGCTTATTTCTATAATCTGACCACTGGAGAAAGGATCCATCCTTGGAATAAATTTCATAATAAAGTCACTGAGATTAGCGTTCTCAAGCAAGTGGAAATCACGAAGCGGGAAAAATTAAAAAGATTCTTCTTTGAGAGCGTCATCACTGGCTTAATCGCGTTGGCCGCAGTTATCTTGTTGTTGTATCAATTTTTTATCCGGAAAAAAAGGTTTTGAAAGATGGAAGCGCGAAAAAATAACCTAAACAGAGTATTTCTGATTTTACTGTTAGCGGGATTGATCATGGTTATGCCCGCAAAGGCACAGGATTTGTTATTGGTGGATGCAATAATTCCTGAGGGATACCGTCATCTCGTTCTTGGAGAATCTGTTTTTGTGGAAACCCAGATCATATTAGTAGGTAATAATCAGTCAAGTCCTCTCGTAGATGTGCTGATAGAATATGCCGTCAAGGATAAAGATGGCCAAGTCATCACCAAGATTTCCGAAACCAAAGGTGGCATAGTACGGATTCAAACTGTCAAAGAATTACACCTCCCTGCCGATCTATCTCCTGGGATTTTTAGCGTAACCGTAAGGGCCAGCTATAAAGAAAAAGCAATGGAAACAGCTACTACTTTTGAGGTCGCTGAACAACATGCTCTACCTGTATCTTTTTACACCCAAGATGTGAATAATTTATTTATCATCATCCTTGTGGCTATCGTAAGCCTTTTCCTCTTTTCAGCGCATCAGTTCTGGAAAATAAAGCACCTTTACAAAAGAACTAAAAAACGCAGATAGTAAACAATTATTCTTTCACCGGCTCCTCTTTGGTATATTTCTCATGGACAGGATGATCAGATTCAGAATCAATTTCCCATTCATCTTCCTTTTTCTTCTTCCTCTTTTTCTTCTTGAAGAGGTCTTCAATATTTTTAGATTTCATTTTATTCTCGCTTTTTTATTATATCCTATCTGTTTCTGCTGATGATATTCACAGAAGACTATGCCTTCCAAAGCCTTGTTGCCACAGCGCACACAGACCCCTTGCTTCTTTTTGTCCAGATAGGTTGACTTTCGCTCCTTTAATAACCGTCCCTTGTTAGTGTGATAGAATTTGAGAAAGCGGTTAGGATATTCTACCTCGTTTTTCTCTCCTTTGAGTTTCTGCAATAATTGTTTAAAGACCATTTTGTAAATTCACTTATTTCTGGCAGGCAGGACAATAGGTAGTTCCTCTCCCGCCGACTGTAATCTTCTCCAACAGATGCTTCTTTTCACACTTTTCCTGCTGGTATACCGCTAGATAGTTCTGGAATCCGCCGCTGCCTTCCAGATTGCTGTAATTGTCAACCGTAGAACCATGATGCTTGATCGCCTGCTGCAGGATTCTTCGTATTTCTGAATATAACACTTTGGCTTCAGCTGCAGATAATGACCCAGCCTGGCGCAAGGGAGATACTTTCGCAAAATACAAT
>JAUSJN010000025.1 GCA_030647325.1 Nanobdellota archaeon | reverse complement strand
GTTTTTGATCAAAGTGAACTATGGAGAAGACATGGCCTTGGCCGGATACCCATTTGAAGTGATTGATGAAGAAGAACCATCTGCTTTAGCTGGATTAGCGGCATTCTTGACCAATAAGAAGATCTTCACCATGGCCATGCCGATAATGCTTGGCTTAGTCATGCTTATCGTCCTCACCTTGTATCTTATACGCAAAAGAGGCAGAAATAAACCAAAAAATAGAAAATCCGGTTCTGAAGGAAAGCGGCTGCAAAAGCTTAAATCTCTTTATCGCTAAATCATAGAAAAGCTGGTATAATTAATTTATGGGGCAAAGTCTCCCAGAAGAAATCAGTTCTTAGGCTTTACCTTTCTTCATATTTCTGAGTTCAGAGAGCAATTTCTTACGCTTCACTTCCAACTCGTGCAAGGCTTGCAGATCCTTATCGTTGATGGATTTTAGTTTTCCAGATTGTTGTAACAATTGATCCATTTTCTTCTTAAGCTGACGGAGCTGAGAAGCAGCATGATGGGTCTGGCTTACTTGGGCAGTAATCTTTCGCTGCAGAGAGTGTTTCCGCTTCTCCATAAGCCTAAGATAGGCTCTCAGCTTTTCCATTTCCAGCTGCCGGGCAGAGGTCTCTATCTTCACTTTTTCTAAACGATATAACCTTTCAATCTGCGAAGAGGACCAGGAAGCATTTTTCTTGTTGTTCTTGTTGTTCTTATTGCTCTTTTTCATAGTCATACCCTGATTCTTGATATTAATGGGTCAGTAACATTTTCATCTATATAAATTTCACTTTTGCTATCGCAGGGCTGCGACCCCGGACGAAGCTTGTTTTTCTCAGTAGGAAAACGAAAAAATATCAGGAAACTACATACTGCAAAGTTGGAAGGTAGCCTTATAAGTCATAAATTTATAAGTAATTTGTTTACATTACTAAAAAAGAGGTAAAGCACCATTTCATCTAAAAAAGTAGAGCTGTCGCTCCAACGTAAATCTTTTCTACACTTAGTGGTCGTAGTGATATTTTTTTCCCTGATAATCTCTGCTCTCATATATAATTCTCTTTCCCTCCATCAAAAATTGCAGAAAGTAAGAACTGAGATCAGTAATCCTACTTTTGAACAGAATATTCTGATCACCCGCATACGTTTTTTATGTACATCTATTGAGAACTCGCATTATAAAATCCTCGCTTACATGACTCAAGACAGGAAAGACCTGCTGGAATCAGAAATTGAAAGCTTGAAAGAACTTACTGTGGTAAGGCTTCAAGAATTGGAAAAACTGAAATCGATAATTGAACCGAAAAAGGAAAAAGAGACTGCTCCATATTTATTCACCACAATTTTAGAAACCAAGATTACTGCCTTAGACCTAAAGCAGGCTGAATTTATCCGTGAGGTAGAACGTACCCAAAATGACAAAAAAATAAAAATGACTGACGCAACCACGAAATTAAGTGAGGAATGGAATGAACTGCATCGAGAAGTAATCGCCACCGAATCATTTTTTTTATTGCATAACCAAAAAGAAACTCTAGAATCCAGAGAATTAACAGATATCATTAACCAACATTCTCTGGAAAATTTGTATTTCCTATTAATAGGGTGGTTATTAGTAGTAGTAGTAATGTTTAAGGTTAATCAAAACAATGAAAAGAAATAAAATAGCGTCTTTAAAATGGATGCTCCTCGGATTTACGTTACTGTTATTTCTACCGATATGGTTCTGGTATATTTCCCCAGAATTAACCAAGATTCCGGATGATTTTGAGTATAAGGTATTGGTATTTTCCAGGGATAATTTTTACGATGTCGATAAGACAGAATTTAGCGGCGAATTTGTGTCTAATACGGAACACTTTTATCGAGTTGTTGAAAACCATGCAGGGATTCTGCTCATCACAAGCAGATTTACGGTGCAGCAATATGACGGTAAAGAAATATTTTCTGTGGAAAGAACGTATGCTGTAGATTCTAAAACCAGAAAACATGTTCCAGGTTACGGTGATAGAGACAGGGAAGGATACTTATTTGCTCCCCCTGGGCTGAAAAAAGGGCAAAATTTCACCTATTGGCATGTTAATTACGATAACCCGGCCAATATGGAGTATAGAGGTGAAGAAGCTATTGCCGGTCTTACCGTATACAAATATGAAACAAATTATCATGCAGACCAAACCTTTGATCTGGAGCAGGTTGTTTCACCATTAAGTGATAGGGGAGTTAATGTGGATATTAATTTACAATTATGGGTTGAACCTGTTACGGGTAGGAAGATAAAATATGAAGATCATACTACAGCCTATTTTTATAACCTGACCACTGGAGAAAGATTGCATCCCTGGAACAGATTTCAGAATAACGTTGATGAAATCAGTGTCCTCAAACAAGTGGAAATCGCCAAACATGAAAAATTAAAGAGATTCTTCTTGGAGAGAATCATCACTGACTTAATCGCGATAGTGGCGATACTTTTATTGTCGTATCAATTGTTTAACAGGAAGCAAAAGTCTGAACAGCGAAGATAAAATGGAAGTAGAAAGAAACAACGCAAACAGAGTATTTCTGATCTTACTCTTGGTAGGAGCAGCCATGATCATACCGGCAAAAGCAGAAAATATCTTATTGATAGATCTAAATATCCCAGAAGGCTATCATCACCTCATTCCAGGAGATTCCGTATTTGTGGAAACTCAAATCATTTTAGTTGGCCGTAATCAAACGGACCCTCTCACCGATGTGCTGATAGAGTATGCGGTTAAGGACAAAGATAATCAAGTCATCACTAAGATTTCCGAAACAAAAGGAGGGATAGTGCGAATTCAGACTGTCAAAGAATTACATCTTCCTACCGATATAAGTCCTGGAATATTTAGCGTAACCGTAAGAGCCAGCTATAAAGAAGCAGCAACGGAAACATCCGCTACTTTTGAGGTTGCCGAAAGCCATGCTAGTCAAGACTTTCCTTTACCTCAAGATATAAAGAGTTTGTTTATTACTCTTCTTGTAACCATAATAAGCTTTTTCCTTTTTTCAGCGTATCAGTTCTGGAAAATAAAGCACCTTTACAAAAGAACTAAAAAACGCAGATAATAAACAATTATTCTTTCACCGGCTCCTCTTTGGTATATTTCTCATGGACAGGATGATCTGAACCAGCATCTACTTCCCATTCATCTCCTTTCTTCTTCCTCTTTTTCTTCTTGAAGAGATCTTCGATATTTTTAGGTTTCATTTTGTTCGCGCTTTTTGATTATATCCTATCTGTTTCTGCTGATGATATTCACAGAAGACTATTCCTTCCAACGCTTTGTTGCCACAGCGCACACAGACCCCTTGCTTCTTTTTGTCCATATAGGTCGATTTTCGCTCCTTCAATAACCTCTCTTTGTTAGTATGATAGAATTTCAGGAAGCGATTTGGATATTTATCATTCTTTTTCTTTTCCGCCGTTGTTCCAGCGGTTTTTAATTTTTGCAGTAATTCTTTGAAGCCCATCTTATCATTACCTCTGGCAGGTAGGACAATAGCTTGTTCCTCTGCCGCCAATGGTTATTTTTTCCAATGCATGGTTTTTCTCGCAGCATTCCTTTTGATAGACCGCCAAATAATTCTGGAATCCGCCGCGGCCTTCCAGGTTGCTGTAATTGTCAACCGTAGAACCATGATGCTTGATCGCCTGCTGCAGGATTCTTCGTATTTCTGAATATAACACTTTGGCTTCAGCTGCAGATAATGACCCAGCCTGGCGCAAGGGAGATACTTTCGCAAAATACAAT
>JAUSJN010000026.1 GCA_030647325.1 Nanobdellota archaeon | reverse complement strand
CGGTAGGTCCCATATACTTTGTATCCTTTGCTTAAGAGAAGTTTTGCTAAGTAGGGCCCGTCTTGTCCAGTAATACCCGTAATTAATGCTCTTTTCATACCTCAGTAACCACCCTTGTTCTTCTATATCCTATTCGGAGGTAATCGCTTTAAAAATCTTCTGAAACTGAACTTTTTTTTGTAGGTGTGCTCAGTTCCATAATCTATTTAAATTGTTTATGAGGGGATTGTATGTGGCTGAAACAATACTGCGCTGCTCTAAGTGTTTCATCACTCTGAGCCGCCTCAAAGCGGACAAGATCACTGACTTTCTTGTTAAAATCGCCAAGGAAGACAAAAGCGAAAGCTATTTATGCACAACTTGTCTAAACGGCTGGTAAACATGGATAAGCGTGAGTTTAGAAACGAATTGATCTCTTTTTTTTCAGATTTTTGGAAGATTGAGAGTTCGCAAATCCATGATGATATGAAATTAAATGATGAGATTTTAAAGAACCAGAGCTCTATCAGGTTTTACCAATTTATCGCGGCCTTAGAATCAAACTATGATGTCAAAGTGCAGAATATTAATACTATTCTGACTTTCGGTGATTTAGTTAGAAATATAGAATAAGTGAATAATGGAATATTAAACATGAAATATCAAAATAATCAGAAATGTCAATGTGATCCAAGATGATGGGGAAAATTAATTTATTTTTGGTAAAAAATTTTGTCACTCCTTTTTACAAGAGCAGGAATCGGCCGCTGATTTTGGTAGGCGGCGTCCTAAGAAATTTTCTTATTTTTATCTATAAGTGCGATATCTCTCCTTCTGCAGACATTCCCTATTCAACCAGATTCCCTCATTATTACGGAATAAGTATCGCGGCCTGCAAAATAGGTGAGAATTGCCTGATACGGCAAAATACCACTATCGGGGGGAAATTTTCTTACAGCTTGGAAGAGGGCAAAAAAAGGAAGACCATTACCATGGAAGAGAGAAGAAAAGTGAACCCCGTGATAGGTTCTCATGTTGATATAGGAGCTAATACTTGTATTCTTGGGCCGGTAAAAGTAGGAGATCATGCGGTGATCGGAGCTGGGAGCGTTGTTCTTGAAGATGTGGAACCTTACAGCGTCTATTCGGGAGTTCCCGCAAAAAAGATTAAAGTTCTTCCTAGAGCTGGAGGAAACGAACATTTCCGTTTTAACAATGACTAGTCTGGAGCATACATGGTCTTAACAGGCGTCGATATTGAAAGTGTTGTAAGATTTAAGAGCCTTTACACTAATGAGAATTTCATAAACATCATTTTTACCAAAAAAGAAATAGATTACTGTATGGGCAAGAGCGAACCGTACATATCTTTTGCCGGAAAGTTTTGTGCAAAAGAAGCAGTCTTAAAAGCCGTCAATAATAAGTTGGGGATGAAGGAGATTGAGATAGTTAATTCTTCTTCGGGAAAACCTTTGGTGTATATAAAAGGCAAAAAGAAAAATAATATCAGCTGCAGCATCTCCCACACGGAAGAATATGCCGTAGCCTTCGTGATAGTAAATAAGGAGCGTACATGATGGGTAATGACCAAAATATATCTTTCTCAGGCTCAAAACCATTATCGTCAATCTGTATCCAAATCGATGATGATAAAGTACACATATTACTCAAAAAGATCAAGGAAAAAGACAATTTTAACCTGAATCTGGGAGAGATGGTGATATTCTCCATCATTAAGGCCCTAAAAGAATTTCCGATGTTCAATTCAAACTATGATCAAAAGCTGTCCCTGTATGATCCCATCAACCTGGGACATTTTGTGAATCTTGGCCAAGGGCCGAGACTGGCAGTGATAAAAGATGCCGGCACCAAATCTCTTTTTGAGATCTCCAAGGAGATCAAAGAGTCAGCCCTTAAATATATCCGCGGGGAATTGTCAGCTGAAGATACGGCATCAAGCACCATTTCCGTCACCAACCTGTATTCTTTTCCGGCATTTCAGGTCTCACCTCCTGTTTATGGACATCAATCTTCCATGTTTTCCATAGCTTCAAGATTCGTCTCTTGGGACGGGGAGAAAACTGTACATAAATTCAACTTGACTTTGTCCTATGATGCGCGGGTCGCCGATTGTCAGACCGCGATCACATTTCTAAATACAATAAAAAGATGGTTGGAAGAGAATAATTAATTTGAATTATTAACCTTACTACATCAGGACGTTTCCGCCATTGATGAGGATATTTACCCCATTGAGGTAGCCTGCTTTTTCAGAAATCAAAAAAGATATGGCTTCTGCCACATCTGATGGTTGCGCAATTTTTTTCATGGGATTCTTGAAAGCGTTGACTTCTCGGATCTTAGGATTCAGATTATCCAGCAAGGCGGTGTCCACCATCCCGGGGGAAACCATATTAAATGTACAATTATGTGCGGTCAATTCTGAACTCATGCTTTTTACAAATCCCATCAAGCCATATTTTGCTGTAACATAATGGGAAAGCATGATCGGCGGCTTGCCGAAACAATATTCAGTCAAGACGGTGATAAACTTGATTTCATGATTTTTTTGTATCAAGGGTGAAAGGGACTTAACCACCGTAAATAATCCTTTGATCTGCACCTCTAGGTGCTGTTGAAATTCTCCCCAGCTTAGGTCAAAGATAGCCTTGTTGGTAATCGGAGCAGTAGCACAATGGACAACTACATCAATCTTACTATGTTCCTTAAGAATCTTAAAGATTGTTTTTTTAATACTTTCCTCATCAGTCAGATCCATCTGGTAAAAAAAATGATTCTCAATATTTTTTCCACTTAATTCTTTTTTCAACCTTGATTCATTTGTATGATAGGTGATCCCTACCTTAAGGCCTTGTTTTGACAGGGTTTTTGCGGTCTCTAGGCCGATCCCTCCCGATCCACCGATGATCAAAGCAAATTTTTGTTCCATTTTAGATGAGTTTGACTTGCGCCTCTCCCTGTATCGCTATTTCTCCATTGACTACAACTTCAGTATTTATGATGATGACTTTCATGCTATCTATTTTTTTAAGTATTTTACCCCTGACCGTCAACTCTGAATTAGGGTAAATAGGTGACCTGAATTTTAAACTTTGGGTAAGATAAAGATTTTTTTTGCCGGGGCAGACCATGCCGACTAAGGTAGAGAATAGACTTCCCGCCAGCATACCATGAACGACCCTATTTCCGAATTCAGTTGAACGTGCATATTCCTCATCACAATGCAGCGGATTATGGTCTCCGGTCAAATCTGCATATCTATCAATCTCTTGGACAGTCAATACCTTCTTGAACTCAAATGCGTCCCCAATATTGATCTCCTCGTAATTATAATCATTAGCAGTTTTCATGGCAGTATCATCCTATAACCTCAGCTTTAACATCATATCTTTTGAGAGCGGCCTTAATATCACTTACATTTTTCACCGCCATGACCTCATCCATGGTGAATTTGACATTAAAATTTTTCTCCAACTCTATCACTAGGAGTATGCCATTGAGCGAATCCCACTCCGAAATGGTCTCGGGGGAGGAAGCATCGTGGATACTATTCTCATCAATATTTAATATCCGCGCTATCAGCTGGGTTAACTTTTCCATTCTTCGACATCCACTAATATTCTGGTTTTAAATTCTTTACTGAAATCAAACGTATATTCTTTTATTTGGTCATCTTCCTTGGATAACACGAATCCGCACTCTTCAAGAAAATTTTCCGCAGGCTTATTTTTTTTGGTAGGGATAAAATGACCTTTGATGTTCTCTATGCCCTCCATCTTTGCTCTTTTGATCAGATCTTCCATGAGGGCAAATTCCACTGTTTTTCCTAAAACCCTGCAGCTTAACAGGAAGGTATCGATATGCCAGCATCTCTTATCAGCATCCTTCTTGACAATAACCACCCCGGTAGTTCCATAATCGCCAAATTTATCCTCCACGGTGATGCTTTTGATGAGGTGATCAGCGGATTTGAATAATTCATAGATCTCTTCTTCTTGGTATCTTTTTGTAGTTAGGTTGAATTGGTTTGTTTTTTGGGTAAGCTGGGTAATGCGATCCAAGGTGGATTCATCAGCCGACCTGACCATAACCTTAACTTGTAACTGCTTGATAAATGTGTTTAAATCTTTCATTTCTGATTCCAATAATGACCTTTTTTTCTGATCAACATACATCTTTCCACGTTTTACGTCCTCTGGGGTGATATGGAATAAATTAAAAAATTTTAGATTTTTGATGATCGAGGGATATAATGATACGTCCTTGGGGAGATCGATCACAGTGACTTCAGGGACAAGTTCGCGGATCAAGGCCTGATTGGTGCTGTCGTCGTCCAAGAAAACGAGACTGTCTAATCCTATCTCTAATTCCTTGGCGATCTCTTTCATATTGGTCGCTTTGTCCTGCCAATTAATCTTAATACAGGCGAAATGGTCTTCCCTCAGCAGCATATATTTATGGTTGCGTATGACCTCCATCGCATCCTCGTAATTGTTCTTGCTGTTTATAGCGAGTATGATCCCCCTCTCAAAGAGATCTAAAAGTAGTTTTTGAAAATCTAAAAAAGGTCTGCCTTCTTTATCTGGGCCTAATTTTAAGCCTTCTGGACCGTCTTCACCAACTACACCACCCCAAAGAGTATTATCAAGATCCAGCACCAAGCATTTCTTGCTTTTAGAAGCTAAAGGGTAAATATAAGACAAGTACTCAGAAGCCAGATCAATAAGTCCATCAGTGGAGAATTTCATATCAGTCAAATAATATATCTTGGGTTCAGATAAAGGGTTTGATTTTTGGTGAGAACAGAAAGAGTTTAGAGGGAAAGTAAAGAGGCGACCATTGTTTTTGCAGATGTCCCGCAGTTGTTCATTGATCTTATGTATTGATTCTGTCAGGCCATATTCCTGCTTAGATTCTAGTATCCCTCGGCTGCTGTAGGCAGGGACTAAAAATTCATTGATGACGATCTTGGCTTTACTGCGTTCTTGCAGGATAGTAAGGAAATCTTCAATCTCCTTTATTTTTTCCTTTACGAGATCTTTTCTTTGTTCAATGCTGTAGCGATAAGGAAAAAAGAAAAATTCTCCTAAAAAAGGCTCGACGTCTAACAATAAAAAAATGAGATCTGGCTCTTTTTTGTATAATCCGCTTGCGGGGTTAAGTATCTCCTGAATATACTGATTGTAAGGCGCGTTGTAATAATCTATCCAGATTGATTCTTGATGAGACTTCACTTTAAGAATCTCCGGAAGGCCGTTTATGGTGAAATTTGACAAGAAAGCTACCTTGATCTCCGGCATAGGACTATCTCTTTTAATACCTTTATTCATGTTTAAATAATCTGAAAAATTAGCCTTTTCCATCATTTACAGTTTTAATTTTATTGATGTGATTATATTATCCTCTCCTTCAGAAAGAAGCTTTAAAAATCTTCTGGAACTGAATGATTTTTTGTTGAAAAATCTTGCACTCCGGAGGGAGATCATCCATCCTGGTGAATTGCAGTCCACTAGAAAAGACCATCTTTTCTGTGCCTGGATCTCTAATTCACTACCTTTAAAAAAGCATAATTGGTGATTTTATCATGTCTAACCACGTTGGGAAGATCATAAGAGGTACTGGTTTTATTTTCGCCGCAACTTTCATCGCTGCCTTGTTTAGTTATGCCACCAGGGTGGTGGTGGCACGTAAACTTGGCCCGGAGCAATATGGGCTATTTGCTTCAGTATATACTTTCATCCTCTTCTTTCTCTTTTTCCGTGATCTTGGCCTAGGAACAGCACTGGTGAATTATGTCACTAAAGCCAGAATAGAAGAGAATTACAATAAGATCAAGACCGCAATAGTATCAGTTTTTGGTATGCAACTGTTAAGTTCTTCTCTGATCGGCATTTTAATCATTATTTTTTCAAGATATCTTTCAGTTCATTATTTTAAAGTTCCAGAGTCTAGAATCATTCTTCTGATCTTAGTCATTTACACTATGACCAGCATTTTGTACACTATACCTAAGGCACTCCTTAATACTTTTCAAAAAACTATTCTTTTTTCATCAATGGAGCCGGCTAAGAATCTATTTATTCTGCTTTCTACCTTACTTTTATTTCATTATGATTTCGGTATCATTGGCGCGGCCATTCCGTATGCAATATTAAGTGTGATATTCTTTTTTATCTATCAACCGTTCGTGCAGAAAAAGATTAAATTTTTTAAACATAAAGTGGTGAATCTAAAAGAGACAACCAAAGAGCTGCTAAGTTTCGGACTGCCTTTGATGGCCGCAGATATCGGAGGAAAAGTCATAGGTTACACCGACACACTGATGTTAACCTATTTTGTTTCTCTGACTGATGTTGGGATCTATAACGTTGTACTTCCTAGCGCGCTTTTTTTTATCCAGATCAGCAGGGCCATCTCGGCTATCGTATTTCCTATCTCCACCGAACTTCATTATAAAAAAGATACCGCTAAGCTCGCGAAAGGAGTCTCTTTGCTACATAGTTATTGTTTTGCCTTGATTATCCCTATAATCTTTACTCTCTTTGCCTTTACTGGATTTTTTCTGGATCTTTTCTTCGGAGCAGATTATGTTGCTGGAGCTTTGGCTTTCCAGATCCTCTTAGTAGGTTCAATGTTCTTTATCCTTGCTTCTGTAAACAATATCATTATTTCCAGCATGGGCGAACCTAAGCAAGTAACCAAGATAATCCTACTTTCGGCAATACTTAATGTAGGGTTAAACTTTTTTCTTATCCCCCAATTTGGCATCAACGGGGCGGCAGTGGCGACTGCTCTAGCGTATGCGTTGTCTCTGGTTTTGTCTACCAGGAAATTATTACAAAATCTCGATGTACCTCTGCCTTTTTTACAATGGGGTAAATTATTTTTGATCGCCTCAGTATTTGTCATGATGATATTTTATGTCATGCGGGTGATGCATTATAATCTTTATGTAGAAATGGTCTTGTCTACTCTTATTGCCACTTTGATGTATATCTTGTTGCTGTATCTGTTTAATATTATTGATTTCCAAGACTTAAAGAAGAATTTGTTAAAGGTTTTTAAAAAATAATGGTTAAGAAAATAGAAAAGGAAGGAGAAATAATAACCCCCTCAGCTCTGCCCCAGGATTATTTTAAGGCCATATTTTCTGAGTTTGAACAGCAGGGAATCAGGTATTGTGCCCTACGTAATTTTGAGTTCCTGTATGATGTGAATCATGCCTGGGAAGGATTGGATATCGTCATTGGCAAGGATGATTATGAGAAAGCGAGAGCAATCCTGCAGCAGCAGGGATTTATCCAGCGTAAACCGCAATTTTCTCTGCAGCATAAAGCTTTTTTCAAATTAGTTAATGGAATCAAAGTCAGTTTTGACGTCCAAGTAGGCGGAGTGCATTGGAATGACATGAGATATATGGATGAATCAATCATCGCTGATAGAATGAGAAAAGATTTCTTTTATGTTCCCAGTGACAATGATACCTTCCTTATGTTGCTAGTGCATTCCATCTTAGGAAAACGGCGTTTCAAGCCTAAATATCAAGAGATACTGTCTTCGCTTTTAGAACAGGGAAAGATAGATGAGCAGAAGACCGTGCAGGATCTGTCAAGAGTTTTTACGAAACAGGAATCTGAAGAACTGTTAAAACTTGTAAAAGCAAAACAGTTTGATAAAATCCCTATCTATTATCTCCTATTCATTTTTGTAGGTAAGCGTTTTAATCATCTTGCTACCTTGAGCGCTCTTACCCTGCGCTGGGTGAAATGGAAACGTCCGCTGATGCCTGCTCCGCTAATCAGCATCGTCGGTCCGGATGGAGCGGGAAAATCAACCTTAGTTAACTCCTTACACGGTTATTTACTGGAAAACAGACGAAAACCAGTGATTGTATATATGGGAAGAGGAAGAAGCCACCTCTTGCCTTTTATGGGGTTGGCCAGAAAATATAAGAGTGCGGAAAAGAAAAGAGACGCGCAAGTAACCGATCATTCTTCTCATTCTTTTAAGAGAAAAATGCTTTATTCCATCTCTTCAGTATTGTTTGTGGCTGATTCCTGGTTAAGGTATTGGTTGGTTGTTTTTCCCTTACGGATGTGTAAGAGGTTAGTGATCACCGATCGTTACTGTACAGATATAATTTTGATGAAGAATGTCCCTTTATGGTGGAGGAAGTTACTTTATTCTCTTTTTCCAAGACCGACCATCTCAGTATTATTGTATAATACACCAGAAGTCCTGCATCAACGCCGTCCAGAAGAGACTATTGCTGAACTGCAGCGGCAGATGGATATTTTCAATAAACTAAATTATGATCTACGCATGGGAACTAAAAGCCAGGAAGAAGACAAATGGAAGGTTATCGGTTTTGTCACTTCAAGATTGCTGGTTGATTGGTATTGAGTCCATCATATAGGCCTAAATACTGCCGGGCAATTATCCTGACATCAAATTGTTTAGATTTAGCATAAGCGTTCTCAGCTAATCTTTTTCCCAGCTGCTGGTCCTTGAGCAACCTGTTTATCTGAAGCGCCAATGAGGTAATGTCTTTTGGTTCAGCCATCAGCACATCTTTCTCAGGTTCAACAATTTCGCGCAATTCAGGAAGATTAGTAGTAATGACGGGTGTTTTGGCCGCCATACTTTCTAACAAACAGGAAGGATTGCCCTCTGTTCCGATCAGGCTTGGATAAGCCAGTACCACCATATCTGCCATGCTCACGTATTCTTCGATTGGCAGATCTTCCAAAATGATATTGATGTCTTTATCACAGCCCAGCCTGCGGGCCATAGCCAGATATTTTTCTTTCTTTTCTACGGCATTGGAGCGGATGGCAAAGATGAATTCTATTTCAGCCTCTTTTTCTTTATCTCCTTTAATAATTAGGGGTATGGCTTGAATGAGAGCATCAACTCCTTTTTCTTCGCGGATGGCCCCGTAGTAGAGGATTATCTTCTTCCCTTTATACCCATGCTTCTCTTTCAATGCTTCTCTATCTCTGGGCTTGAATTTTTGAACATTTATCGGAGAAGAAATAATCTTTATTTTTTCCTGCAAATTGTTGTTGCTTATGCTTTTGCGTAATTTTTCAGTTGGAACAGTGAGGCTATCTACTAAATTAAGCAAACCGGAGAATAAAGTTCTTAGTATCCCATATTTTGAGTACGATTTTATGGTGTGTATCGTTTTGGCTTTAGGATATTTTCTTCCGGCCAAAAAAGTGTTTAAGACCAGCGACGGACTGGAACTGAAGCCGTGAATTATATCAAAATAAATGTTTTCGCTTTTAGTGATGGCTTGAAGTGATCTTCTCCCGGCAAATATTTTTCCATGATGCAATCGGTAAACTGTTATGCCTTCCGTTTCTTCAATTTCCGGAAGCAAGGAACTTTTTTCTGCGCTGATAACTACTTTGTGGCCATGCCTGACGTATTCTTTAGCGAGGGAATGGAGAGTGAGCCAGGTCGCTTCTTTCTTATTGGTTAAAGCGGAGGAGGAGATAAGAACGATGTTCATTGAACTTGCTTTTCCTCTCTCTTTTTGATAAACTCCAGAATTCTAATGGCACTTTCTTCAATGCTCAATTTAGAGGTTCCTATGGTGATATCAGGTTTTAATGGCGTTTGATAAGGATTTTCTTTGGCTACGCCTATGAAGTTCTTAATCTCTCCCGCCAATGCTTTTTTGTAATGCCCTTTAACGTCTCGCTTAATGCATTCTTGCACTGAAGCGTCAATGAACACTTCTACGAAGTTTTTTCCCAACACCGCACGCGCTTTATCCCGGTCTTCTCTAAAGGGAGAAATAATGGGGAGAAGGACATAGTCAACATTATCGGCTTTTTCTTTAGCCAGCAATGCGAGCAGCCGGTTATTTTCATGGATATCTTCTGGACTAAAGCCAAGGTTTTTGTGAAGAGTACTACGGATGACATCTCCATCCAGAACTTCTACTTTTTTGCCTTGTTGCTCTAATTTTTTTTTCAGATTTTCGGCAATAGTAGTTTTGCCGCTCCCTGACAAGCCAGTGAACCAAAGAATAGTGCCCTTGGATTTTCTGCTTTCTTCCTTAACACCTTTCTTTTTGCGCTGATAATAAACGCCATATAGTGTCAAATAAATCATGGTAGTGGCAAGAGCGATGATATATTTGATGATAAGTGGAACTTGGTTGATCAACAGAGCATAAGTTAAAGCAATGATATTCGCTATAAAAAATATGACGAACATCATTAAGCTTACGCCGCTGGTGTCTTTTGATTTGACCGTTCTGATCATCTGAGGAATG
>JAUSJN010000019.1 GCA_030647325.1 Nanobdellota archaeon | reverse complement strand
ATCTCTTTTACAGTATTCTTAAGCATCCTGAAAAAAAGCACTTTGCATTTTTCATCGGGTTAGGGATTTCCATGCATCTCTTCTTAGATGGATTTTCCACTTACGGTATCCCTTTGCTCTGGCCGAGGTTAGGATATTTCTCTTTCTTCTCTGGATTCACTCCCGCTATTCCGGATGGCGGATTGCTACAGGGAGACGCAGGGATGCTTGTCTATAAAATGAAACTCGCGGTAGTGGATATGGCTATCGGCACCGCCTGGATATCGTATCTGTGGTTCAGGAGACGGATACAATTTTGAAGTTATTTCCCGATAAGGCTAAACATTTATATATCTCATTTTCTTCTTCAAATACGTGCCAGCGAAAGTAGCTAATCCTTTTGGAAAAGATAAAAATAAATTCATACCCATCTTTCCAGAATTCAGTCCGCTCAAAGTGAAGTACAAAGACGTGTTTGATTTTAAAGGCTTTTACGAAGAGTTATGGGAATGGTGCAAGGAACACGGCTGGAGGGACTGGGAGACTGATCAAGATACTTTCGAACGCTTCTATGGAGAAAGAGTCACCACTGGAGGAGTGAAAGAGATCTGGATCCGCTGGAGAGCCTGGAAACCCGCGGAAGGGATGCCTTCAGTCAAGCAGGATGGGAAAGAAGTCAGTTATCTTACCTACTACTTAGACGTCGACTTCCACATCTTAGGGTTAGGTTCAGCAGAGATTGTCAAAGACGGAAAAAAGATCAAGGCTGACAAGGGAGAGATAGAGATCAGCATCAAACCTTTCATCGAAAAAAATTACGAATATGAATTTGAAAAACATCCCTTCTTAAGACATGTCTTAGACGTCTTTACCGCGAGAACCTATAAGCATAAGTTAGAAGAGCGCCAGCGTGAATTGTATCGTGAAGCTTATGTGATGCAGACCTTCATCAAGCAATGGTTCCAGCTGAAGACCTACTTGCCATATGCGCAGGGCGAGACCTTCTTCCCCAGCAAAGCCTGGCCTTCACATCAGTAGATGATATTTTTCACTTAATCATTACGTATTCAGCAAAAACTTAATAAAGGAACATTCTGAGATTAGCTTTAGGCCCCAGTAGCTTAGTGGTAGAGTACCTGACTTGTACTTATCGGCTATGTTTCCAAAAGCAACCAAAGCATGGCAAGATATCAGGAGGTCGGGAGCGGTATAAAATACCCCCGAATTCAAATCTCCCCTGGGGCTTCCTTTTTAGGAGAACATTCACCTATCAAACGCCATTCCTTAACTTTTAGCGAATTCTTCCCATTTGAAAAACTAACGATTTCCACCCATTTTTGGAAATTCTTCTTCCCATTAAGATAAATAGAATGCATTACATATCTTCCAAAAATCTTATGGGTTCTCTGAAGGTTATAACAACATGAATAAGTAAAACCTAAGGAAGTATAGATTTTCTCTAAATCTCGTATCAGTTGTTCACTTCTGAAAGAACCAACTATAACGGGATAAGAATAACCCTTCTTATTTTTGTTCTTAAAAGATACATAAAAGTCGGTATCGGCAAGACCACGTAGAAACGCCGCTTTCATCTGAGAATCTGCTTGTAAAATTATGCTTGGAACTCGCGCACTCAGTGTTTTTCTCCCCAGAGGAACCTCGCAAACGTCATGAAAATATCGCACTATCCCTTTAGAATATTTAGCAAGAAGAATAGCTTTTGACCTTTTATCTTCCCGATAAGATAAATCGCAATTAAAAATTCTCTTAAATAAGGAAGAGATATAGTTATTATATTGCTGTTCTTCTTTGTTTCCCGCAATAAAGACAGTTGATTGAGTAAAATTTCCAACTAAATGATTTTTTCTCTTGATTACAGATAAATGCCCATCACCTATTATGATTCCAATAAGTTCTGCAAGCTCTGGGCTTAGTTTACTTGGAAATGTAATATTCTGCCTTCTATCATGATTACTTAGTTGTAATTTTGACAAATCTAATTTCATTTGATTACCTCCAATCTTTCTGATAACAAAAGAATGGAGCTTTAGAAAAAGAGAAAGTTAAGCGAAACCTCTTAAATTTCTTCTCTGCCCAGGCTGAAAGAATTTTATGAATGATTTTGCATCCTCTCTTTTTCGATTAGATTTTAGAGTTACGAAAGGTTTTATATACTTTAGCCGGACTTGTCCAGTGCGGGAGTGGCTCCTCAAATCTCCCCTGGGGCTTTTTATCCCTGACCGAAATATTTAAAAATAACAACCATTTCTATAGCCTAAACATATGATAGATGTTAAGCATTCTTGGTGATTAAAGATGGAAGAGACTAGTCTAAAGACAGGTACTACAACCGTAGGGATTGTCTGCAAGGACGGGATAGTACTTGCAGCCGATAAAAGAGCCACTGCCGGTCACATGATTGTGGACAAGCGGGCTGACAAAGTTCATGTTATCTCAGACGATTTTGCCGTCACCATCGCCGGGACCGTATCCGATGCCCAACTCACTATCAAGCTTATCCGCGCGGAACTTAAATTGAAGGAAGTCCGCACCTACAAAAGACCTTCTGCTAAAGAGGCAGCCAATCTCTTAGGAGGGATATTATACTCTAGCCTTCGCAGGCCAAGCATGTTTCCAGGCATCGCTCATTTCCTTTTAGGAGGAAAAGACGTGCATGGTTTGCACCTATACGATCTATTCCCAGACGGAAGCATTACCAGGATCACTGACTTTATCTCTTCAGGATCCGGGTCAGTATTCGCTTACGGCGTCTTGGAAACTCAATACAAGAAAGATATGAGTACCGATGAAGCAGTGGCTTTGGCCGTGAAATCTGTCAATACTGCTCTGCAGCGGGACAGCGCATCTGGTAATGGTATTGATGTAGTAGTAATTAACGAGAAAGAAATCAAGAAAGTGATGCATAAGGAAATTACTTACGCATTATAGGTATACAGTTTTCTTTCCAATCTCGTTTTTATTACCAACTTAAACAATCATCTGACAAAACTCAATAAGGAGAAATTACAACACCATGGTAGACATATTAAAAGAAATCATCAAGGTTTTGCCAGAAGGCAAGATCTCGGACGCCGCCTTTGAAGGCGCAAATATCGTACTTTACACTAAAGATAAAAATTATTTCTTTGATAATGAAGGGACGATCAGGGAAGCAGTAAAAGAATTCCGCAAGCGTATAGAGCTTCGCGCCGATCCTACCCTCTGCGTAGAGCCTGATAAAGCGAAAAAAATCATCCAGGAACTCATCCCTGCAGAAGCTGGAGCAAATGAATTTATTTTTGATCCGCCGCGGTCCATGGTCATCGTACATGCCGAAAAACCAGGCCTGGTGATCGGTAAGCAGGGAGAGATTCTCCGCGAGATCAGAGAGAAAACCTTTTGGATCCCTCTCATCAAGAGAATGCCCCCTATCCGCTCCAAGCTGATTGAAAGCGTCCGTTCCGTATTGTATGAAAATGCCGATGAGCGAAAAAAGTTCCTCAACCGCACCGGGCATAGGATCTATGACGGATGGCTGAGAGAAAAGAAACAAGAATGGATACGCCTGTCCTGTCTTGGCGCGTCACGCCAAGTTGGAAGAACCTGTTTCTTGCTTCAGACGCCGGAATCAAGAGTCATCATCGACTGCGGCATCGATCCCAGTCAGGAAGACGCAGGAGCATATCCTTATTTTGATGCTCCCGAATTTAACATCGGTGAGATTGATGCGGTTGTGGTAACCCACTCCCACCTTGATCACTCTGGATTGATCCCTTACCTCTTCAAATTTGGTTATCGGGGACCAGTATATTGTACCCTGCCCACACGTGACGTCATGACTTTGCTTCACTTGGATATGATTAAAATTCAACGCGCGGAAGGGAAAGAACCAATTTTCACCAGCGATGAAGTCCGCCAGATGGTCTTGCATACCATCTGTCTAGAATATGAAGAAGTTACTGACATTACTCCCGACGTGCGCTTGACTCTATACAACGCTGGACACGTCATCGGCAGTTCCATTGTCCATCTTAATATTGGCAATGGCTTGCACAACTTCGCTTACACGGGAGACGTAAAGTACGCCCGCACTAATATTTTAGAAGCAGCAAACACACACTTTCCTCGTTTAGAAACCTTGATGATTGAATCCACTTACGGTGGAAAGGATAACAACATGGCTGAGAACGAAGCTGATGAGTACATGATCAAAGTAATCAAAGAAACCTTTGAGCGCGGCGGAAAGGTATTGATGCCGGTATTAGGTTCAGGAAGAGCGCAGGAAGTCATGATCATCTGTGAAAGACTGATGAGAGAAAAACTGATTCCAGAAGCACCAATCTATGCTGATGGAATGTTATGGGACATCACCGCCATCCATACTGCCTATCCGGAATTCATGAACCGTAACATGCGCGAACAGATATTCCATCAGGAACAGAATCCTTTCCTTTCTCCATTCTTTAAACAAGTAGGTTCAAACAAAGAACGGCAAAAAATCATACTGGAGGAAGGGGCTTGCTTAATTTTAGCGACTTCAGGAATGCTCATGGGCGGACCTTCTGTTGAATACTTGAAAAACCTCTGCGAGAATAGAAAACATTCCCTCATCTTCAGCTGCTACCAGCCTCCTGGAAGTCTGGGACATAAAATTAGGGAAGGAGACAAGGAGATCGTACGCCGAGAGGGTGCTAAGACCGAAGTATTCAAGATCAACATGGACGTGCATAGAGTAGAGATCACTAACCACTCTGACCGCAGACAGTTGATGAACTTCATCAAGCGTTGTACACCACAACCTAGGAAGGTTATCGTTGTCCATGGAGAAAGTTCCCGTTGTTTGGATTTAGCATCCTCTAT
>JAUSJN010000071.1 GCA_030647325.1 Nanobdellota archaeon | reverse complement strand
TATGCAGCTGACTATACTCCACCTACTCCAGCTAAAATGACTACAGCCGTAAGCGACATGGAAACTGCTTACACTGATGCCGCAGGAAGGACAAACCCTACTGCTACAGAACTGGGAGCAGGAGATATCAGCGGGATGACTCTCGCACCCGGTCTCTATAAATGGGGGACAGGAGTTCTGATAAATAATGGTGTCACCCTTAACTGTCAGGGCGACGCAAATCAGGTCTTCATCTTTCAGATAGCGCAGGATCTCACCATTGGCAACGGAGCCATTGTTACTCTGAGCGGTAGCTGTCAGGCAAAGAATATTTTCTGGCAGGTTGCTGGTCAAGCAACACTTGGAACTACATCTAACGTCAAGGGAATTATATTGAGCCAGACGCTGGTTGAGATGAATACAGGTGCGACACTGAAGGGTAAAGCGCTAGCACAGACCGCGGTCACACTAGACGCCAACTCTGTAACAAGCTAGAATTAGATTTTGATTTTTTTTTCTTTTTATTTATTCTTTTAATTTTCTCGTCTATGCCACTCCTTTCACATAATTTCCGATAGTAGTGCCTTTCTTTAACATGGAGATATCCTGCTCTACCCCATTGATCAGATTCTGGTAGGCCTTGATGATGGTGGTCGTATCTCGAGTTAGATCCAATAAGAACCACTTCACCCCGCCATCGATCAATTCATGTACTTTCTCAAAAACGGCGATCGGCCTGGAATACAGCATCTCGGTATTGCCATTTACTGTACGCAAGGGAAAAGTATATTGCATCTCATCGGTCAATGCTTTCTGTGGATATGCTCCTTTGAAATGCATCACCGGGATCTGCCCATGCGCATAATAGATAAACTCTTTATTTTTCATATTCAATACTTGTTTAGCGTTAAGCTCTGCCGAGATAGTAGGTAACACACCCTTCCCACGCAATGCCGCAACACTGATATCATTAAAGACATTCAATGAGAATTTCCCATGCTTCTCGCCGGAAAATTTCACCGCCAGCGATCCCCAGTTACCGATAGTTATTCCATCTGGTTTAATTCTATTTACTATTTCTTGAATCTTCTCGATATCTTGATCAGTCACTACCACTGGGGTATCAACAAATAATTTAGCGTTCGTACATAATTTTTTAGCCGTTTCCAGGTCGAAACTAAACACATCATAATAGATCGCATACACGCCCGCAGCATTTGCTTCTTCTAACTGCGCTGTAGAATAGACCTTCACTATCAATTTTGGTTTCTGCTCTACTGCTTTAGGAACAGCAGCAGGAACTCCTGTAAAGTTTGAAGTCCGAGAAGGAACCACTCTTTCCCGAAGCTTTGCTTCCAGCTCTTGTAAAGTCTGATGCAAGAACCGTTTCGGTAAAAAAACAGGATCTAATTGTAAATCTATAATGTTCCAGTGAATACCAAAGCGGAAAGATTTTTGCAATTCTGATTTTAATTGCTCTTCCGTCAAAGCATGTTTCTCTGCTGCTTGCAGAGTAATAGGAGATTGAACCATGATATCCTCAAATTCAAAAGTTAAGGGCTGATTTACTTTAGCGATAACTTTTAGAGACAGAGATAGTAACTCTTCTTTAAGCATATTTTCTCCTTGATTTTGTGAGGTTAAATATACTTGCGCACCATTAAAGAAAAATGGTGATGGTATCTTAACCTTCTCTCCTTTTTTAGCATGTTGTACTTCTACGCCTTCATGATAAATTTTGTAAGCGACTCCGCCTTTCAACTTTCCTTCAAAATGCGGATGCCAGAAACCTATACCATCAAGAACATGCAGATCATGTTGTAATTCCACTAGTCCTTTGTACACGTCACCCAGATAGATACCTCGATTCATGGGCATCTCTTTTCCTACGATGGATTTGTTTTTTTCAAAAAAGCCGGTGGTAAAATCGCGGTTGAAACCCATCTTGAGATTATCAACCTGCTGTGCGGAGATAAGTTTAAAATTATTTTTTGCTGCCGCATCGATCTGCTGGCGATAAGTCTTCGTAGTAGTAGCCACATATTCATGGCTTTTCATCCTCCCTTCAATCTTCACCGCATTGATCCCCAACTTGTAGATCCTATCGATACTATTCGCTAACATCAAATCCTTGGCACTGATCAGATAACCGTCATTATTGTAAGTCTTACGGCAGCTGCTGGCGCAGACTCCGCGATTGCCGCTGCGCTTCCCGATCAGGGAAGAGATCAAACACTGGCCTGAATAAGAGATGCACAGATGGCCATGCACGAACACTTCTAATTCT
Organism: Nanobdellota archaeon; assembly: GCA_030647325.1. Classification (GTDB taxonomy): domain Archaea; phylum Nanobdellota; class Nanobdellia; order Woesearchaeales; family GW2011-AR9; genus JACPIL01. The sequence continues at coordinate 499 of JAUSJN010000071.1, read as the reverse complement.
TTACCGGTATGTTCACGGATGATCTTTATTTCTGCCTGATCCAATTCCCGCGCCAGCACTACCAGATCCATTTCCGGAAATTGATTGATCCCATGATAGTTCATCATGCTGGACTGAGTGGAAGCATGGATACGTAAGCCAGGAAAAGATTTCTTGATCAAGGGAGCGAGGAAAACCTCTTGCAGGATGACCGCATCAATACCTGCTAAATAAGCCTGTTCTAAAGTCTTGAACCACATCGGCAATTCTTCATTACGCACTAAGGTATTGAACGTCAGATAGACCTTAACTCCATGCAGATGGGCAAAGAAAACCGCATCCTTCAACTCTTCCAGGGAGAAGTTTTTAGCTAAACGCCGAGCATTAAAGAATTTTATACCTAAGTAGACTGAATTAGCTCCATTATAGACCGCAGCCTTGAGGCAGTCCCAATCTCCTACCGGTGAATTTAGCTCTAAAGTATGCATGAATATAGCTATTTTAAAGGCTATTTTTAAGA
>JAUSJN010000017.1 GCA_030647325.1 Nanobdellota archaeon | reverse complement strand
TTAAAGGCGACCACTTCTTCATCATTTGCTAATTCTGGCAGCACTTTCTCTTCAAATTCACCTTTATGCAGATGCTGCAGCACTTCTTTGTTACAGACGTAAAAACCACCATTGATCCAGTATTCCGATAACCGCGGCTTTTCTCTGAATTTTTTGACTTGATTCTTTTCGTTTAACTCCAGGACGCCGAAGTTTGAATATAAAGGAACGGAAGTAAGAGTGACCGCTTTTCCATGCTGGAGATGAAATTCGGTCAGAGCAGGGACATTTACCGCAGATAGGTCATCCCCATAACTCAGTAAGAAATTTTCTTCGGTGATGAGATGCTGTATTTTCATGATCCTTTCCGACTTGCTGGATTCTAATCCGGTGTCAACGAAATGGATCTTCCAATTTTTTTCTCGGTTTTCTGTTTGGGAAAAATATTCTTGGATCTGATCGCCTAAATATCCTAAGCAGAGTATAAACTCATTATGGCCGAAACTGGAAAATCTTTTCAGTAAGTGCCATAAGACCGCTTTATCTCCTACCTTAAGCAAAGGCTTGGGAGTTTCGGTAGTGAGAGAGCCCATTCTAGTTCCTTTACCACCACACAGAATGACTACTTGCATGATATTTTGAAGTGCTGTTAATTTTTAAATCTTATTAATTAGAGGCATATAATCTTAGATGTTCCTGTATCACTTTTTTGTTGTTACTTTCTTTTTTGAGAGGATACACAACTGGTTTTTTGATAAGTTCAAGTATTTTTTCGGCCAACAGCTTGGGGTTGCGAGGAGGAACCAGAGACTTAGAGTCAAAGTATTCAGGAATACCACCTACGCTGGTGGAAATGTAAGGAGTTTTGGTTTGGATCGCTTCAATTAAGGACAAAGGAATGGAAAATGTTTCCCGGGCGGTGTTAAGGGGATAGAGATAGACCCAGGCTTGGGCAAGTTCTTCTGGCGGATTGACGATAGTCTTGAGAATGATGTCTCCCTGATTTATTTTTTGGATATATTCGTAGATATTCTTGTTTTGTGTAATTCCACTATCAGCGATGACTAGCTGTATTTTTGGTACTTTTTTGCGAACTATGGTAAATGCTTTGAGCACTTCCATTATTCCTTTTGAGGGATGGAGATGACTCATAAATAATAAAGTAGGAATCTTGTTTCTGTTTTTTATTACTTTTTTTTGAGGAAGCGGAAGAAGAGGCGCTATTTTAACCGCTGGAATGTTTAAAGAGCTTTTTTGCAGCAAACGCATTTGATATTCCGTCTGGACAGTGATCTTGTTTATCTTTGCATCCATGATCGGTTTGAGAAATGGCCACCAGATTCTCTTCCAGAATAAATTAAGCGCTCCGTCGTGTACTGTTAGATATTGCGTTTTAGCTTTTGAAAAGAGCAGAAAGGGGATAATTATGGGCGTAGGATGGATAAGGTAATGGATTATATCTGCTTGTAGTTCTCTTACCAGCCTGATTCTCCAGGGCTTAGTGTAAGTAATAGGGATACCTTCCCTGATTATTTTTTTATTGACCGGTGCGGTGGAAATGATCTCTACTTCATGCCCTTCTTTCTGCATGGCCTGAGCCAGCCACCAGGCCTGCTTCCTGATTCCTTCCCGAAGAGGAAAATGCAGGTCATGCACATAATAGGTTATTTTCATGATGTAAGGGGAGAGTTATTTTTTTCCTTTATTATGTTAAGAATTTCATCGACTGACTGCTCAAGTTGCTGATCGGTCTTTACGATTTTTGCATCTATCAGTTTTGAAAGCTTTTGATAACGATGATAATGCTCCTGCAATAATTCAAGATCCATCTCTGGCTTTCTTTCTTTTGCAGTTTGGATATCGACGGTGAGGAAGAAAGTGAGATATGGTTTAGGCATTATCTTTAGCAGAGTAGGGAGAATGCGGCTCTGTTCAGCGTAGCGATAATGCGCATACATGTCATAAAAATAGCGGTCTACCAGCGTTATAGATTTAGAAGAGGAAAGCCTTAACTGAAATATATAGCGGCTCAGGTACTCAATATAATAATAACCCAGCATTATCTCCTGAAAGAGGCTGAATCTGTGTTCTTTAGAGCTATTACTATTCATCTTATCAGCGATCTGATAATTCTTCTTTTTCAAGATGAAAGAAAGTAATTTAGTAGTAGGAAGAAATGGTCTCCAGCCAAAATACACTGTTTTTACCTTGGTTGACGGTCCTGATTCTAGCTTCTTTTTTAATTCAGCAATGATAGTACTTTTTCCAGCCCCATCAGTGCCGATAAAGGAGATAATAGTGCCTTTCATGCTTAAAAGTGCCTGACTTTGCTTTATAAAATTTATTACTCTTTGATCTGAGTCTGGTAGATATCAAGATATTGGCTGATGGTGGTCGGCCATTCAAATTTTTGTGGCGGCCTATCATTCAGCTTTTTGCCTGCGACTAAATGCACCTTTTCTGCAAGATCCAGGCTATCTTTGCTTCGGAAAATTTGATGCTTTCCAGATACTATCTCTGGTAAAGAACCGGCGTTGCTGACCACCACCGGCACGCCTAAAGAACTTGCTTCCAAGACATTGTAGCCGAAACCTTCAGACAATGAAGGAATGATAACGCAATCAGCGGCTCTGATGATATTTCCCAGTTGTTGATAAGGCACGGAAGGAATTATTTTTACGAGGTCTTGATGCTGGTCGGCTAACCCTTTGATTTTGTGGTAATTTTGCTGGTATTTCTCTTTAGATCCGAGCATGAGCAGGATCACTACGTTGGGAATTTTTTTCTGAAGATACGGGGCAGCCCTGATGAGATATTCAAATCCTTTTGAACTTCCGGGCCTTCCCCAGGATAGACAGACAAATCTCTTTTTTAGATCAAGATCTTTACGCATTTTTTGTGCCGCTGCCGCACTGAAATTTTTTACTTTCCAGAAATCATAATCAAATCCATTGTAGATGGTAGCAGCTTTTTCCGGATTGATCCCTAGCTGTAAAAGGTCTTTTTTGGTAGCATTAGAAACACAGACGTATCTGTCGAAGGGAAGGAGATATAAAGTTCTCTCCAAGAGATCGTGCATAGCTGCTTTCATCCCCGTGAAATCAGTCACTTCTTTCCATTTTCCTACCCATACCTCATGCACGGTCAATACTACTGGTCTTTTAGCTATCTTTGCACTCAACCAAGCCGGAGGAGCTCCGTTAAATGTGGTGGTCTGGATGAGGTCAGCTCTTCTGGCTAATCTCAGGACTTTTGGGATCGACAAAAAAGAGAAAAGGTAACGATTATTGAAGCAGGAGACGCGATGCACTTTCACGCCGTTTATCTCTTCAGATCTTTTGGTTCCCGGCAGTAAAGTAGTGACTATAGCTACGCGATGCCCTTCTTTAACAAAACCTTCGGCTAGATTCTTAAACAGGACTTCCGCACCGCCATAATGAGGATAATAATTTTCACAGACAAAAAGAATTTTCATTGGACTCATCGATCATTTTTTCATTTTATTTTCTGCTTCTTCTATAGCTTCTTTGCGTACATATCTCTCTAATTTCCGCTCTAATTTTTTCACGGTGCTGTAATTAAAGAAACCTAAACCTAAGATAACGAAGAATCCAAGTACGACGAAGAAGTCCAGGCGGCGATAAAAGTTAAGGTTGCTGCTGATGAAATCCAGGGAAGATGGTTTTATGGCTACCATCACCATAAGTATCCATCCGGCGAACCAGATCAAAACTTCTTTCTTGCTTAATTCTTTTCTCTTGTATTTGACGAAGGTAAAATACATCATGGCTGTGCCAAACATTATCCCTAATAACTGAATCCAAAAAGTTGTACTTAACGCCATATTTTCCACCCGATCATTTTGAATACGATAGCTACTCCATCAAGCACGGTCGTGCCTTTGTATCGGTCTGCATAGATTGTCTCTATGGAGACAGTAGTATGTTTTAACTTTTTCTTGCCGGCGCGGATAGCCATCTCCGTCTCGACGTAATAATCGTTCGCTTCCCAGCGCAATTTCGGATAGGCATCGATGGTGAAACTTCGATATCCGCACTGGCTGTCTTGGACGGTAACTCCGTATAAGATGCGCAGGGTCTTAGTAAGCACTTTGTTGCCGAATTTGAATACGAAAGGCATGGATCTTGGCGCTTTCCTGCTGCCAAAAGCGATATCATGCTCTTCTAAGGCCTTGATGAAGGAAGGTATCTCTTTAGGGTCATGCTGGCCGTCCGCATCCATGGTAATCACTTTTTGCGCTCCATTTTTGAAGGCATAATCGCAGCCAGTTTTCAAGGCCGCCCCTTTCCCCAGATTTACTTTATGCCGCAACACCATCGCGCCAGCCCTAGCGGCTTCTGAAGCAGTATTATCCTGCGATCCGTCATCGACCACCATGATGTTCTGGGCGAAATCCCTGGTCTTGCTGATGACTTCAAAGATAGTTTTACCTTCGTTGTAGGCAGGAATAATGACTACTTCAACAACCTCATTAAGCATGGATTGAACGAGCAGGAATGCCCCTTATAAAAATTATGGAACAGGAAAAACTAAGTATATTCGCCTTAATCCTGTTCAGTAAAGAAGACTTCATTCTTCTGTCCGCAGTCATAATCGACTTTCCAGGTTACTATTTTCCCGCCGTTGATGTTCTTGGCTTCGTCAAACTTGCTGAAACAGCTTTGCCCATGCCCATTTAAGAAATACAGTTTAGTGAACATGCTGTTAGCCTGCAGGGGGTCTGTAGGAAGCAAGGCATAATCACTTCCATTAGGAATGAGGACTATGGAGAATCCGGAAGTAGTTCCAGAATCGGAAAATTTCTTTTCCATAACTCCGTCTGGCGTGGGATAGACCATAGAGTTTGGATATATTTCGTTCTGACTCTCAAATTTAGCTGAATGATCGGCCAGGTCAATATTTATGATGAAGCCCTTTCCTTGAAGTGAACCAACGCAATGAAGCATGCTCTCTGAAACAGTTTCACAGGGCTGCATTCCGTTAATATATCCTGGCCAGGGCGAGATCCAGCGGTCAGCTTCATTAGAGGTTATCTCGGCATAATACTGGTCAGCCTGCTCTTCAGTCAATCCAAATTCATCGATCAAAGTAGATATCGCTTCATTCTTTTCAAGTTTCTTGACTTTTTGGTACATCACTGCGCGGGTGAAATCCCAGCTGCCGAAATGTCCCCAGACGCCAGCTTTTCCGATCATGTCTTCTGAGGTGATATAATAATCTTCAGGAGGATTGTCGCAATGAGTATATTTTACCACCGCAGTGGCTTGCGGTCCAGTCAATCCTGCTTGTTCTGATTTTTGAAGTGCAGCATCTTTCTCCAGAACGACCATCTCATTTAGCAACTGGATGGACTTTGGCGTATCATTAAATACTTTGTTTAGTTCATCAAAAGCGGCATTCTGTCCGCAATTCAACATCCGCACTATGCCAGCGGTTGATCTCTCGTCATTAGCCAACAATGATCTTCCCACCCAGTAAGCTCCCCAAGAGGTTTGTGTTCCCCCATCAAAAGTCACCGGTCTGCTGGCGATGGCCTTAAACCAGTGCCCAAAATCCCACCATGAAGTTATAATGATATTTTCTGGCGCTTCTTCTTTGATTTTGATGAGCGTATCATACCAACCATCGTTCATGCTGGGAACGGAATTGTGGGCTTGGCTGTATCCTGCCTTTGCCGGACTTATGAGCAGCAAGGCAAGCAATAGAAAAACCGTAACTTTAGTTATATTCTGGTTAATTTTCAGTTCTTTGGAGATCCATTGCGAGGCATAATACCAAAATAATCCTAGGCATGTACCTACAGCAATGGCAAAGATCGGTGTGGCCTGCAGTATGAATCTGACTCCTTTGGTGGTTGCAAACAGAGATGCGGCTAACCATAAGGCTAAGAGAAAGCCGAGGTGCGGCTCTCTTTTTCCGTGAGCATTCTTTCTCAGCAGCAGGATCATGATGCCGACGATCGCCAGAAGAAGCAACAATTTTCCGCCAAGTGTAGCGATAACGTTTTGCAGGGATACAACATTGAGCTCGGCAACAGTTGTTTTAATATTAGGCCAGTAGGAATCTACGGCTACTGCTTTAAGATTGATGAATTTGAATGGCCCGGATAACAGTCTCATAAAATCGGTGACGCCGGTAAAGATAATCACAAACACCGCTATCAATAGGGCATATCCTCCGAGAAGTGCGCCTGATTCTTTTACTTCTTTTGATTTTAAGGCACTGTCCAGCTGTTTCCATTGGCTGAGAAGTGAGTAACCTATCTGGAAAAGCATAGTCGCCAGAATGAATAGAGCAATATACCACCAGCCAGTCCAGGCGAAGGCAAATAATCCGGTGGCGAGGCCCGCCAGAGAAATCCAGATGATTTTCCATCTCTTTTCCTGGGCATCAAGCGCTTCCAAAAATAACCAGGTGATGAGCACCGGAAAAAAGACAGAGTAGACGTCAGTATCGGAACTTTCTCCGGTTGTTCTGGCCACGAAAAATGAAGCGACGGCCAAGAGGAAGGCAGTGAAAAATCCCCCGACATTATTATTGGTCAGCTTTCTTCCTATAAAAAATCCCGGGATCACGGTCAATGCGGAAAATATGGTTCCGACAAAAAAGAAGGTATACATCAAGGAAAAATCACCGAATAGATTCAGAAACTTATGCCATACCGCTCCGAACCAACTGTGAAAATTCCAATATCCTTCTCTTCCGAGAGGAGCTAACCGGTAGTCATCCCAGATCATCCCTTCTTCATCTATCCTGGTTCCGGGAAAACCGTTCTCAAGCACGTATTCAGTTTGCTGGTAATAATAATAAGGATCAATGCCTAATAAATATAAGGTTCCTTCTTCATCTTTAAATTGTTCCAGATATTGTTGGGAGAGAGTCTTGGTCTGCGCAGCGAGATTTTCCTTGTTTTGTTTCTGAAAATTCTGCCATTCTTTCTCTATAAGAGATTGCTTATTCTGGTCCGGCAGATATGGGTACTGCTGGTTTATCTGCTCCTGGATCAAACCTTGATAATAATTAGTGACAGTATTCCCAGCCCATTCATCAGCAACAGGCATGCGCTGAGGCATAGTCCGCAGATAGACAGAAACGAATACTGCAATAAGGATGCAGACAAGGGGGATAAGCCATCTGGCATGTTTCTTGGCTGCACCTTTTATCTGTTGGTAGTCGATAGAAAGTGAATCATCAGCCGCCGGTTTTGCATCCCGGGAGGCGTGTTTAGCCTGCTCAGATTTCTTTTTATCAAATAATCCAGTTATCTTGTTTTTTATCTTAGAGAAATCTATAACTTCCTCATCTGGATGTTTTTTTTCTTCACTCAATCGTAAGCCACCTTATCGATTCAAAACTGGGACTGGTTTATAAAATTTGTTGTAATGTGGGCGGTCTGTTTTCTTTATTTTTCCTGCAAATATAATATATCCTCAGTCGGATGCCTATACAATCCTTCTTTCAGTCTTTTCTGATCCAAGACATGTCCGATGATGCCGATGCTCCGGGAAAGGGCGAATAAGCCATTCATGTAGCCGATCTCTATGATCTCCTTGATCTCTTCTTCGCTGAATTTTTGGGATGATCCAAGAGCATCGAGAAATAATGCTGCCATGCAGCCGTCAACGTTTAAAATTAAATTTTCTGCTTTCTGGGTGGTTATCTTTTCTACTTGTGAAGCATAATCAAGATGTTTAGTAGAGGGGAAATTCTGCCGGGCAAATTGTTTGAGCAGCTCTACTCTTTGGTCTGGATTGCGGATAGATTTTACCCTATGGCCTATACCCGGAATAGGGGTGCCTTTCCGTTTCATCTCTCCCACAAAGGCTGCTGGGGCAGTGTTGGTGTCAACAGCGTTCTTGAAATGGCGGCAGGCATCGTCGATCGCGCCACCGAATCGTGGTCCGATAGTAAGTAATCCGCTGCATAAAGAAGAGATGACATCTTTTCCTGCTCGAGCTGCAACAATAGCATTGTGCGCTCCAGAAACAGCCGGGCCGTGATCTGCAGTAAGGAGGATGCATCTCTCTAAAAATTGAGTGAAGTAGGCAGGAAGTTCTTTCTTGAACCAGAGCAGAGCAAGTATTTTTCCTAAAGAATAATTTTCTTCCATCACTTTGCTGATAGCAATTGCTCCATACGTCGGCTCTTCTCCGAGATCTGAAGAGATAGTGGAGGTGATGTTAGTGTTCTTTCTGACTATTCCTTCTTTGAGCGCTTCAGAGTAATCGATAGGAACGGTTTTTGGATGAATTTCTGCTTTAGCTGGAATTGATAATTTTTGAAATTCATTCTTGATTGTTTCTTCCAATTGTTCGAAAGAATCTGGGACAATTATCCCTGCAGCTTTCAAGGCCTGGTTCTTTGCTTTGGC
>JAUSJN010000016.1 GCA_030647325.1 Nanobdellota archaeon | reverse complement strand
CACTTTGAGCGGACTGAATTCTGGAAAGATGGGTATGAATTAATTTTTATCTTTTCCAAAAGGATTAGCTACTTTCGCTGGCACGTATTTGAAGAAGAAAATGAGATATATAAATGTTTAGCCTTATCGGGAAATAACTTCAAAATTGTATCCGTCTCCTAAACCACAGGTAAAATATCCAGGCCGTGCCGATGGCCATATCCACTACCGCGAGTTTCATTTTATAGACTAATATCCCTGCGTCTCCCTGCAGCAATCCGCCTTCCGGAATAGCGGGAGTGAATCCAGAGAAGAAAGAGAAATATCCGGTCAGCGGCCAGAGCAAAGGGATACCGTAAGTGGAAAATCCATCTAAGAAAAGATGCATGGAAATCCCTAACCCGATGAAAAATGCAAAGTGCTTTTTTTCAGGATGCTTAAGAATACTGTAAAAGAGATAGACTGCTAAAGGTGCGAGTATCAATAGTAACAGGGAATGGCTAAAAGTGCGGTGAAGATCTGTTCCAAAGGTCCAGTCCAGCAGGAAATCTCCGTCCGGTAAAAGGCCGCCCAACAATAAGAAACCCCAGGCATAATGGCTGATTTTCTTTTTAGAAAAATATTCGTAGATCTTTCCTGCGCACCATGCGCCGAGGAGATGTCCGAAAGCAAAACTCATCTTTACGAGGACAGGGTTAAGATTTATAAATGTAGTGAATTCAGATACGAAAATGCTTATAGGCAACCTCATTGCATTCGGAGCCTACAAGCATGGAAAAAAAACATGCTTATAGGAATAGTCGGAAAACCAAACGTAGGAAAGAGCACTTTTTTTAAAGCTGCTACCCTCGCAGAGGTAGAGATAGCTAACTATCCTTTCGCAACCATCAAACCTAATTCTGGAGTCGGATATGTCAAAGTAAAAGATGTGGCCAGAGAATTTGGCAAAGTTTCCAATCCGCGCAACGGCTATGTGCTGAAGGAATTTCGTTTCGTGCCGGTGCAGTTATTAGATGTTGCCGGTTTGGTGCCAGGGGCGCATCTGGGTTTAGGCATGGGCAACCAATTCTTAGATGATCTACGTCAAGCCGACGCATTGATCCATGTCATCGATGTTTCCGGTTCCACCAATGAGAAAGGAGAAGTAGTAGAGGCAGGAAGTTATGATCCTCGGGAAGATGTGCGTTTTCTGGAAGTGGAATTGGATTTCTGGTACCTGGGCATCATCCAGAAAGGCTGGGAGAAATTTGCACGAACGGTGATGCAGGAGAAAATAGAGATTCAAAAGGCTTTGGCTAAACAGCTTTCCGGTCTTAAAGTGACGGAAGCGATGATCGAAGAAGCGGTAGAAAAGCTAAGTTTGAATAAAGAAAGACCTACTATCTGGACGGAAAATGACTTGAAAAATCTGGCAGTGTACCTGAGGAAGAAAACAAAACCCATGCTGATCGCCTGCAACAAGGCAGATGTCCATACCGCTGCCGAGAACCTGAAACTATTGCGGCAGGAATTTTCTGAATATCAGTTTATCCCCTGTTCAGCGGAAGCGGAGATCGCGCTGCGAGAGGCGGCTAGAACAGGATTGATCGAATATATTCCCGGTGAAAATAATTTCAAGATTTTGCAAGAAGATACCTTAAATGAGAAACAGAAGAAAGCATTGCAGTTCATCCAGCAGAAAATTTTGGATGTCTATCATTCTACTGGCGTCCAGGATGCCTTGGACAACGCGGTGTTCAAGCTCTTGCAATACCTGGCTATCTTTCCCGGCGGAGTGAGCAAACTGGAAGACAAGGATGGGAATGTGTTGCCGGATTGTTTCTTGCTGCCTCCCAAAAGCACGGCTTTGGATTTTGCCTACAAGCTGCATACTGATCTCGGTAAGAATTTCATCTGCGCCAAGGATGTACGGACCAAGAAGACGGTCGGTAAAGATTATGCTTTGAAACATTCAGATGTGTTAGAGATAGTGTCAGGGAAATGAAGAGTTTAGCCTTATCGTCTCTGTCCAGAATCTCATTTTCATTCGGGTTAGCGCGGACTCGCTTTTCGTATATGTTTTACTAATGCACCGTTCCCGTAGGGAGCACAAGAAATATGAAGAATATCATATTTCTGTGCAGAAAACTGATAGTTTTCAGTTTTCTTGCATCCCCTTGGTGCAATGGAATGTATTGTAATAGAATCGCTCGAATTCACGCGCTAACCACATTCAGGACATAGCCTATCTCAACAAAATTTATAAATATCCAATAGTGACATGGTCTAATGACCTACGATCTTGAACATTTTGCGTGTATAAATGATTCTTTGTATCTTTCTAAATATGGCTGGGAGGCAGCTATCGTTAATGGCGCAGGCGCAGGAATCCTGGAGGTAGGTGTCTCAAAAACAGACCGAGATTTTAGAAATCTTTTACGCTTTTCCGCATTAGGCACCATCACCCAAAACCCACAGACAAGACTTTCGTTCAAGGATCATTTTCATTATGGCGGCCTTTTAAAAAACTGTTTCGGAGGAGCGACTTATAACTATTATCATTTTAACGATGCTGTCCCTATCACCGAAGAGCATCTAAAAAAATACGCCACTTTGTATCAAACTGTTGCCGCCGATAACCCTGGCGATGCTGCAAAAACAGTGCAGGGGAAATTCAAGTCTCTGAAGGACCTTTCTCTCTCCCTGCACCGCTTAGCCATGGTGGTCGCCATGGATTACATTGATCGCGACACCTGGGCCGCAAAGCTGCCGATCATCGGTGGTGATGCGAGACTACGGAGAGATAGCGCAGATCTTGCTACAGGTGTTTTTGATGATAGTTCTCATTATTTCATCGCCGATTATAAAACTGATTTTAAGAACGGGACCATTGAAAAGGAAGCCTATTCACGCAAAGAGAAACAGCTTCAACTTTTCGAGCCCCGGGCCAGTATATAATACCGCAGGGAATCGCAGCTAACTTTTTTCACCTTTTTCTATATTTCCTATATCCTTTCCTACAGAAATCATTATATATTACTAACCGGGGTTTCTGATAGAGGTGGTGTAAGTGAGTTGGCTGCAAAAAGCAGTGTCTTTTTTGAAAAGTACGCCGAAGGATGCACAAGAAGAACTTCCTGTTTCCCAGCTACAGGAGTGGCTGCAACAGCGTTCGCAGGAAATTGTCGAGCAACATAATCTTCTCCCTGCCATTAAAGAACATGCTAAAATCCTGGAAGACAGACGCTGGGTTTTAGAGACGCAGTTAGATGTGTGGCAGAAAAAAACCCGTCTGCGTCCTACGGCCAATGAAGTGATCCCCTTTTTTAGAGAAACACGACAGATCTTAGACTTATTACATTTTTCAAATCAGCCTGCCCTTGGTGAAGTTTTAGCGGTAAACCAGGAATTGGAAAAAAAACTGCATACTCTTATTGAAAAAATTGAAGAAAGTACTTTCCTTCATGATTTTGGTTTCATCCTGGAAGATAACGCTGCTGTGGAGACCAATCCCCTGTTATCGGCATTGTTAGACCTGGATGCATTACGAAAAAAACTAGATCTTAAAATTACCGAAAGCAGGTATCATGCTATCCAAGTCATCAGTTCTAAAGCAGAATATCTTCGTCGAGTGCTTACCTATCTACAGCAATTGAACCATGATCTGGAATTAAAAAAGAGCAGGCTGGCAGCTGCCCAGCAGAAAAAGGAAGAAAAAGAGAAATCCTTGCAGCAGCTGCGCGGGGATAAAAAGAACCTGGACATCAATGAACTTACTCAACTGAAAAAAGAATTGGAACAGAAATTAGAAGAGAAAGAGATGGAAGTCCTTTCCTTTTTTTCGAAGATCAAGCCTCTGCTGCAGCAGTACAAGGAAATAGAGCCTTCCAATGGACTCTTATTTTCTTATATAACAGATCCCCTTTCCTCTTTTTTTCAGGATGAAGGATTGTTTGTGTTAGATATACTTGAGAAGATTGCTGGCCTGCTTCGGCAGGGAAAATTCAATCTAAGTCAAGAAACCATGGTCTCTTCCCTCGCTGCCCTGGAAGGGATCTACAATCAGCGTCTGCAGGCAATAAAGGCGGAATATAGAGAGTCACAGGCGGGGCTAAAGGAAGTTATAGGCCAGATCCAGCACAATTTTTTTGTCGTCAAGATGGATGATGCCGCGTATCGGCTGGAACATTATCTTAAACAGGCGGGGAGAATGGAAGGAGAGATTTTCCTGCTTAACCAGAAATCAGTTAAATTACAAGGTGTGCTTAAACGTGAGCAGGAAGAGGTTCAAAACTTAATCCAGACTAGTTTAGGCAGGAATGTTTTGGTTATGATGGAACAGAAATAGTACTTATGTTAGAGAAGTTAAGGGATAATTCTCTTCCTAAACTTCTTATAATTCTTCTCCAGGCATTCCAACGCCGGCAGCTCTTTCCCGGCTAAGAATTCTAAAGCTGCTCCTCCTCCGGTAGATACATGGGTCAAATTATGATGAAGATGGTATTTGATTAATGCTTCTGCGGTTTCTCCTCCGCCGGCGATGGTGACTGCATGCTCCAACTTCCCTAAAAAGCGGCCTATCTCTTTAGTGGAGACCGCAAATTTTGTCCACTCGATATAGCCAAGAGGCCCGTTCCAGACCACTGTTTTTGCGGAAGAGAGGTATTTTCTGAATAAGTTGACTGTTTTCGGCCCAAGATCGAGTCCTACTTGATGTGATTCTATATGGTTATAATCTACTATGCTTACTTTTGCTCTGGGCGAAAAGAATTCTGCCACCGCAAAATCAACCGGCAATACTATCTTGTGGGAATACTTGCTCTTCAGGATGTTTCTTGCAACTTCAGTAGACGCAGCATCGGTTTTAGAAGCGCCTACGGGAATTCCTTTCGCTTTAAGGAAGGCAAAGGCCAGAGCGCCCCCTATCAATACCTGATCGTACTTCTGGAGAGCTTTTTCCAAGAGCGCTATCTTATCCAGTTTTGCGCCTCCCATGATCCACACCGAAGGCCTTTCTGGATTCAAGGCTTGAGAAAGTGATCTTATTTCCGTCTCCAGCAATAAGCCGGGAGCGGAAGGAAGAAATTCGGTGATAGCGCATACCGAAGCATGTTTCCTATGCGCCACTCCAAAGGCATCGTTGACATATACATCTGCCTGTGAAGCAAGCGAATGGGCAAAGAAAGAATCATTCTTTTCTTCTTCCGGGTAAAACCGGAGATTTTCAAGCATGAAGATAGTCTGTGGTTTTCCGTTTTTGATAGTTTCAATCACTTTTTTTCCGATGCAATCATCTAGTCTTAGTACTTTTTTGCTAGGCAATAACCTTTGCAGTTCTTTGGCTAAGGGAGCGACTGAAAATTCTTTTGAAAATCCTTTTGGCCTTCCGAAGTGCGTAGCCAGGACAATCTTACAATCATTTTGAAGTAAATATTTAATAGTGGGAAGAGAAGCTTTTATTTTGGTATTGTCTGTAATTTTATTTTCGTAAAAAGGGACGTTAAAATCTACGCGAAGAAAAATGGTTTTGTTTTTGATGGGAAGCTCGGTGAGCAGGAAGCGTTTCATGAGTTTGAAAAAGATTTATCGTATATAAAA
>JAUSJN010000039.1 GCA_030647325.1 Nanobdellota archaeon | reverse complement strand
AGGCGGCAATGTTTATTTTGACACTTCCAAGATTAATGATTACGGTAAATTAGCGCAGCTTGATCTTGATGCGGATGCTCAGGCCCGAGTAGAACGAGACTCCAATAAGAAGAATCCGCATGACTTTGTCTTGTGGTTCACTAAATCCAAATTTCAGGAACAGGAGATGAAATGGTCATCTCCCTGGGGAAAGGAAGGGTATCCGGGCTGGCATATTGAATGTTCGGCCATGGCCACCAAATATCTCGGCAAGCAGTTTGATATTCACTGCGGCGGGATAGACCATATTCCCGTGCATCATACTAATGAGATTGCACAGTCCGAAGCCGCCAATGGTAAAAAGCCTTGGGTAAAGTATTGGTTGCACAATGAGTTCTTAGTTTTAAGTGGAGAAAAGATGGCCAAATCCGGCGAGAATTTCATCACTCTTTCAACTCTGATAGAAAAAGGATTTGATCCCTTAGATTATCGCTATTTCTGCTTAGGGACGCATTATCGCAAACCATTGATGTTTAGCTCTGAAGCGTTAGAAGGGGCTAAGGTTGCCAGAAAAAGATTGAATGAACAATTTATGGAACTAAAGAAAACTGGAACTGCCTCAGCAGCACTACAAAAGACCTACCTTCACATCTTCACCAGCGATATCAATGACGATCTTAATACCCCAAAATCCCTCGCCGTAGTATGGGATGTACTGAAAGACGAAAACTTGACTGACAAAGATAAACGTTCTTTGTTGTTGCAGTTCGATAAAGTGCTGGGCTTAAATTTGAAAGGATTGAAAAAAGAAAAAACTAAAATTCCTGCCGAAGTGAAAAAAATAGCAGAACAACGCCTGCATGCCAGAAACAACAAGGACTGGAAGAAAGCAGACGAATTAAGAGAAAAAATAAAAGAATTAGGCTATGCTGTCGGCGATACTAAAGAAGGGTATGAAATTACAAAAGTGTAATCTCATTGATTCTTATTATTGATGCCAAACCATTGATGCAGCAAGCACCATCCTAGGAAACTTTCTAGCAAAGCGATTAAACCGACCACAAAAATAACCCAGTTTAGCCAAACTAAGCCAAAGTACGGAGCAAAAGGGCCAAGCCACCAGAAGGCCAAAGCAAAACGTAAGATTCTATCCAATTTTCCCAAATTTTGTTTCATCTTTCTTTACCTCTTTTTATTTTCTTTAGTAATATGGTGGATTCCAGTTACGATAAATAATATGGCTAAAATAGTCACGCCCAGTCCGCCGCCTACATTCATCATGTTGTAACCGCCGTAGTAGCCCATCATCCCCATCATGCCGGTATAGCCTACTCTTCCCGAAGAAAGTAAGGCTAGCACTCCACCGATAATCTCTATCCAACCTAATGTTTTATGATCCATCTTTTTCACCTCAATGATCTTACTGATATTCTTATGTTATATGTATTTTCTAGTAAATCTTCATTTTGTTAGATCAATATGCGCATCAAAGAAAGGAGAGATGACCTGGATGAGGTCTCTTGATTTAGTATCATTTAAGATAATAAAGACTCCTTTCACTTGAAGATATTTCATTTTGCCAGTAAGATAATGGACAAATCTTTCCACGGTCTCCAGGTCATTATATATCAACAAAGAGGAAAGCGAATCAAAGAAAATAAACTCATATCCTTCTTTTAAAAGATTGGTTAAAACAATGGACAATTCCGTAAGTGATTCAGGGCTGTTGAGGCAGTAACATCCCTTAGGCAAATTTTTATCTTTCTTACTGATCGCATCAATGCAGTACACCTTATCTTTGTCTATTCCAGTTTTTTCAATGATGGATTGGATCTCAAAATATTGTTTATTAAAACTGATGTATATCCCTTTTGATTTTTCTGTTAAATATTTTAGGATGAATGGATGGGCCTGGTGATATCCAGGAGTATTCAAGGACAGTAAAAGGAGTTTTTTAGTCTTAAGCTGCTGCAGCGCCTTGGTGAGCTTAATTTGTGAAGCAGGCATTATTTTCTTCTCCCATCATAAAAGACAAGGTCTTTAAGTGCTCTTCTGGTTCTTGCTTTCTGGAATGCATTATTTTTTTCGTACCCTAAGCCCACTAGCAATCGAACAACGCCTATTTTTTCCACCTTCAATAATTTTGTAGCTTGATCTTGCTGTGGAGTAAGAATACAGGAACTAATGCCTAAATCGGTCGCGGCAAGAGTAGAGCTAAACACGGACATGGCGAAGCAAAGCTCTTCTTCATTTTGATGCTGTGTGCACTGCGAATGTATGCAACAATGGGTATACTCTTCTTCAAAGTATTGATGCATATGCTTATCCGAAGGTAAGACAAAAGCGATTACTACCGGGGGCAAGGGATGGATAAATGGCGCATGAATATAATGTGTTGTACCGACTAATTGTTTGATAGTTTTTTTATCTTCTACTACGATGAAATACCACGGTTGAGCATTTCCGCAGCTGGGCGCCCAGCGGGCTGCTTCTAAAATATTAAGGATGTTTGTTTTAGAAATATTTTTCTGGTCAAACTCGTAGGTCGTCTTTCTTGTTTTGGTTAACGAAAGAAAGTTTTTGTATCTTGGCATCAGTATCCCTCTCCTTCCGTAGGAATATTTTTGTATTTCATAAGCTTTTTCATTTTTGTTCTCCTAAAATTCTTCGAACACCATCGCTTCGGGATATACCACTATCCCTTTTCCTCCTTTGATCTCAAAAGGTACTAGTTTTTTCTCGATCTTTGCGCCTCGCATCTTAATTATCTCCAGAGCAGAGACACGTACGTTTTGCTTGCGGTAATTGTACAATGCAATGACTCCATCGGCAAGGAATTCTTCCACTCCGCTGTCGGAATACTTGACTGGAACTTGTTCCGTCTCGGAAATCAAAAAAGAAGTTACATCCAGAGATTCCAGGTAGCGGAAGAGCTGTTCGATGAATACGCGATAACCTTCTTCTTTTGGCGGAAGTATGGTCGCAATCGTGCTTATGGAATCAAAGACAATTCTATCCGGCTTGAATCCTGGCGGAATAATCTCTAAGACTTCTTCAACATCAATAAGAAGCTCTCCCCGGACATCGGCCAGAAGCGCTTCTACCGAACTGGCCAGAACAAAAGGATCCTTGCGCACTATCTTGAGTTTTCCTTTCTTAATCAATTCTTCCCCACTGAGCCCAAAATTTTTCATATGCTCAAGTAAACGCTTTTCTGATTCTTCAAAGCTGATATAAAGGCATCTCTCGCCGTGAGCAGCAGCATTCGCCAGTATCTGCAGGCACAATATTGTCTTTCCGCTTCCCGGACCTCCCGCGACAAGAACCGAAGCCCATTTTGGTATCCCTTTTTCAAATAATTCATCTAATCCAGAAATTCCGGTGTGGATATACCCATCTGTTAATAATTTCTTCAATATTTTTGATTTTCCCTGAATTTTATTTACGGATAGTTTTTTTACTGATTCGGAGTTAGTTTTGCGCAGTATTTGCTTCTGCGATCTAGAAGAAGATTTTTTATCTTTGCTTCTTACTATGAATTTTTCCCCCCTGGATTTGAGATTCATGATCTTTTCTTCCCTCCGGATATTCGTCTCCAGCCAAATCTTTTCTTTCCTAATTTTTCTTGAACTTCCAGCTTCCTTTCTTTCAGGGCCGAGATATTTTCGCGATATTTTAGGATTAATTTTTCGTAACTATCCCTATTTATGGAATGATGTTTGAAATATTTCCGCTGGATATCTTTTTGTGTCTCAATATTTATTCTTTCAGCGTTAGATAAATTCTTCAATCTTTTCTGCAAGTATTTTGGGTGCCACCCTGGTTCTGTTCCGATAATTAAAATGATGATCCCAACTACGAATAAATACCAGTAACGAGCAACTACCCTATAATAAAATAAGCGGACCAAAAGCTCCGGCTTGCTGATCTGCTCAATCACGATGGCTTTCTTTGGGACAGCAACACTATTTCCATGGACATCTTCTGCGTATAATTCTAATCCGTTTGCGGTCATATCTTTTGAACTGAAAAGATACTGCTCTTCGTATATGCCTGGCTCTGTTTCTGAAAGCGTGATGGTCTCATTGCCAATCTTTATTTGGATTTTTGCGTTTTCAACTGCTATTCCATCCGCATACGTCAATTTAGTTTTGAAGGGAATTTGCTGTCCAGTAAAAAAATCAAAAGTAGTTGGCTGGAGCAGCACCAGATGGAGTGTTTCTGGCAGAACTGTTACTGCAATCCTATTCCCTCCAGCTTTGGTCACGCCATCAACTGTTTTCAAAGCTTGGACCAAAATTTGCCACACTCCAAGAGAATCATATGGTGGCGGATGATATTCTAAAGAATAAGTACCCGGACGGACTTCCGCTAAAGGTATAAACTCTCCGTGCGGATTTTTGAATTCTACTTTTGCTTTTTCGACCAGATTTCCTTCATCTTTTACTTCAACAGTTATAGGAACAGTACTGCCTCGCTTAAACTCAGCATCCTTGAAAGGACTCAAAAAATTTACCGTATAGAATACGACTCCTTCTGGTATGAGAACTTTTGTTTTTAAGATGATGAAGCCTTCGTTACCGTCTTTATCCTTTGCCGTAATCCGAACATCCCAATTTCCTTCCGGCTCAGCAAAACTGATAGGATAACTTACCGCGAATTTTCCGTTTTGGTCAGAAGCAGTAGTCATATTAAAGAAATAATCAACTGGACCAAAGAATGCAATTTCTAACGAACTGTTTTTTGCCAGGCTGCCATCAAAATATTTCAGAACTCCTTCAAAAAAGATACGATCTCCCTTAAAATAAGATTCTTTAATCGCGGATTCAACAGTTATAGTTGGATCTAAGGTAACTAAGATCTGGTGTTCGTCAACGGCGCTACCTCTTCGCCCGCGCACCAGGATGACATAGTCTCCTTCTTTTACATCTTTGCTAATAGTAACATTAGCTCCGTAAATGCCAGAACCGCGTTGTTCAAAATCATTAACTAAAGTTAGTTCTCCAAATAAATCGGAAATTGCAGTAACCACCATGTCCGACTCCGGATTAGTTCCCCTGTAGCCCTTTACTAAAATAGTTAAAATTCCTCGCTTTAGAGTTTCTCCATCTTCCGGAGCTTCTATGGAAACAGTTACCGGAGTTGGTCCTCCTCCACCGGCAGTCGTTGGTTCTTCTGGACAAACACCGCAATCAGCAGAGCAGTCAGAACATGTTTCTGGTTCCTGGCATTGGCCGTCACCGCAAACTCTAGGGGGTGGAGCAGCATTGCTGAATAAAGGTAATGTAATTAAGATTATAAGTATGAAAACTAAAGCTATTCGTACTCGGTACACCTCTTTTTTCATCTAACGCAAAGCTTATTTTTAAGTATATAAATCTTATTAGTATCGCCTAAGAGAAATTCTTCAACTCGCAAAAGTGAGAACCATCACTTTTGCGCCCCGGAAGCTTTGCTTCCAAGGGCTTCCTTCAACTTCTGCTCATCAAACTTGGATCTCTTGCCTAAGAATTCCACCACTTTTCGCGCATCATTTTCTGCGTTCTTCAAGCAGACGGAAGCTCCTGGTGAAGGAGTGATATTGAATATAATTTTCTCGCCAACGATTTTCGCTTCACCCATATTCATGGTCTTAGTCTTTGTATCCACAATCTGCGGCCGTATCCCGCCGATGCCTTTGCCAAGATGGATGTCTTTCGCAGTTGCGGAAGGGACTATTTTTTGTACATCTTTCAGAAAGATTCTTTTTCCGATGAAGGGCAGATCATAACTGAAATTCTTTAATACGAAGCGAAAATAAGTCGGATCAGCAAGAATTTTCAGTAGACTAAGGATTCCATCAATAGTAAATACAGAAGTCCTGATGAAATCAGGAATAGTAGTATAACGATGCCGCTCTAGAAGCGGAAGAACTTTTGCGGTCGGCCCGAATCTGGTCTCAGCAGGATTTTTGACATCCGGATCGCCATGGATAGCGGCAAAAGGCAATTTCTTTAGCTGCATGGTGTATACTTTTCCATTCAGCATGTTTTTGCCGATGTAAAAACTTCCGGCGACCGGCAATAATCCTAATTCCGTGCCATATCCTAATTGCTGGGCAAGGATCAAGCTGTGCGAACCGGCGCAGACTACTACGGCAGATGCTTCAACCGTTTTTCCTTCAGAAATGATCTTATAGCCTTTCTTGTTTTTTTGAATCTCTTTTATTTTCTTATGCATAAAAACATCCACGGTTTTACCGCTTTTCTGGGCATGTTTGACAAAGGATTCTGAAAGTTTTCCAAAATCAATGGCATAGCCATCTTCCGTGCATAAAGCTAACAATTTCTCTTCAGGATTTCTTCCCTTCACGGTATTCGGCTCAAGCTTGGCGATCTCTTCCTTGCTTATTTTTTTCAGCTTAGGAAAAATATCCTTGATCTCTTCAAATCTTTTTTCCAGGGCAGTGACCTCTTCTTCGCCTACCGCTAACACCATCTTATGTCGCTGGTAATGCAGGCCTTCTTCTTTTCCTACCGTCTCTACGTATTTAGCCACCATCTCTGCCGCTTCTTTCACTTTAGCCGCTTTTTCGCGGTTATAATTAGTTTCAATATCTCCAAAATGAAGAGTCTGGCTGTTATTGTTACGTTGCGAATTGACTGCTGCAATCTCTTTGTATTTTTCTAACAGAACTAAGTTTTTGATATTAGTGTACTTGCTTAGAACGTATAATAATGAAGTTCCGGTCACTCCGGCTCCGATGATGGCGACATCATATTTTTTCATGGTTAGGAGCGGCGCGCCTAGTTACATTTAAATATTTTGGATAATTCAACCGCTTGATGAAATCAGAAGTCTCAAAAAGAAATTGGCGCATCTTTGCTGCCAGCATCTTCTTCGTCTTGGGCTTTTCGATAGTCTTTTCTCTAGTCGGCGTCTTGCTGCAAAGTGTTCTCGCCAATGTTGCGACTAGTGTCCAGGTCTGGCTGGGCAGAATCGGCGGCGCAATTATCATTTTATTTGGAATTTACTTATTAGGGTTAATCAAAATTCCATTCTTGGAACAAGAGCATAAACTACGGGTCAAGAGAAAATTTAGTTCCATGTACCTCACTTCCTTCATCTTTGGCGCTGCCTTCGCCGTGGGCTGGACGCCTTGCGTGGGAGCAGTTCTCGGAGCAGTTCTAAGTTTAGCGGTCACCCAACCAGGAACAGCATTTTTCCTGATGTTAGCATATTCGTTAGGCTTAGGGATTCCTTTCCTGTTAGTTGGCTTGTTTACGAACCAAGCGCAAAAACTCATCGAAAGATCTGGAAAGGTCATCACCTATTTCAAATATATATTCGGAGCGATTCTTATCCTGTTGGGAATTTTAGTCTTTGTCAACCAACTCAGCCGGGTCGCTAATCTTGCTTTTGCCACGGCATTTCTTACTTCGCTTAATCTCGGGACAGTCGGCAGTGGAGCATCATTAAACTTTGGTATCGCTTTCTTGGCTGGATTTGTGTCATTCTTAAGTCCCTGTGTTCTTCCACTGATACCCGCGTTTTTATCCTATCTTGCTTCGGTAGGCGTGCAGAAGAAGTGAAACAACATAATGAAACAAAAAACAGTGATTCTTCTTATCCTTGGCATTTTAATAATTGGAGCGATCTATTATCTTGAATCAACGAAAGTTAAGCCAATCTTGGAATTACCAGGTGATTCTACGCAAGATGCGGAAGAAATAGCTCAACCTTTATTGAAAGATGAAAAATATCCTTTAGCACCAGAATTAACCGGGCTTACTGGTTACATCAATGCCCAAGAAGGATTGCAGATTAAAGATTTTCGCGGCAAAGTTGTTTTAATAGATTTCTGGACCTATTCTTGCATCAATTGCCTTCGCACTTTACCGCATTTAACTGCGTGGGATGCAAAATATAGAGATAAGGGATTAGTGATCATCGGGGTGCACACTCCGGAATTTGAATTTGAAAAAAATACAGAAAACGTAAAGGCAGCCATGGAAAAGCACGGTATTGAATATCAGGTAGTGCAAGATAACAATTATACCACTTGGAGCACTTTCCGCAATCGTTACTGGCCCAGGAAATATTTGATCGATGCTGATGGCTATATCCGTTATGACCACATCGGTGAAGGCGCGTATGAAGAGACGGAAATGAAAATACAGGAATTGCTGGCGGAAATCAACATCAGTGTTGAAGAAATGGGAACAACTGGCCTTCCAGACGAAACTCCTAAACTTCCCACTACTCCTGAACGGTATGCTGGCTATGGATTCGCTCTTGATCGTGGACAGAATGTGGGCAATGAAGAAGAGTTACAGCCGGATAAAACCATCAACTATACCCTTCCCCAACAATTGCAGTTAGATACAATTTATGTAGAAGGCTTATGGCACAGCAACAAAGATAATCTGGAAGCAAAGGAAGAAGGAGCTTCAATAATCCTCAATTATCTTGCCAATGATGTGAATATTGTCGCCATGAACGGCGATACCGAACTGGAAGTATTCATTGACGGCTCTTACATAACTTCAGAGATGGCTGGAGATGATGTTCAGTTCGATGGAGAAAGAGCTTTTATTGCCGTCGATGAGCCAAGATTGTATAATGTAGTGGACGGCAATTATGGGCGCCACATTTTGAGATTAAAAGCATCAAAAGCCGGATTTTCCTTCCATGCGTTTACCTTTGGATAATTTTAAATAGGTTATTCTCTTTTTCTATGGAGAAAAATGGCAAAACTAGGTATTGCTGAAATCGCTGCGGGATTAGGGGCAAAAATAGTAAACATTCCTGAAATTTCCAAAGAAGACTCCACCAAGTATGAGCCAGTAGGTTCGCCGGTGATGGTTCCGGAAGCAGATAAGCTGTATATCTATTATTTCGGCTCGCGTATGCTGAGCATGTATAAAAAATCCATCGATGATGTGATCGGTTATCGCGTCTTAGATGCAGATGAAGAACTTCAATTTAGGCAGGATTGTGGAAATAAATATCCTGCCGTGGTTCAATACTACTGGAAAAAATAAAAATAATGTAACGGCTATTTCTTCTTCAGCGCTTTCTCGATCGCCTTAGGATCGAATCCGACAACGATCTGATCACCAATCTCCAGCACCGGCACACCCATCTGGCCAGATTTTTTGATCATTCTTTTTCTAGCTTTTTCGTCCTTCACTACATTATATTCTGTAAAAGAAATCTTCTTCTCTTTCATCCATTCCTTAGTTTTCTTGCACCAAGGACAAGTTGGAGTGGTATAGATTTTGACTGCTGCCATGTTTGCACCTCTTTGATATTTTACCTAAATCTTCTTATTCCTTATAATAATTGTGAAAAAGTTTATTAAATCTTAACATCTCTTAAGAAAAGTGAGGTGATTGTATGGCTAAGAAGAAAGCAGTAAAAAAAGTGGCAAAGAAGTCGGTTAAGAAACCAAAAGTGATGAAGAGTAAAAAGAACGTCTGTGAGTTTTGTTAAATAACTGAAAGATTCCATGATAGAATTATTATTTTTTGTTTCCGCTTTCCTAGCGGAAGTTATCGGAACTATAGCAGGATTTGGTTC
>JAUSJN010000038.1 GCA_030647325.1 Nanobdellota archaeon | reverse complement strand
ACCTTAGGACACGGCAATAACAGCCGTTTGATAGAAGTGATGTGTACGCACCAAGCTTCGGCGAGGTGCTCAGCATGCACTTACTAACGTCCATAAATTTGTGTGTATTTCTTAATCTACATATGGTTTTCATTATTTTACCTAAGTTTGCTTAGGTAAATTTCACAAAACTAGGGCGAATTAATTTTCGCTCTTTTTTTCTATTCTTTTTTTTGATAATTGGGAAATAGCGAGAGCTATGCTGTTAATTTTTTTTATGATAACCGGCCTATTTATCTGAACCAAGCTCACTAGTTGAAGACATTCCACCACAAATAATATTAATGAGTGCTTTTGAATGAGTCTATGCCACTTGATTATAGGAAATTACATGTGTACGATTTAGCCCACCAATTTGTTCTTGACGTCTATAAGGCTACAGAAAATTTTCCAGAATCGGAACAGAGAAATCTGACTTCGCAGTTGCGGAGAGCTGTTGTTTCTATTCCTCTCAATATTGCGGAAGGATCTTCGCGTAGAAGCAAGAAGGAGTTTCTTCAGTTCTTGAATTACAGCTTTGGCTCTGGTAAGGAGATTGAAGTATTATTGGTATTATCTAAAGACTTAGGCTTTCTCACCGTAAAAGAGTTTGATGATTTATCTAAACAGTTAGATCATGTGATGTCGAAGTTGTTTCTGTTTATCAGAAGTGTTGAAGGCCGAATTCCCGGGACAAAGTATCATTATGTGAATAGTGTTAAACGAGACAGTGGCGAGAGGTAAGGTATTACGCTAAATTTTAAAGAGTTATTAATTCTTTCTACAAGTCCCATCTTCGTACAAGTAAGTACCATAAGCACAGCTTAAACATTGGTTTTTATAACAAATTGAACCTTGATTACAGTACGAGTTGATTGTACAAGCAGCGTGACAATAATTATCTGATCCAGGAACATATGTAGGATTATCGCTACATCTTGGATCATTTACTTCAGGAATTTGTGATTTGCAATAATAACTGTCACACACATCATAACATCTTCCATCAGAACCTAATACTTGTTCTCTTTCACAATACTCAACACAATAATCTCCTTCAGTGTATGAATCTGAATCGCAATAATCCCAATTCTCAAAATTTTCTATTGTATCTATTCTTATTGCAATGCTTGTTTGTGTTCCGGCAAGCCAAGTATTAATACCTATAAGGTTCCCATCTCCATCAAATAAACCACCCCCACTACTACCAAAATAAGTATATGCATCTGAATCAATAGCATTGAATCCAAACCCATCATCCATAATTAAATCTCTAAAGTTCGTAATTTCTCCCTTACTAATTGAAAATTCAAGGACTTTATCGGAAAACGAAGGATAACCTACAGCAATAACGTTTTCTCCTAATCTCAAACTATCTTTTCTAATATATGAGCTTCGATAAGTATTACTTGTGTTCAGGTTTACCACTAAAACTGCCATGTCTAAGCCGTGAGGAGCATACAACACTTTGGAAACCTTATGTAATTTTCCGTCTTGCGTTCTTACATGAATATTCTCACTCAGTCTTTGATAACAATTACTGTCACCATACTCACAATCAATAACATGTCTATTTGTAAGCACTTGCATCTTACTATCTTCTTTATAATAAATTACTCCTGATCCACTTGCACTAGTTTCAAAATAACTCCCGTCAGAACTTTTACCAGTCACTTCATACTTAACCCATACAATATTTTGCTTTATATTGTCTTGAACATTCTCCTTTTGTGAATTATTAGGTAACACATTACTTTGTATCGTTGATTGAGTGGTTTGTTCTTCAGATGGAAAAAATAAACCATACAAAAAAAGAATAACAAATATTACTCCAATAACGGCAAAAAAGTTTTTCCAACCAGAAGGTTTATGTTTCATGGGAATTACAATCCTCTCAAATTTAATTTACTTCTTCTTTACTTCCTTAGATTTACTTTCACTCTTTTTTCCTTCAACTTTTTTATCAGCACTTTTCTCTTCCGGTTTCTTTTCAGTACCTTCAGGTTTCTTTCCAACTTCCTTAACCACTGGATTCTTGACGTCTACTTTGCCCTCATGGATCTTCATCATGGTCTGACATTTCGGATATTTATCGCAACCTAAGAATTCTCCATAGAAACTCTTCCGCAGGATCATCTTTCCTTCTTTACAATGCGGGCAAAGCATGCCTTCTTCCGGATATTTCCTCTTGTGCGGTGCATTAGCATCTTCATGCTGCATCAGGGTTACCGTTCTTCGGCTTCGGCCTGAACCGACTTCAACGATAGGCATCTTACTTTTTTCATCCATGTTGCCAGTAAACTTTATTGGTCCAGCTTTAGGAATGTTGAAGATAGTTTTACATTCTGGATATTTATCGCAGCCCACGAAGCGGCCGAATTTTCCTCTACGAACCATTAATTTTCCTTCTTTACAATTAGGGCAATGCCCCATATAATTCGCGGCATCAGAAGTTTCCCGGATGGAGACGATTATCTCTTTACCGATCAGTTTTTCTTTTTTCTTAAAATCAGTCAGTAAGGCGGTAAGGAATTTTTTTGCTTTCTCTAAGACCGCTTCAGGTTTCTGTTTCCCTTCGCGGATCTTTTCCATGTCTTCTTCAAAATCAGCAGTAAGTTTCTCGTCGATGATAGTGTGAGCATATTTCACTAAAATCTTGTCTGTTTCCATGCCTAACTGAGTGACGGTGATCTTCACTCCTTCCACATACCCGCGGCGAAATAAAGTATCAAGAATCTCTGCTCTGGTCGCTTTGGTCCCTAAATTACGTTTTTCTAATTCCTTGATGATGGAGGATTGGTTGTACCTTGCCGGCGGTTGAGTTTCTTCGTCATGCTTCTCGATTTTAGTGATATGAGCTTTTTCATCTTTTTTCATGTCGGGAAGAGTGATATCTTCTACTTTGAGATAAGGCTTGTAAAATCTGTGCCAGTTTTCTTCTACGGTTCTAGTACCTTTAGTGAGGAATGGTTCTCCATTTACATCAAAGAGAACAGTCATAGTTTCCCTGACTGCCGGCTGGGCAAAAGTTGCCATGAATCTTTTGACAATCAAATCGTATAATCTCTGATCCCGTGGCCTAAGGTTTCCAGGCACATGCCCGGTAGGATAGATCGCCGGATGGGCAGGATCGGTTTTAGTTCCGTTGTTTGGTTTCAGATCTTTTTCTTTCAGTAATTCCTGGGCTAGATGCTGGTAATGAGTTTGCTTGGCCAGATCAGTCAGAATTTTTTTGAATCCCAGTTTAGGATCTAATTGCTGTGAAGAAGTTCTAGGATAAGAGGTTAGTCCAGCAAGATATAAACTCTGAGCGATAGCCAATGTTTCTTTAGGAGTTATCTTGAATAAGGCATAAGATTCTGATTGTAAGTCTGATAGATTAAATGGAGTTGGCGGTGATTGATTGCGCACCGCTTTGGTCACTTCTTGGATCACTGCTTCTTTTTCGTTCTTGATCTTGGCCAGGATCTTTTTTACTTTTGCTTCATCAAAGATCCTATCCTCTTTATGCCAGGCTTCTAATGGCGAAGCTTTGTATTTACCCTGAAAAGAAAGACGCCAGAATGGTTCTGACTTGAA
>JAUSJN010000036.1 GCA_030647325.1 Nanobdellota archaeon | reverse complement strand
GCTTCGATCTCTTCTTTGCTCCAGCCGATCTTGCCCAGATAGTTCATCAAGATAAATACGCCGCGCTTTTTTCCATCTCCTATCCCCTGCAATAATAACTTCATACAAGGAGGAAAGAATTCTTCTTTGATGGGGCTGGTAAGTTTAAGCTCATCATATTCTTTTTTTACATGTTCTTTCTCTTCTTCCAGTTTCACGTCAAAATCAAGAGCTTGCACCAGTAATTGACGAGCGCTTTCTCCGCTTACATTGCGATCTAAGAAGGTGAACATGGGGGTCAAGATGGCCTCTGGTTTACCCATCTCTTTCTGAAACTCCATCACTTTTTCCGGATCGATGGGCAGGCTGACTAATCCTGATTTTTCATGTAAGCTATACGGCATCCTATAAAGATGCCGTGAGGAGATCAAGACAGTGTCAACTTCCAATATTGATTCTGGATTGAAATTAGTATTATATTCGTTAGAACCACACCCACAAAGGCTTTTTTTGTTTTCTATTTTCTCCATCAGGATGTTGCATTTGTCACATTTTATGAAGCTCTTTTGATCTCTCTCTCTTTTTTCACATTTTGGGCAAATAAATTCAGAAATATCATTATTTTCAAGATTTATTTTTTTCTTGCAGCTTTTACAACTATTGATAACAAACTCCCTATTTCCAAATTTATCTCTTAGTTCATCTAATGTATAAGCGTACTTCTCATCAAAGAAAATGGTATTATCTTTTGTAATATATTTTTTTGTGATAACGTCAAGTAAATATTTTGAAATCTTTTGTGCAGCTATTGGAAATAAATCTTTAGTCTTCTGTCCTCCAGCTTCTGGAGGGAATGCTTCAAAAGGAACACCTATATGGAATCCTTTATTGCCGGAAAATTTACAGCTTATATCTTTAACTCCCTTCTCCTTTAGCGCTTTAATGAAAAGACTGGTTGTCAGTTTAGAAAATTCCCAATCTATACAATCTATATCCAATACCAAATCCCAGCCGACACGCAATTGGTCTAATTCTTTTCTGGGTTTACTGCTATCTAACTCTAAAGGATTTTCCCACAGCTCCTCGCTGGCATGGAAGGAAGTCACTCCCCTCAGTGAGAGTTCCAGGATCTCTTTGGGATAGGTGAGAATATCGGGTCTTTTGCCGAAGGAATCATTGTAACGCATGCCGATCTCTTTGTTCTGGGCGTGCGCGATGATGGCATCTTGGATGTCTTTTCTTTTATAGAATCGTACACAAACCCCTTTGTCTAGCATAAAAGTTCAGAAATGAGGAAGTTTAAATGGTTTTCTGGGGAATGTTCTTATAACGCTGGTTTTCTTTTCCACTGCACTAAATCAAATAAAAATAATTTTCTTTGTTTTGGATTAAATAAAGTATTGATATACATATTTTTGCTATCGCTGCCAAGTAGATATCCTGATTTCTCAACCAGTTTTTTTTGTTCCTGATATTGGCGTTGGGCTTCGAGGTGCAAGGCTGGCGAGAGAGAAGAGACCTCCTGGCCATGGATCCGCTGCATAAATACGCCGTAACTCTCTTGGCGAGGTGATGGCAGGGCACGGAATAAGCTTACATATTGAGGGACTTGCACTCCTTTTTGATATAATTCTCTACCTAATTCAAATTCATGCTCAGCAGATTTTTGCGGGGTTCCAAGACGGCTTCCAGTATGTAATTTGAGAACAACTTCATCAGTGATGGTGTAGATTATGCCATCATTTCCATGATCTAGATATCCTTTTCTTTTTTTGATATTGTTTATGGCTTTATCAACCAGTTCTGCGATGTTCATAAGAATTTATCACCTAATCAGAATTCAGCAGCTTCTTTCTTAAACGATTCAGCTTTTTTCTTGATGCTCGCTAAAGCGTCTTTCAAGGCCTTTTTCGGTTCAACGCCTTTGGTTTCCAGAAGGAATCGAGGGACGCCGGTCAAAGGGTGATCTATCCTATAGGTAGCGATCTCCACGCCTTTAGTGTTAAGCAATTCATCTTTTAGAAGATTACAGAAAGTATGGGTTTCTCCCCTCAGATCAAATACTAGTTTGGTTTTAGTTTCTTCGATGACAGCGAATTCCATGGTGAAGCTAAATTTTGTTAGTTTGTTTATAAAGGTTTTGGAAAAGAATGAAACACGAGGGAAATTACGCTTGGTTTTGCCTATAGACGTCCTCTCTGCGCAATATTTAAATAAGATCCCTTTACATTTTATTAAATGAAAAATAATATTCTGGTCGGTCTAGCGGCATTAGCGATGGGATGTTCCACTCCCTACTCAGCTGCACTAACACCGGCCATGACCAAGCAAGAAGTTCAGTACTGCGGCATCGCCATCGAAGGATTTCCTACCTATACCCAAAACATTATCGAGGCATTAGATTTGATCTACTATCGTGACCAAGGGAATTGGTCTATCGTCCAAAATAATATCACTGTCATACGTTTCAATCCACCTTCAAGGATCGATGTTTATACCGGAGTATTTGATACTGATGCTAATATTACGACTTCAACCCAGTACCAGCCGTTGCAATGGGTAGCAGGCGAGATCGTGCATGATGCCTGGCATCGGGAATATTTTAGACGTGGAGAAATCTACAATGGCTGGGAAGGGGAAAAGAAATGTATGGAACGGCAGAATGAGTTCTTTACGAAGATAAGGTATCCGTTGGTGGATGTGGAAAAGAAACTGCAGACACGCTATTGGGAAACTCAACGGAATTGGTAAGATGTGGCAGCAGAAAATCATCTATAGTGGGAATGCTTCTGAATCGGTCAGCTATGACGCCTTTCAGTTGTTTATGGAAGGAAAAGGACTGCGGATCGCATACAGAGATACTTCCGTTTACAAAAAAGACCTTTACGTCATCGAACCTGCGACGACACTCACTTACACGGCCAGAAAAAGAATGGTGCCTCGGGG
>JAUSJN010000035.1 GCA_030647325.1 Nanobdellota archaeon | reverse complement strand
GAGCATTATATGATTCTAATGCTGTAGATATGATCATGATAAAGACATTAGACCAAAGAACTGCTGGCGGTATTGTTTATTCAGCAAAAGGGTTATTGTTGGGTTAGATGAATTATCATTTTTTCTACTTCTTTATGCTTTAATCTTCCAACCCAGTTCAGAAATATTTATATATCTTAAAATCCCTATTATCAGATAAATGACAAGGATTGGCGATGCATTGGTGTATGTAAGAGAGAAAGTGTACAGCCAGTTTGATCAATTAGTAGCAACATTAAAACAATTGCAGAAAAAAGATTTAACACCTACTTCGGCGTCGGCGAAAGCACTAAAGGAAAAAGCCGTAGCGATTCTCACCGATTTAGACAAAGGTTTTACCGCCACTATTCTTAATCTCAGAAAAGAACCTGATAAGAGCAAGGTATTGACTCAAAGCATCGCTTTGTTTCAGAGTTATCATGGTAAAATAAAATATCATTTGGAAATGGTTGAGAGGATTAATTTAGAAGATCCGCAGCTTAAGATTAGATCTTCTAGTCTTTACAAAAAAGTAGATATGATTCTATTAGGCATTTATGATATTCAAGAGAATTTGCCTTCCATTGAAAATGAACTGATGAAACTAATAAAATAAAAGAATGCTTAAGTCTATCTAAAATGGATTAAATTCATCTCCTACTATAACTTCAATTCGCGGAGAAATATTAACTGTTTCTAAGTCGCATCCTCTCTCTTTAAGCTTTTCTTTTAATTCTTCCATGCTTCCTTCATACTGGATACTGAAGGCATACTTTCGATTCCCGGTAATGATCTCTGCTCCTAACTCCTCTACTAAAGCAGCTAATGTACCTTCCTCGTTTATAGCTTGCGGTTTAATAAAAATTGAATATTCATCCATTCTTAAACAACCTTCCTACTTGTTCCACACTCATGCTTCCCGGATTCTTGATGATGGAATGCATACTGCCCCCATTGTCACCAATATACCGAGGCATGATATGGAGATGCAGATGCGGCACTACTTGTCCGGCAGCAGTATGATGATTCCAGCCGACATTAAATCCATCAGGCTGCAATACTTTCTGGATTCTCTCCATGCTCTTACGCACTGCAACTATTAATTCCTGTAATTGCTTATCTGAATAATCAAACGCGGTCACGCCATGCGCTTTCGGAATGACTACCGTATGCCCTTTAGCATGTGGTTTCATATCCAAAAAAGCGAGACTGTTCTTATCTTCATATACTTTCTGTGCGGGGATTTCCCCTTTGCCGATCTTACAGAAAATGCAGTTATCCATATTAATTTAGAATCGTGAACTTCTTTATGTATCTTTCCTTGCCATTGATGTCATCTTTTGCTGTATAGAAAGTATATCCTAAAAGGTTATATATGTTTCAGACTAGGTTAGCTCTATGAAAAAGATGCTTCAGATGGCGCTTTTTTCTGCAGCTATCGGCAGTTGCGCTCCCAGTTACACTCCCCCTCCTACTCTTCCTTCTTCAATAAGACAGATTAACACCCCTGCGGAAACTCAACAGTGGTTAGAGACTGTTCTTACCTATGAATATGACCAGAATTTGTACGGAGAAGATGATTTCTGGGCTCCATGCGCATTGACCTATCAACATAAGAAAGGAGATTGTGAAGATTACGCTATCTGTGCGGCGGCTATTTTGCGTGAAGATGTAGAAAGAGGCTACATTATTACGGTCCATAATCCTGAAACTGAAATAGGTCATGCTGTTTTCGCCTATCGTCTTGGTGGAAAATGGGGTATCACCAGTAATAACAATAATGAATTCCGCAGTTCAGAATATCAGAACTTACATGATGTAGTGCTTAGTTCCCTTGGTGAAAAGTACACTGAATATTCTATCTATGGCTATGAAGGAGTAGATTTGATCAATGGAAACAGCAGCCTAGAGTATAAGATGAAGCTGATTGGTCGCTATCAATTAAGATGAAGAAAACATTGCATAATTCATCTTTTTTGGGCAAAGTTTTCTAAGAGACTTTGAAATAGCCGTAATTTTCGCATAGGATACGATTTATTTGGCGAAAATTCCTTCTTTTCAAAGTTCTCTGAAAAATAAGCATAACTTTTTAAAATAAAAATACTTCTTCATCTTTATGACTAATTTAGTGGTGCGGACCCAGGTTAAAGAGATCCTGAAAGAATCAGGCCTAGGTCTGGACAATCTTTCTGGTGACTTTATGGACAAATTGGATGAGAAGACAAAACAACTTATTTTAGATGCTGCCAAACGCGCCAAAGAGAACGGCAGAAGGACCATTATGGGGAAAGATGTTTAGTTCTTGGTTACGCGAAGCGTCATTTTTGATGAACCTTTTGTAAAAGGTTCTGGGGAAAGACGTATAAAATTTAAGTGATGCTTACAAAAATATTACCCTCTCTTCCTCATCCTGGGTGGCGGTGGCAATGGCAACATTCTTTCCGCTTCCCGCACTTCTTCAGACATTCCCTCTTCTGTCTTCTCAGTCTGAGGAAATAATAGCTTATGCTTAACTTCAAAATCAGCAGGGACTTCTACTGAAGCCATTTCCTGTAGCATCGCTTCCGGATGCTGTTCATAATATTGCTGCAATTTCTCTTCAAAGAGTTTTATTTTTTCTTCGATCAGCAGCATCTCCTGTGGGTTTTTTGTTTCTAGTTCACGATGGATTTCTGCCTCCCGCTTTAATGAATCTAATCGCTTCTGCAGCATGGCTGCTTTCTTAGCTACATCCAGACTGGCCTGATGTTTTTCATCTGTTCCATATTCTGCTGCTTCTCCTTTCTCTTCCGATGCTGGAGCTTCAACAGGAACTGGGGGGATCGCTGCTGCTTTGGTCATCGCCACTTCACTGGCGACTTCTCTTTTGGCGAGATGCTCTCCCAGCAAGAATGAAAGATGTTCCACTTTTTTATCTAACTCTAGATCTTCAACTGCCCTTAGCTTGTTCTTCAACGCCATGATCTGCTGTTTAAGAGAAGCGACGGTGATAGATTCTTTATCTTTCTGCCGGGCAAATCGTTCTTCTAATCCTAAGATGCCCTGTAATTGACTTTCCAGATGGATAATCTCTTTTCGCAGACTTAATCTGGGCACTTTCTTTTGAGATGATAAATATTTGATATCTTCCAACTTTTTGGTGATCTCTGCTTTAGGGATAAATTCATGCTCTTGCTGAGCTAATCTTGCTGCAGTGGTGAGCAATTGTAATGCATGAAGAGAACTCATGGTCTAGAACAAGCCGACTCGTTTTTTACTTGGACCTGGCGGTGGCGGAGGAAATCCTCCCTGTTCAGACGCTGAAGGCATGGACATTTCCGGCCGTGGAGCGATCCGTCCCAGCATCGCGGGAGCGCCCATGGCATGCTGCACTTGTACGCCAGACGCGCCAGGCTGCATGACTCTGCCTAATTGGCGGGTCATAAAGGTATCTAATTTCTCTGACAGCGCTACCATCCCCTGGGCGATGGTTTCATTCTGAGAAGCAACCATATTCACTTTTTCCATCATGTTCTTAAAATTCTTGGTGATATCCTCTTCCTTCATTTCCTTAAGGGCTTTCTCAAAAATGACATTAAGCTGATGTACTGCATCCTTCAGGCTTTCTATTTCCAGAATTAATTCATGCGCTTTCGCATCCGGATGGGCTAGCTTTTTCTGCAGCGCTTCTACATCATGTTTTAAATCCACCATCAAACTGTGCGGTAAATGCTCATGCTCTGAGTTATGGTGCTCTGTTTTATGCGTCGTCATAGTAATCCACCTGCTTTTGTATGGATAAGTTAAATTTCGTATATAAATGTTTTGGATAAGGTAGCTCTATCCTAAATGTGGTTAGCATCAATCCACGAACGATAGTAAACTTAATCTTACGTTGATTGCGGATGGGGTTGCTCCTTACGGGAGGGAACCGCATTACAATTATTAATACTAAAAGTGAGTCGATGCTAATCCGAAGCGAAGCGTAGATTTAGGATAGAGCAGAATAAGGTGATTAGTATAATCTAAATCCATATAATTTTTAATATATCTATCTTTTAGATTAAAAATGCATCTTCAGAAAACTCTTCCCGCTAAACTTCCTACCACCTATGGAGAATTCACGGTGATAAGCTACAAAGATCCAACCGGTGAACATTTAGCTATCAGTAAAAGTAAAACTGCTAAAAACCCTCTGGTGCGTATCCATTCTCAGTGCCTTACTGGCGACGCTCTTTCCTCCCTGCGCTGTGATTGCGGCGAGCAATTAGGCCGATCCTTACAGATGATAGCGCAAGAAGGCGGTATTTTGCTCTACCTTCAGCAGGAAGGGCGAGGCATCGGCCTGTTCAACAAAATTGCTGCCTATCATCATCAAGATCAAGGTTTAGATACCGTAGAAGCCAATACTAAACTGGGGTTCAAGGATGACATGAGAGATTACCGCATCGCTATTGAGATTCTCAAGGATTTAGGCATAACTTCATTACAATTACTGACCAATAATCCGCGAAAAGTGCAGCAATTAGAAAAAGCAGGAATAAAAGTTGCCCGACGCGTGCCTCTGCTGATCGCTCCCAACAGCATCAATGCCGGATATCTGATGGTCAAGAAAAATAAATTAGGACATTATTTAGAGAGTTCAGAGAGTAAAAAATAATAGAAAAGACCGGCTCTGTAGAAAAAGTAGGTTAGCATCAATCGTGAGCTTACTCGTATTCTATATACAACAAAGACAGGGGGATGTCCCTTACGGGGATGTCTTTGCTACAATGAGTGGTACAGCAAGCGAACTCGATGCTAACCCGAACGAAAGTGAGATTTTCTACAGAGCAGAAAAGACCTAAAGATTAATATATCCTAAAACGGTTTCATCTCCTGTATGATGGATGTTTTATTGATTGCAATAATCCTGGTAGTCTTGGTCATAGCATCGTATACTGACTTGCGCACCAAAGAAGTTCCGGACTGGTTAAGTTATGGATTTATTGTTGCCGCCTTAGGTATTCGCGGGATCTATTCTTTCCAAGAGGGATGGCAGATCTTCGTAAGCGGGGTATTAGGATTTGCAGCATTTTATCTCTTAGCCTTACTTTTCTATTATACTCATCAATGGGGCGGCGGAGACAGCAAGTTATTGATGGGCATGGGCGCAGCCTTAGGGATTGCCTATCCTTTTACTGAAGTAAGTTTTACTCCCTTGTGGTTCCTCTTGATGCTCCTCTTTGCTGGAGCCGTGTACGGTATGGTCTGGTTAGGTGTTCTTGCCGTCAAGCGAAGAAATTGCCTTTTCCCGGAATTACGTTCGCTATTAGGCGATCATAAGAAACTTCATCTGGGGGTTGGATTTAGTTCACTGATATTTCTGGGTGCAGGATTCTTAGTCCATTACTTGCTCTTGGTGGTGACCATGTTAGCTATTTTATATTATCTTTTATTATTCTTAGTTGCGGTACAAAGCTGCTGCTTTGTCAGCGAACGGGATACCAAGACCTTGACCGAAGGCGATTGGTTAGCAGAAGATGTGATTGTGCATGGCAAAAAAGTGCTGGCCAAGAAGACCTTAAGCAACAGTGATATTGAGAGACTACACCATCACAAGATCAGCTCTGTCTTAGTCAAAGAAGGCATCCCCTTTGTGCCTAGCTTTTTGTTAGCGTATTTGATCTTGTTGTTTGGAAAGGATTTGGTTCCGGTAGTTATAGGAAGAGTGTTTGGATAAGATGGGAATCTTCAAGTGGTTAGCGGGTAAGGTTACGACAGAAAAAGCAGAAGAAGAGACTGAAGAGAGATTGCTGATAGCCGCTCTTGTCAATTTAAAAAAGGCGTTAAAATATACAGATAAAACTCTAAAAGAGATAACTAAAATTGAGAAAAAAATACATTCCCTTAAACTTTTTACCCTGCAAGAAAAGCGTACTTTGTCTATGTATCATCTTAAAATAATAAATGAGGGTGTAAATAAGATTATAATCCCTTTAGATTTTACCAACAAGTGCCTGGAAAGCATCAAAGAAAAAATTGAAGCCAGAAAGGCTGTTTCAAGTGGTTATAGGCGTGCAGTATACTCTGAAAAAGATAGGTTATTGCTTAATCTAGTTGAAAGAGTGTCTGAAAGAGATTCAGAGATGATTGAGAATTTAATTGCTGGGAAAGAAGAGGTGAAAAGAAACCATCAAGATATTATGATTCCAACTGATTGGGGATTTAGTCATAAATCTATTAATATTACCGTCCCAGAAGAATCGTTTCCTAGAAGTAAACGAATGATAGAGAAGTCCATCAAAGACCTGGAAAATGCCCTTGCTTCTCAAGCATGATTTCACTGCTTTCAGAAACCTTTAAATACCCAAAAGATTTGTTTGCAATGTAGGTGTTCAAAAGTAAAGTATCAAAAAGAGGTGTGTACCAGATGAGACTAAATAAAAAAGCTTCTCTTGAAATGTCCATTCAAGCTATTGTCGTTATTGTCATTGCTCTTACTGTTTTAGGTCTAGGCTTAGGTTTTGTAAAAGGCACTTTCAAAGATATCAGTGAAACCAGCAAGGGAGTCCAAGCTAAAATCAAGGAACAGATCCTGGAAGACTTACGTGTTTCCGGAAAGAAAGTATCCATCACTTCTCAGGTTAATCTAGAACGAGGAAAAGAGGCATTGGAAAATATTGGTATCGTTAATACTGGATTGACCGAGAAAACCTTTGGGGTTAAAATTGAGTTTATCAAAAAGCAAAACCCTGACGGAACGGAAGACCAGAGTCTCGAAGCAGGAAATGAGATTATCTTCTTTTACAATAATTTGGTAGAAAAAAGGTTATCTCCTACGGTGGGCGACGTCATTCCTATAACCCTTTCCGCCAAAAGCAGTGCAGCAGGAAATTACTTGTATAAAGCAGATGTGTTAGCAGAAAGCACTCCTGGCGCTTGTGCTTCTGGCACTGTAGGCGCAGGCTGTGAATTGTATGACACCCGAAGCTTCTTCGTAAAGGTTGGATAAACGAGGTAAACAAAATGGCAAAAGCGCAATCAACTAACGGAAAAAAACAGTTATCTCAAGCTCAGGAATTTGAAATCCTGAAGTTAGTCTTAGACAAATTCCTTTGGCTTGGATTTATTGTTATGGGCTGGGGAATGTATGTATCACTGACCGCAGAAAGCGTCTTGGAAGGCGTCTGGCACATGATTGCCGGAGCTGTCTTGCTGCTGCTATTCTCAGTGATCATTATCAAAGAATACGAAATTGTGAAGTCATGATAGCATAACATTTTATTTTTTTCTCTTTCTACTACCTGCATTTCACCTTGACATAATCAATCTCTACTTTATCATTCAATCCGGCAGTAAGTTGAACATAGCTGATATCTTCAAGGCAAGGAACACTGGTTACTTCTCCGCTTACCAGCAAGGAAAGCAGCCCTCCACTTTTGTATAAAGACAAGCCATTCTCAGCACCAGCAATATTGACTATTGCATCCTCTCCACCGCAGGCAAGTATGCCAGTGTCTTTATTTGCAGACAATCCCATCTTTCCCAAGAAAACTGATCCGACATAAGAAGCAGAGCGCAGATCTACCTGTTTGTCTTTGCAGGAACTGTCAAATTGATTCTGAGCGGCGATGGAAGAGGCATTCGGCAAAGAAAGCCATCCGCCGGATACGTCTATCCCAGAATCATTTACGATATTCCATTTACTTGTATTCAAGGAAGTTCCAGTAAATTCATCACAGAAAAGCATCCCTGAGCAATCATCATCATTATTGTTATTGCCTCCGCTTCCAGTACTGCCGCTTCCATAATCATTTCCAGGTGGGGCGCTAGGATTTCCATAAGAGCATCCGCCGCTCAACTTTATATCTAACGCAGTGATGGTGGTTGTCGAAGCGCTGAAACCATGCTGGTAGGGGATAAATACATAGACATCCGCAACTGCTGATTCAGGTAAATTATCTTCTATGTACTGAACCCCTTCATCAAATTTATCTTCAGAAAATCCTAACGTTTCAACAAGGTTCAGCTTCTTCATCAAGAATGCACCAGGTTTCATCAAAGTCAGCATATTCTCCTGGTTTAGACAGCCGGTATGTTCCCAGTTGGCTTCCGCCCAGGAAAGATACTTCTCTGCTCCGGATTTAGAATTTTCTTTTTGATGAGAATTATGAGGAGTCGGAACAACAGCAGGGGTCAATGAATAGACATGACCACTATTATGCTCAGCGATCTGTAACTGTGGTGAAAATGCATCATGGTTCAGCAAGAAGGCTTTGAAATCAGCATTGTCAAAATATAATACTGCTGCATCAGACACCGGGAAATCAGTATCCTTGATGACCAGCCTGACTTCCACTTCTTCACCTGACTCTGTTTCGGTAAAATAGGCCTTTCCTTCACTATCAGTAACTGCTTCAGTTATCGTCACTCCGCCGAGTGTTCTCGTATCTTCAGTGCAGGCCGTTCCGGCCAGTGCAGCGAACATTCCTATACTTACTTTTTTTTCTAATGACATAGTATCCGCATCTCCTGAATTATCAGAAAAAACGCAAGAGACAAATTTATAAATACTATTTGGCTAGCAACTATAGCATGAAAAAGAGGCACTCTAATGCAGATACCCGGGGAGCTATTGGTCTTTCTATTGAAACCTTAGTCATCATCATCATCTCTTTAGTGATACTTTCTGCCGGGATCACCTTGATGTACCAATTCATCAGCGGTGCAGAAGATATCAAATCACAGCTAGACATAAAAACACAGGACGAATTAGAACGTCTTTTAGTCGGCCAGGGAAAGAAAGTAGCGCTTCCACTCCATATCGCCACTATACCACGCGGAGACAGCCATATCTTTGGTTTAGGAATACTAAACACCTATGAAGCTACGGAGAATTTTCAAATAGAGATACGCTTAAACAAAGTTACTGACGAAACTAAGGCTGACATTACTTCTCAGGTAAATCCTCAGAATATCGCTGCCTGGGCTTTATACAATACCGTTCCTGTTGCCATCGAAAGCAACGCCAATAATAAAGAAGCGATCCTCATCCAGGTGCCGAAAGACGCTCTGAAAGGAGAATACATCTTTGTGGCGGAAGTCTTTGACAGCAACAATAATCTGTATGGCAATCCCCAGACCTTTATCGTGAAAGTGGTTTGATATACAACTTTCGCAGATATTCAATTATTTTATCCCTATCGAGAATACGGAAGCTCCCATCATCATAACTGCCGTTTGTTCTCCGACTATGCGTTCCATGGAATTTTTCTGCAGCTTCTTGCATCCTATCAAAAAGAGACATCTCATCATTAAAAGAGATACTGTAAAGAAGTTGCCCATTAAAAGAAGAAAAAGGATTTCTTTCTGAAGGGATCTGGAATAATATCAACTCCAGATTCTGTTTGATCAATCTTCCATCAGCAGTTATTACCCCACTGCATTCTGCTCTACCAGGGCAATCTTCTGGCACAGTATATAGAGTGAGCAATACAGTTCGGTTTAATGCTTTCATATCATCAGGGTTCTGTCCAACTAACTCTTTACTTGGAATGCTCATCTTGAAACTTAGAAAAATGCTATCTTTTATAAATATTTATCTTAACAATTCTTTCAGAAACTTGGCCGGATCTTTTGCTTTCGGCACCGCATGCCCGATCAGGACACCTTTCGTCCCTAATTGCAAGGCTTTCTGGATATCTTCCCGGGAATGGACACCTGCACCGCATAATACTTTGGTCTTATGGCTTATTTTCTTCACTAACTCCACTGCTCTCAAAATGATGTCAGGTTTAGTCTTAGTGACCGAAATATCTCCGCCGATCAATTCTGGTGGTTCATAGGCGAGATAGTCCGGCTTTAATTCTGCCACTTTTTTTGCCTCTAATAATGAAGAGGCGCAGACTACCACCACTAACTTTTGTTTTTTACAATCAGCCACAATTTTCTTTAAAATAAGGAAAGGGATCTTCCGTTCAGAATGATTCAAGATCGTTCCTTTCACGCCGATCTGTTTCAACTCTTGCGCTGAGATCTTGCCGGTAAAAGCTCCTAATCCTGCTAGATCGGTATGCTGGGAATACACTGTCAGCGATGTTCCTGCTGCAACTTCCTCTAAGGTAGGCAGAGACGGCGCAATCACCACTTCATATTTTTTTGTTCTGACTTTTTCCAGCTTCTTTGCTAAGGGCAGTGCTTTTGTTCCAGCAGCCTCCGGGTACGTTTTGAAATTAAGTAAAATTAACGGTTTCATTTTAACAACGATTAAAATGTCCACAAAGTGCGGGAAGCGCTCTAAGCGCTTCTAATCCCTGCACTTTGGGACGCCAGAGAAGTCTTTGCTTCTCTGTGCGTAACCTCAAAATTTCTAATTTTGTTGGTTTCATCTTGCTCATTTATTCCTTTTTTTCTTTTTCAGCCGATTCAGTTTCTTGAAAAGATAACCCAGGATGAGCATGACAATGATCACCGGAAGCAAAAATAAAAACAGGTTAAACAACAGCACTAAAAACAGTAGGACTAAGATAAGAACTATTAAAAGAATGACCCAGGCCTTAATTCCGGTGGCGAAGAACATAATTGTAGAAATACTCTGAAAGTATAAAAAGTATTCCTAAAAATAAGGTCAACAGAAATATATTTCTGCTGATACTCATAAAGAAATCAAGTGGAAAGGTCTGGATGATGACTGAATCTGGCGCAAAGGTCCAGTTTCCTTGCGGAAAGAAGAGGCTATGGAATAGCGTAAAGACAGGGTCAAAAAAGAAAACAGAGAGTATGCCGAAAATTGCTATAACAACCACCGTGATTTTACCTCCATACTTCAGCAGTCTTACTACGAGATCAGTATTTTTCCTATGATAGCTAATGATAACGGTCACCGTCAGCAACAACACAAAAAAAACATAATCAGCATACTTCATGACCTTCTTGACATCTTCCAGGTGTGAGATCTCTGATTCCGTGTATTCCGGCGGTAATTCCTGCTGCTCTTCCAAAAAATCAAAGACCTTTTCTTGTGCAGGCGTAAGATCTGTAAAGACAAGCACTGTTTTATACGATAAGAGGAGCAAAAATAAAGAGATCGCGCCACAACATAAAATCACTGCCAGTTTACGGTTTAATGCGTATTTCATAAAAATGTAAATAAATTTTTTCTAGGTTATCTTCTCTTGATGCATATTGGAACCTGTACCTGCTGCGTTTAGTTTTCTTGTGCGGCAGAGAAGCCCATTCCCCAGATAGGGCGTCCCAGACGTCTATAAATTCTTTCTTTCTGGCCGCTTCTTCCAATACATCTTGGGTGATTTCATTTTTTTGGATCAAATATATCGCTGCCAGGTCCTGTTCTTCCGGAGAGAAACCAGTCTGAAAAAAACCTTCTCCCTTGAGAAGATTATAAGTCTTATACAAAAACTGATACCTCCCTGCGGCGGTGGAATATCGTTTGCGCCAGCGCGGTCCAAATTCAAATCCTTTTTCCGGCATCTCTTTCGTTTCAATCGGATGGGCAGAATAGTCCTTAAACAACATCCTTCCCATCATCATGTTATAATGGCAGTCTGTTCCCTCTGCCCAGGCGATAGTATCAAGCAAGGCGCGATATTCCGGAGTTATGGGATCAGGTTTCTTTTCTTCTGCTTTTTGTTCGCAGGGCAATTGTTTAGCGATAGTCTCTGAAGGCGGACAAGATTGGATGACCGGGCTATAACGGGTGATGATCTCTGGCGGAGGTGTATATGCTGTTTTAGAGACACAGGCAGCCGTGCTTAATGCCAGCACTACTGCACATAAAGAATCTTTAATCATCTATAAAAGGAGAAAGAAGATGCTTATATAGATTTGGTATGTCTATGCTCTGTCCTGAATGTGGTTAGCAGCATAAGGTTTGAATTACTATCTTTTTCTCTTACGACGCGACAAGGGGGACGTCCCTTACGGGGAACGTCGCTGATAAGTGATCCATAGAACAATTCAAAAGCTGCTAACCCGAGCGATAGCGAAATTTAGGACAGAGCCGTATGTCTATTGACCAAAACGAGCTTTGAAAGTAGTGCGGTAATTGCCAGGATGTTGTGGCTCGCAAACCCAGCTTTCATACTTACAATCATTTTCTGCTGAAACTTCGTCGCGTCGCTCAATGATAGCTCCTAAAGTACCATTATACAAAGTATCGATATTCTTTAGGCTACACTCTTTTTCAAATCTAGCTTGAAGAGGTTCTAAATACT
The DNA here is from genome assembly GCA_030647325.1 of Nanobdellota archaeon. Classification (GTDB taxonomy): domain Archaea; phylum Nanobdellota; class Nanobdellia; order Woesearchaeales; family GW2011-AR9; genus JACPIL01. The sequence continues at coordinate 1,328 of JAUSJN010000035.1, read as the reverse complement.
GGTTGCAAATTTTTTCTTTTTGTGCTTCAGACAAGACCGTTTCATCTTTCTGGGGGTCAGAGCTTCCATTATGAGGTATGCTATATCCTACTAAAGTTCCTAATCCGAAAATGACTGTTCCGGCAACCAATACTGATCCATTTGATTTTATCATTTTATATCTCTCCTCTTTTGAGACATTAAAAGGACGGATAGCTCCGCACTTTTATGACTTTATGAGAATTCAGATAAGCAAGACCTTTATAAATGTTTCGTTACTAAGCAGTGATAATAACGCTTTTTCTAAAATCCGTTATTCAGTCACCAGTCAGTGTAGAATGTAAAATCCTCGATTTTGAGGGTTACAGCCTCTATACTGGCAAACTGCCAAAAGCAGCAAGAAAGGCTACTAGGAACTCTGGAAGTCTTCCCTGTTTGGATCGGATGAGACCGAAAAAACCAGGAGGGAAGAACCATGAAAGACATGCAAACGGTCGATAAGTTCCGACAAAGCGAAGCTGATAAATGGGCAAAGAAAGACCAAGATATACGCCTTCAGGTCTGTTTTAAGAAGGCAATAGATGTCGAGATACACCTCATAAAAGGAGCTCAGGCACTATCGGAAGCAGAAATAACTGCAAGAATTCTACAACGAACAGAAAGTTACTTTCGAGGTTTTAACAGGCTACGAAACAAGCTCGTGGAAGATATTTCTGATGAGGAGGATTACGATGACTCAGCAGAATGAAATCCGAAAAGAGCTGCAGAAGAAAAACCAGCAGACCAAAGACAAGATCCAGACACAAAAAGACAACCAGGAAGTCAATGAATTCTTGGAAGATCTTGGCATTGAAAGAGTAGACAAGCCAAAAAAGGATGAAAGGAGGTCCAGAAAATGAAACTTGAAGCATCAGACAAGGTTGCCGTACCACAAAAACGGCCATACATAAAGAAAGGATTCTATCACGCAAGACTAACAGAAATTAGGCCAAAGAAGAACGAAGCAAAATTTGGCAAAAAAATGGTTCTTATCTTTGACATTCTCGACCAGAGATATGCAAAGAACAACAAATTCCTGCAGCTTGCAACAGAAGTGTATTCCGAATACAAGAAAGACGATGGAACTTATCAGACTGCAATAACTCCAAACAGCAACATCACAAAGGTCTTCCAGGCACTTGGATGGAACTTCTCTAATCAAGGACTGGATACAAACGACTTCATTGGAGCAGAAGCAGAAGTTCTTGTCGAAGATTACGAATACGACTACACTGATCCAGCAACAAACAAGATAGAGAAAACCAAAGCGAGTACTATCAACGACGTCAACACTTGGAGTGATGAAGTTG
>JAUSJN010000031.1 GCA_030647325.1 Nanobdellota archaeon | reverse complement strand
GAATCCTAAGACAGGGTTCCAAATCCTCGGCAAAGCCTGCGGATATGAAATAGTTTGACAAATTTTATAAAGCGAGTATTTAGGTTACTTTTCATGAAGAAAAAACTTTCCTTTACACAAATCATGCGAGCGGAAGGTATCTCTGATTTTGAGGAACTTACGGTTGAGGATCTGGAAAGGATGATCCGAGAAGGAAAGATACAAACTGCGTATTCCCATGTCCAAACCATAGAAGAATTTTATGGATTCAGAAGGAATGTTTTCGATATCGAAACCTGGAATGAGTTTAAACCCCTTATTGATGAGCATAAGGTTCTTTCCCTAAAATATGATAGCTTAGGAGAATTATTACAGACCACTAATTATTTTAGTGAAGGAAGCAGTGTTGATTCTGAATGGGAAATGGGAGAGACTTTTGAAAGCGAGGAAACTTATCAGGAAGCCTTTGATTATGTAAAAAGTACTTTAGGTATAAACCCCAAGAAACAAGCTCCCTTTTTGGTACAGGGATTTGCTGACAAAAAAAGTATCGACGGAATCCTTGCCTTTGTGAAGTCTTGGTCTACAGCGCAGGGAAGGAGTAAGAAATGGAATCCTTCTTATGCTAAACCATTGCAAGAAGAAAAATTATACACCTTCACGGCAAGAGATCCAAAAATATGGTTAAAAGAACTAGATAGAAATATATCTGAAACCGTTCTGGCTAAGAATTGTATCTACCTTCCCTTCGACAGCTGGACTTTAGCAGAATGCTTCAGGCGCTGGTATGAGAAATAATTATTTCTTTAACTCAGTCATAGCCTTATTGATCTCGTCCTTTCCTTCTTTCCCCTGCAGCTCATTCAAGCGTTCCACTTCATCCGCTTCCTTGTCGACATCTTCTGCTTCTTTCAGGACTTCAGAGGAGACATGCTTGAGGAAAGCTTGCTTGGCATCATCGCTTGGTAGATCAAAATATTCAAAGAATTTCTTGGTAAGTTTGACTTTGAAAGTGCGGCCATGCTTTTCCTTGGCGACAAAACCCATCTCTTCTAATTGCTTCATGTGGTCATAGGCTTTGGCGTTACGCAGCTTGACTACCTCTGATTGCACGACGGGATAGCGCCAGGCGATCACGGCAAGAGTCTCCATCAATGGACGTTCCAATTCAGTATTAGAGACCAGGCTGCTTACTAGCGGAACATACTGGTCGCGGACAGTTAATTTCCAGCCGTTTTCTTTCTTGACGATCTGTAAAGAATTATTCATCTGCCCATATTGGTTAGTAAGAGCTTGGATCGCTTCTTCTACCTGTTTTACTTCCATAGAGCAAAGGCTGGCGATACGTTCAGACGTTATTTCTTTTCCGACGGCGAATAATACTGCTTCAATTCTTTTCAGATGGTCTTCCATTTTCTATCTCTGCCTCTTTAAAGAAGTAGATACCTTCTTTCAGATCTATCTTCCCTTCATCAATCATCTTATCAAGATAATCTTCCAACACGTCGACATTCATTCCCGTCAATCTACTTAATTGTTCAGAGCTAAGGTTATGATCTCGCAATAAAATGACGATGATATTGTTTAATAGTCTGGCTAAACTTTTATTGAGAAGTTGATTTTCCATCTTCATCTGCTTGGCGATCATGTCAACGCCATGCAATTTTGCCTGCATATCGTTCAGGAAGGAAGAGGTGGTCAAGCTGTCCAATTGCAGCTCTTCAGGTTCTATTATTTCGATCAAGGAAGGCATGTAATCAAAACAGAAATCGATTATCTCTGCAACTCCCAAAGTCTTTATTTCCAGTTCGGCAAAAGCCATCCACAATTCGCTTTCTTCATGCTGTTTGAGTTCAGCTATATCTTCCTGCACTACCTCATAGTGGTCGTTCTCTTTCAATTTTTTGAGATAGCCACGGAGAGTGGAATCAACATGTTCCTTTGGTTTTCCTAGTACTTCTACAACTGTCCGGAAGAGAATCTTTTTAGACATAAAGTGTGGAAATTTTGCTGGTTTTTAAGTGTTTCCCAACCTTTTTGTAAAAGGTTGATCAAAAGTTAGCGACTATACTAAAGGATTGAAATTTTCGAACAAAATTTCCCTCCTTTATATATACAAAGGGCTTAAATTTCTTCGGAAATTTATGTCCTTTGGTATACGTAGCATTCCCTAACCAAGTTTAACGCTTTTTAATTATGAGTACCAGGCTCAGCAATCCAAAGGCAACAAAAAGCACCCAGGAGACCAGGTTTTTAGATTTTTCAGAAACCGATTCATACACCACTATGCCCTCATACCCGGGGACTTCTTTTTTCTGAGTTTTTCCCGCGATCAATGAAGGTTGAAGATCCTTTGACTGAGAGAGTAAAGATATGCTTTGATTAGTGATCTTGGTCTTTTCGGTCTGTTTTTTATCTTCTTTTGCAGTTTCTTTCGTAGCCGATTTTTCTGTTTTCAGATCATCCTTCTTTGGACAGAGTTTTTCATTGATGCCTTCAACAGTAAATTCTTTTTCTTCCTGTAAACCTAGCCCTTCTACTATCAGCTGGGCATCTCCGTCTTTGATCTTCTCATTGCAATTAAGATCTAGCTGGACCGGCAGGGTAAGCTTGTAGAAAGTATTTTTATTTTTCAGATGCGCTTTTGTCTTTTCACTGATCACTTCCCCGTCTTTCTCGACCCACACGGAAACGGAATATTTATCGGTCGCTCCTTTGTAGATCTCCACCTCTGCACCCAGGATCTCGCCGAAGGAGGCTGATTCAGGAGAGATCTTGATGATGCTGACTGTTGATTCAGCCACCTTCTCTTCTGTTTCAGGCGAAGAGGCTGCTGTTTCCTGCTTAGTCACGATAAACATTTTTTCTGCGGCGTTATCAGAAGAATTAAGATCAGTACAAGAGGGATAGGCCACTGCCTTGAGAAGCAAGACCCGGTCCTGTTCTTGTATGTTTGTTTTCCATGATTTTTCATTGGTATTGGTAGTATTAAATTTTGGTTTGACTATCTCTCCGAAGAGATCCTCGATCCAGTATTCAATTACGAAGGGAAATGATTTGTCATTAAGCTCGGGCTTGAATTCAATCGATTGACCATGTTCATAAAAGAGAGATTCATTGATTTTAAATTGCAGACTGATATTACAGGAAATGCCGGAAGTATCGACTACTTCAAATCCCCGGCAAGAGGTATTGGAAGAAAAAGAGACGCTGGAATTTACAACTATTCCGCATAAAGTATAATTTCCTGTTTCTGCGGGAGTGAATTCGCCGGTGCTGGCAGAAGTGGTGCAGCCGATCTCCTTGCTAAATGAATCTTCCTTGATCAAAAAATAATTTTTAGAGATATTATAGAAAACTGTAACTGTGTCTTTGGGAGAACAAGGCTTTTTGTCTTCTATCTCCATCTTGAAAAGAGAGGTGTATTTAGTGTTAAGATACAGGGTTTGGTCCAGATTTGGAGCTAGGTTCAGGAAGGCAGTTTTATTTTCTGGATCTTCCGCTACAACAAGAGTGCTGCAGAGGCAAAGAAAAAATCCCATGAAAGCCCATTTCTTCATCAAAAAGCCGTTTTACTGTCTCTTATATAGATTCTTAAACTTAAAAGGATATTATAGAGTTACTATTGGCCAATACTAAACAAACTTTTTAAACGCTCATCCACTTAGAAGTAGTATGGGATGGTTATTCGGTCATAAGAAAGTAGTACCTAAAGTGCCCTTTCCGCAAGGCAGACCGCTTGACGAAAAAGCATTACAATTTCCGTCTATGGGTTCTTCTGATAGAGTAATAGAGCCGGATAAGGTAAAAGAGGCAGTGGGATTCTCTAAACCCATGGCTTTTCCTGACGAGGAACAAAGTATGTCTATGGAAGAAGAGATTCCTGAAAGACCGATGCCCAGTTTTCCTGCTCCTTCAAGATACGCGCCTGAACCGGTTTCTGCCGGGGTCATGCCTAAGCATGAATTATATGTCAAAGTCGAAGTGTACCAGCGCATGCTGGGGGAATTAGATGAATTACGACGCGGATTCACTGGGATACAACAGATCAACAAAGATATCGCTGAATCCGAGTATAACGAGGAAAACAATTTCAATAAACTACGTAGAGGGATGAAGTCCCTGCATGATAGTCTGCTTCAAGCTGATAAAATATTGTTTAAATCGCAAGGTGATTGAATATGACAGATAAGATGCCTGTTTTTATTAGGATAGAAGAATACGAGCAAGTTCTGGAATTAGTGAAGATGATCCGCAAGAAACTGGAAGATGCTAAAGCGACCGTGATGAAGATCAACGATCTAAAAAATGAAGAAGATCATCAATTGGAGATGTGGCATAACGCGCTCGCTGAAGTAGAGAAGAAGATTGATTTCATCGACCAATCATTAAATGAACCAGAGGAATTCTAAGGTATGAAGAAGAAAAAATCAAGGTCCTCGAGAGCTAGCGGCAGTAGAGCTACTCATCGGTCTATGCCCATGGAATCAAAGGAGAGGGGACTTAATCTGATGGTCCAGGTAAGTGATCCAAAAAATGTACGCAAGGATCTATTAGAAGCTTTGCGGGAAATAATCATCTTCATGCAGGGATACGAAGCTTTCCGCAAAATCCAGGAAGAAAAGATCGCCGTATTTACCCAGTTGAGGGATGATGTCAAGGGTCTCAATAATCTCGTCGATAATAAACTGCGAAGGCTCCTGCCGAAAGGAAAGTTAGCCGGCATGGTAAAGAGGCCTGCAGCAAGAGCAGAAGTAGAGGAGAAGGAAGAGATGGAACCGATGCCCGCTCCGAAAGCTCAGCCGAAGATGATGATGCCCAAGCCAGAACCACAGCAGGAAGGAAGCAGCGATTTAGATGAGTTAGAAAGCCAGCTGCGGGAGATTGAAAGCAGATTACGGCATATGTGATTCTTTTGTAGTTAATTTTATATAATAAGCATTGATTTTTCTTCTAGTTTATGCGGGCGTGCCGGAGCGGTCAATTTGCTTAACAGCAAGACTAGACGGGATAGACTCAAGGCATTTGAGTGATGAGTGCTCAAGGAGTGCGATGACTAAACTCGTTGTAAGTCATCTATTGGCTTAGTGCCTACGCAGGTTCGATCCCTGCCGCCCGCATATTTTCCCCACTTACTGTTATTCACAGCAGGGCAGGTCACGAACGCAGTGACTGGACCTGCCGCCCGCACTTTTATCATCAACTTTTATAAATCATAAAACATTCTTGAGCTTATGGGTATTGAAATTTGTTCCATCGGTGGTTTTACCAAGACCGAAGGAAACAGTGTAGCTATCAAAGTTGATGATGAAGTAATTCTTTTAGACATGGGCTTGAGCATGTTTGATTATGTCAAATTTACCGAAGACATGGAAGATACCAGCACCAAGACTTATAACGCCCTGCTGAAGGCCAATGCAGTTCCTGATTATAGTCACATCGATGACTGGAAAGAGAAAGTAGTAGCTATCGTTCCCAGCCACGGACATCTGGATCATGTCGGGGCCATTCCTTTTGCTGCGCCATTATTTCCTTCAACTGCAGTAGTATTAGGAACTCCTTACACCATTGAAGTGTTGAAAAGCATCTTATGGGATGAACATTTAGAAATACCGCACAAGTTTATAGTCTTGAATTCAGGCTCATCATATAAGATCTCTAAAAATATAACCATTGAATTTGTGCATACCACTCATTCCATTCCCCAGACGGCGATTGTAGTGGTGCATACACCGTATGGAAAGGTAGTGTATGCCAATGATTTCAAGTTAGATAATACTCCAGTATTAGGAAAAAAACCAGATTACGAACGATTACAAGAATTAGGCAAAGAAGGGATAAAACTGCTGATCATGAACTGTCTGTACGCGCACGAGCATAAGAAATGCCCTTCTGAATCTGTCGCCCGGGAAATGCTTCGGGATACTATGTTAAGTGTTTCCGGAGAAGGAAAGGCCATGATTGTCACCACATTTTCTTCGCATCTGGCAAGGCTGAAAAGCATCATTGAATTAGGGAAGAAATTGAATCGGAAAATTGTGTTTCTGGGAAGATCATTGGACAAATATGTCCGCGCAGGAGAAAAGATAGGACTGGTGAAATTTACCGACCAAGTAGAGATATTACGGCATCGTGATCAATTAGATAAGATTTTCAAGAAGATCAGAAAAGAAGGCAAGGGAAAATATCTGATCGTCTGTACCGGACATCAGGGCGAACCGCGCTCAATACTAACCAGGATGATCAAAGGAGACGTTGATTTTACTTTTGAGCAGGGAGATGTAGTTATCTTCAGCTGCCAAGTGATTCCGGTTCCCGTAAATATTGAAAACCGGCAGAAGATGGAGAAATTATTGCGTGCGCAAGGAATCAGGATCTTTAGAGATGTGCACGTCTCCGGGCATGGTGCGCGGGAAGATCATCGAGAATTGCTGGAGATGATCCGGCCGGAACATATCATTCCCATCCATGCCGAGCCGGCCAAGGGAAAGATGATCGCTGAATTGGCCTTGCAATTAGGAATGAAGAATACCCATGTGATGGAAGATGGGAAGAGATTGACACTTAAATAGAAATACTTACATTAAATAGACAGAAAGCCTCGTCTTTTAAGACGAGGTAACTTTCTAGCCTATTTATGCAAGAAGGACAATGTCCTTCTGCACAGAAATCAAATCCTCGTTTGATTTCTTGTGTCACAATAGGCGGGGTCAAGAAATCTTCTCTTTTCAAGCCACGGACGTTATTCTGTGGTGAGAAGATTTCCCGCCTATTTATGACTTCACAACAACAAATTTTATAAAGAGTTTCTTGCTGGGCTATTCTAGGGGAGGGTACAATATGAAATTAGTCTTAGCTGAACCAAAATACTTTAAGGATAGCATTTCTATCATCTCAGAATTAGTCTCAGAAGCGAAGTTCACTGCCGGCACGAACGGTTTAAGATTGGTAGCCATGGATCCTGCCAACGTAGCCATGGTAGTATTTGAATTACTAAGCAGCTGTTTTACTGAGTATCAAGTCAAAGGCACGGAAGATGTGTGCATCAACCTGAATAATCTGAAGCAGATCTTACGACGAGCCAAGCCCGATGATATTCTTACCTTAGAAACGACTGAAGACAGCAAGTTGAAGATCGTGATGAAGAGCAATACTACCAGATCATTCTCCATCCCCACTTTAGAAGCAGAGGATAAGGAACAGCGGGTGCCGGAATTAAGTTTCCCCATCACAGTGGAATCAACATCGGAAATGCTTTCAGAAGCTATTGAAGACGTCAGCGTAGTGGCTGAGTCAGTTACGCTATTAGGTGAAAAAGGCTTATTGTGCGTGAAAGCAGAAGGGGATCTATCCAAGGCTTTTATCGAAATCAAGCCTGATGATGTCACAACTATCAAAACCACTTCCGCAGAGAAGTTCAAAGCAAAATATTCTTTAGAATATCTGAAGAAGATGATCGCCGGTGGTAAATTAGCAGACCAAGTCTCTTTGCATTTCAATAATGACTACCCCATGAAGTTAGAATATAAAGTGAAGGACAGATTGTCGTTGAGCTTTATTTTAGCGCCTAGAGTCGATAATGACTAATTGTCGCAACCAGATTCATTTGCTAATACTTCTAAGAAATTAGAACTATACCCCCGCACCATTTTTCCATTTTTAAATTTCCAGGTTGGATACCCAAGCCTGTTGTTTAGCGTTGCTTCTGCTATACATCTAGCCATATTATCATCATTACATTCAACATAATACGGTTCCAGTATTTTCCAGGCTTCACCAAACTCTGCTTTTTCTATATTACAGTAGCCACACCCCTCAGCCCCGTACATGGCCGCACCCTTATCTACCAGGCATCGTGCCAGTTGAAGTTTAGCGGCAGTGGTATCATATTTTGGGGTTGTATTGCAACCCAGCATAAGAGCAAGACCTATCAATGCTTTTTTCATAAAAGAAGAGGGTGGGAGCCCATATATAAATTTGTGGGATATATCTTATGTCCGCAACTTGTAACCGGTCTTGAACATCCAGACGCATAGTACAAAGAAAAATAGAGTCAAGGAAACTACTACTGCCAATGAATAGAGAATGGGAATATCATTCACTCCGATGAAACCGTATCTAAAACCGTCTATCATGTAAAGAATTGGATTGAATTTAGCTACAATCTGCCAGACCGGAGGCAGCATCTTGATGGAATAGAATACTCCACCCAGATAGGTCAATGGAGTGATAAGGAAAGTAGAAAAGATATTCATCTGATCGAAATTCTT
>JAUSJN010000015.1 GCA_030647325.1 Nanobdellota archaeon | reverse complement strand
AAAAAGATGAGTGGACAGCTTACCGGGATTCCCGCACGCTAATGCAGTACTACCCCAGTACGGAGACGCGTTTAACTTCCGAGATCGAAACGGGATCGGGTGAACCACGCCCCTATGGCCGTCCGGACAGTTTAATTAAGGGGTTATTTATAAAGATTACGATTACTTTTTCATAACGATTTAAAAATCTAAGATAAATTCAGCTTTTGTGATAGACACAGCCATCATTGTCGCCGGCGGTTTAGGTACTAGACTCAGGCCCCTCACTGAATCCACCCCTAAACCACTTCTCCCCCTACGCGGGAAACCGATAATAGAACATCTCATCAGAAATCTTAGAAAGCATGGGATTGCCAACATCATCATCTCTATCGGGTACAAAGCTGAGCAGGTAAAGGAATATTTCGGCGATGGGAACTCTTTAGGAGTCTCCATCTCTTATGCCATCGAAACAGAACCGCTGGGCACCGGGGGGGCAGTCAAGCTAGCCTCAAAAGATCTTACCAAACCTTTCTTCTTGATATGGGGAGACAATCTCATGGATATCAATTTCTCCCGCATGGAGCAGGAATTTATCATGGCAGGAGTTCCCCTCATGATGACCCTCACCTATCGCGAAGATGTGGAACATTTTGGAGTAGCCAAGCTGGAAGGAAAGAAAATCATCACCTTCATAGAAAAGCCAAAACGGGAAGAAGCACCTTCTAACCTGATAAATGCCGGCGCTTTTATCATAGATCCAGCCTGCCTGCGATTGCTTCCGGAAGGAAAATCATCCATAGAAAAAGATTGTTTTGAGAAACTTGCCCCGCAGGGTAAAATTGTGGCATTCATCCATCAAGGCCAATGGTTCCCTACCGATACCTTGGAAAAATACCATCACGCCAATAGTTTCTTTCAGCCTGACCTTGACTTAAAAGAGAAAAAAGTGATTATCGCGGATGTAGATGATACCATCTGCGACAGCTGTCAGACCATTTCACCAGAGATGGCAGAGCAGATAGCAAAAATGATCAAGTCCGGATATGAATTTGCCTTCATCAGCGGCACCAAAAGTGAAGATCTCCAAAAAATGATCTCTTCACGATTAAAAGAAAAGCATCATCTCTTAGCTACTACGGGAACGAATTACACTATCGTCAAAGGAGATAACCTAAGTGCAGTATACAATCATTCTTTTCAGCCGGAAGAAAAAGAAGAGATCGTTGCCGCTTTTAAAAGATTGATATCTCATCACAGTATAAAATCCTTGACCACGGAAGAAGATCAGCTCCAGGATCGGGAATCGCAGATAACTCTTTCCGCTATCGGAAGACATGCCCCTTCTGAACTAAAGGCAGCCTATGATCCTGACGGCATGAAACGCAAAGAATGGGTTACCTTCTTGAAGAAAGATCTCGATGAAAATAAATATGATATCTGGATCGGAGGGACAACCTCCATCGATATAACCAGAAAAGGATTAGATAAAGAATGGGGCATTAGAGCCTTTGCGCAACACCACCGCATCCCCCTCCAGACTATTTTGTTTTTCGGCGACAAGATACATCCCGAAGGAAATGATTTTCCTGCCACCAGGATAGTTGACTGTATAAATGTGAAGTCGCCTAAGGAAACTTTGCAGCACCTTCGAGCCATAGAGCTCTTGAACAATGTCTGCCTGACTGAAAAGCCCTGGGGAAATTTTGAACAGTTTACCGCAAATGAAACAAGTACGGTCAAAATCCTGGAAGTAAGGCCTCAGCAGCGGCTTTCCCTGCAATCACATCAGCATAGGGAAGAATTATGGATCGCCTTGGATGACGGAGTGGTCGCAGAGATCAATAGTATAAAGCACTATCTCAAGAAAGGCGATAAGATTGTCATCCCAAAAGAAGCAAAGCACCGGCTTTCTTCTGAAAGTGGAACTGTCCGCGTCTTAGAGATAGCTTTCGGCAGCTTTGATGAGAAAGATATTGTCCGTTATGAAGATGACTTTGGCCGGATTAAATAGACCATCTAAAATTATTATCTAGAATTAAAAATTACATAAAATTAACAAAAAAAGTAGAAAATTAAACAAGAAAAAGAAAATAAGAAAAATTAGTAAGTTTCTTCTTCAGATTCTTCTTGGTTCCCGGTAGAACTGCGTTCTGGTGCAGAACCTTTCTCCAGCAACTGGACATTCTGAGCTTGTTTCCCTCGTTCAGTATCAACTGCATCGAAAGAAACTTTATCATTTTCACGTAATCGCAATCCTTTAGGTACTGCGGTGAAGTGGACAAAGTATTCTTGACCATCGCCTGCTACGATAAAACCATAGCCTTTTTTTCCATCAAACCATTTTACTGTTCCTTCCATTTTACTTTACTCCTCCTAGATTTATACGGATCAATCCGTAACTTACTTTGTTCTTGAACATCGTCCTATTTATAAATCTTTACTCCTAAGTTGCTGAAGAATAAGTATGAGAAGAAATAAATTAAATAAAAATTAAGCAGATATTTCTGCAACTTTAATCCTGAAATGCAGGGTCTTTCCCGCCAACGGATGATTTAAGTCAATAGTAACGTCATCCGCAGTCACAGCCACGATGCGGGCTGGAAATTGCTGGCCATTCGGCAATCCTACCGCCAAGACCATCCCAACTTTGGGTTCCTGATCCTGGGGCAGTTGTTTACGCGGGACTTTCTTATTCAATTCTGCCTTCACTTCACCGTATGCTTCCGCCGGAGTGATTGTGATCTTCTTTTCCTGTCCTTCATTCATTCCTAAAACTGCATCATCAAACCCTTTGATTACTTGGCCGGAACCAGCCTCAAACTCTAATGGCTGACCGTGTTTCTCTGACGCATCAAAAACAGTGCCATCATCAAATGTACCGGTGTAATCAACTTTTATTTTATCTCCTTTTGCCACGATTTTCATTTTTGTTTCCTCCATTGCAAAATGAGGCTTAAAAATCCCTTATTTTTATTGTCGCCTTTCTTAACTGTCATGAACATCAACTCCATTTGTTAAAAACAAGCAGAACTCGTTCTTAATTTTTGGGAAGAAAAATAAGCAATATTATTTAAGTTTTTTGGAAATAAAGAAGATAACAACATTTATATAATTCTCTTTTACTAACTTCTTATGGATTCAGAAACTCAAAAAATTCTTCTTAACGCTGGAAAAATAGCCTCGCAAGTAAAACATGAAGGAGCAAAAAAGCTTTCTAAGCCGGGAACATCTTTTCTAGAGACGATGGACTACTGCGAAAAGCGCATCCAGGAATTAGGCGGGCAGATCGCCTGGGCGCAGATGGCCGTGAACGATACTGCTGCACATTTTTGTCCTACAGAAGACGATCAATCCATCTCTCAGGAAGGGCAAGTCATCAAGGTTGACATGGGTGTGCATCTGAATGGCTACCTCGCTGACAATGCCATGACTATTATCGTCGGCTCATCCGATGAACATAAAGATCTGGTCAAAGCAGCACAGAATGCGCTGAGATCAGCCATCAAGCTGGTCCGTCCCGGAACACCGCTCTGGCAGTTAGGAGAAGCACAATCTTCCGAAGCAGAAGCGCTAGGATACAAAACCGTGAAGAATCTTTCCGGACATACTATCGAACGTTACAAAGTGCATGGAGGATTTTCTATACCCAGCTTTAACAACAAAGACAAGACCGAATTGAAAGAAGGCTGGCAGATTGCCATCGAGCCATTCGTCACCAACGGACAAGGTTTGATCAAAGAAAAAGGGCCGGCCACCATTTTCATGGTAGATAAAGAAAGAGGCGTGCGTTCTCCATATGCCAAGAAAATGTTAGAATACGTTAAATTGCAACAAGGACTTCCTTTTACAACTAGGTGGCTGACCAGACAATTCGGCAAAGGGCCAGCTGCTTTGGGCATGCGAGAGTTGCAGCAGTTAGGGATTGTCCGTTCTTATCCACCGTTGGTAGAAGTTTCCGGTGGGATGGTAACTCAGTTTGAACATTCCATGATCGTGAAAGATAAGCCTATCGTGTATACCAGAACTGAACATGATGAATGGTAGGGCATTAAGAAAATGAAATATGGATAAGTTTGAAAAAAATTACGGCGTAAAAGAGGATAAATCAGTAAAAATATTCCATCGCAGCAGAAGAATGTTTTGTATTAAAAGTAATAGATTATATCTCGCCAAACCAAAAGTAGATTATTCACACGCAGTCTGGTTTGAGAAAGAAGGGTGGGATGATAATCTTATTGAGAAAGCAGTCAGAGGTATTGTAGATAAAGAAGGAAACATTCATTTTTATTATGGTTACGATTTTGACGTAAACAGAAAATCAGAGAAGATATTTTTTACCCATCTGCCCGAATTAGTAAAAAAATTAAGACTTGGTCCAACCGCAAAGATCTTGGGAGGGAAAATTAAAAAAAAGAATTCCAAAGAATGGCCACCAAAAAAGAGATATGGACGCGTTGTTGATCATCTAGGAAAATAATTTAAAGCCTTATTCTTCCAAGTTCTTTCTCTCTAGACCCTTGGATTGGAAATTCTCGTTGTAAGACTCTCCACTCATTAGAATACATCTCTCTACCAACATCAATAAGATCGTTAAGGTGATCGGAGCAGGCATTAAAACCTTTGCCTCTAGAACATCCCATTGCTTCCCATAGGATAAACCTTACCGCGTAGGGAGTCGCCTTTCCACAATCGCGATCTGCACATTTTAGAGTCAGTAGATCTTTGATCTCATCTAAGGTCTTATTATCAACAACCTCTGATATTAAAGCATAAGGATGTTTAGTCCTTATCTTCAGCTTTGGTTTAGGAGACTCGCCTAGCAATTTACTAACTAAACCGCTAAGGCCAATCCCAAAATAAGGAGTCCCTACGCCTTTCCTTCCATCACCGAGATAAAATGTGGTAGCTAAACCACCACATGATCCTACATCGCCATTAAAGACATAAGCCCCTATCTTTACAGAACTATCGAATGGAATAATTGCATAATCAGTATCTATTGGTATCATGTTACATCCCTCCAAATATCTTGAAGTGGAAAAAAGATAATGTTTTATAATACTTATGATTCTTAATCTTTACTTCCTCATCTTCGGCAGCACTTTAAATGCCAATACTGCACTGACAATAATGACTGCCCAGAAAATCATCCCATTAATTAGTTGCAAAGCAAACAAGACCATATTCAATACTAATAACAAGATCGCCCCAATTCCGATCACTTTCAAAAAATGTTCTTTCTTCACTGTAATCTCTTGACCAAATCTTTCATCGACAACATCTGCTCTGTCCCAGAATTCATCTCTTTCAGCAATACTTTCTTTTTCTTCAGCTCTTCTTCACCGATAATGGCGACATAGGGGATTCCTAAAGCATTGGCATACTCTAGGTTTTTCGTTACTCCCTTCTTGCCCAGGGCAAAATCAGCAGCGATGCAGTTCTTGCGCAATTCCTGCGCAATTTTCAA
>JAUSJN010000011.1 GCA_030647325.1 Nanobdellota archaeon | reverse complement strand
CTATTTCAAAAAGAAAGAACTAACGCCCTTATTAGCTCAACTCGTGCAGATAACAAGCCTTCCATTATCAACGGTGGAAAGGAACTTTGCTATTGATAGCACGGGCTTTGGAACTGGTAATTTTCAGAGGTGGTTTAGTTTCAAGCACGGTAGAGAACTAAGTAGTAGGCGTTGGGTTAAGTGCCACTTCATGACTGGAGTAAAATCAAACATCATAACTTCAGTTAAGGTAACAACTGAGTTTGACAACGATAGCCCAGAACTAAAGGCACTCGTCGCCCAAACAGCAGAGAACTTTGACATGGCAGAAATAACTGCTGACAAAGCATATCTTAGCAGAGAGAACCTGAACTTGATAGCGGAAGCAGGAGCAACGCCCTACATTCCATTCAAGTCTAACAGCACTCCCAGACCTGCGGGTGTAGCGATTTGGAAAAAGATGTATCACTACTTTAGCCTGAACAACGATGAGTTCATGACACACTACCACCAACGCAGTAATGCAGAAAGCACAGTGTTCATGATAAAAAGCAAGTTCGGCGATAATGTAAGAAGCAAGAGCTGGACTGCACAAGTGAACGAGGTCTTATGCAAAGTCATATGCCACAACATAGTTTGCGTAATCCACGAAATGAACGAACTCGGCTACAATCCAGAAACCTGCCTAAAAAGTGGTGTCCCTGCCTAATAAGTCAGCCTTTTTAGGGACTTCTAAGGCAAAGCCGGTATAAGGTCTGACCTATACAGTCCTTACTCTAAATCTTTTTAAAATCAGGGCTGATTTTGTAGTTTATGGGGAAAATAATCACCTTTACCGGTGTTTCCGGCGCAGGAAAAAGCACTATCGCCAAAAGTGTAGGATTTCCTTTCGTTCCCAGTACCACTACCCGTGAGCCACGACCTTCCGACCTTCCCGGAGAATATGAATATCTTGAACATGGAGATTTTGATCATGACAAAGCATGGGATGCGTTTCTGTGGGTCAACGAATATGACGGCAACAGTTACGGCACTAAATCTGAGATGGTAGATACAGCATTGACTAACCCAGGAACGTATACTATGATCCTGGTCCCCAGAGTTTTACCTCTGCTCTTGAAATACGCCGGAACAGATAAGGTGCTGCCGTTTTACATCCTCAGTCCTCCAGAAGAGATTTTACGTTCTCGGATGGAACAGCGCGGAAATACTCCGGATAGCATCGAACGGCGCCTGAAAGAGACCAAAAATTGGGATGAGCAGGCAGGAAAAGCAGCGATTCCCTATTTTTTTATCACCAACGATGGAACGATTGATGAAGCGGTCGAGCAGGTTAAGAAGTATTTGAAATGAAGTTCACAAAGCAAACCTTATAAATAATTCTCATTCTGTATCTCTCATGGAAGATTTTCAAGAACAGCCAGCAGGACCGCCTAAGGAAATCAAACGTATCAATGATACTACCTGGGAACTCCCTGTTTCCTATCGCAAAGGGATGCTTGTTCCTGCTCGAATCATTGCCAGTAAGGAATTGATGGATAATATGGACGCTGGTGTTTTCAATCAGATCGCTAATGTCGCAACTCTGCCTGGCCTGCAGCGCTATGCCTATTGCATGCCTGACGGTCATTGGGGCTACGGATTTCCTATCGGCGGAGTTGCTGCTTTTGATCCTAAGGAAGGCGGGGTCATCTCACCTGGCGGTATAGGTTTTGATATCAACTGCGGGATGCGCTTGATGACTACTAATCTAACTATCGATGAAGTCAAACCAAAAATTCATCAACTGGTTGACGAACTCTACAAAGCAGTTCCTGCCGGGGTAGGCTGTAAGGGATTTGTGAAGGTAAGCAAGGAAGAATTCAAAGAAGTGATGCGCGACGGAGCTCAATGGTGCTTAAAAAAAGGTTATGCCTGGCCGTCAGATATTGAAAATATTGAAAGCCATGGAAAAATTCCTCAGGCTGATTCTAGCAAAGTTTCTGACAAAGCGACTAAACGTGGATTCGACCAGCTCGGAACTCTTGGCTCAGGAAATCACTATTTAGAGATCCAAGAAGTGAAAGCAGAAAATATCTTTGACAAAGATGCCGCCAAAATCATGGGCATCACTAAGCCTGGACAGATCGTGATCATGGTCCATTGCGGCAGCCGCGGTTTTGGTCATCAGATCGGCACAGATTACTTGAAATTATTTTTAGAAGTCATGCCAAAATATGGCATCGAAATCCTGGACAAAGAACTGGCCTGCGCGCCGTTCAATTCTCCGGAAGGGCAGGATTATTACAAAGCTATGGCATGTGCGGCAAATATGGCCTTCGCCAACCGCCAAGTCATCACCCATCAGATCAGAAAAGTTTTCAGCCAGGTCTTCGGCAAGAGCGCAGAAGAGATGGAGATGAATCTGGTGTATGACGTCGCCCATAATATCGCAAAATTAGAAAAACACCTGGTGGATGGAAAGATGAAAGAATTACTTGTACACCGTAAAGGCGCAACTCGCGCTTTCGGGCCGTCCAGAGCTTCTGAATTACCGAAGAAATATGCCAAGATCGGGCAGCCGATCATTTTAGGCGGGAGCATGGAAACTGGTTCGTATCTATTATTGGCGACAGATGGAGCTGATGAGACCTTTGCTTCTACTGCGCATGGGGCTGGGCGTACTATGAGCCGTGCAAAGGCGAAACGAGAGATCCGCGGCGATAAATTACAGCAGGACATGGAGAAGAAAGGTATTTATGTCCATGCTGTGACTATGGCGGGATTGGCTGAAGAAGCCGGTGCAGCCTACAAAGATATTGACGTGGTGGTTGATACATTAGATAAAGCAGGAATCACCAGGCCTGTTGTTGCGCTGAAACCGATCGGAAACGTTAAGGGATAGATATTTATAGTTGATTTTTTTTCTTAGTAAATACATTAAAAGAGGTGTTTATGATGAGGAAATTTTTATTTGTTATAGTAATTTTGTCGGCCATGCTCTTAGTTTCCTGTGCTCCCCAAGTTTCTGATGAGGAACTGGAAGCAGGGTTAGATACGTTGTCGGACCAAGATTTGGACGCAGTCATCGATGAGAGCAGCCAGGCCAAGGCCTTGTCCGGGCAAGCTACCGCTGTTGAAAGAAAATACCTTCCCTCACTGAAAGGAACAGTCACCAGGGACCGTCTCCTGCAAACCGCTCAGGCAGTTAAAATTAAAAGACTGGAAAAGAAATTGGCCATTACTATTGATAATCCGAATATTAAATCAATAGATGTGGAAGGTGGATATGCTCCTGGAGAAGAGCAAGGCATAATTGTTATTAATGGTTAATTATCATAAATGACTGACTATGGCGAAAGGATATAGAGAAAGTAAGAAATAATCGAACTTATCTTTCTTGCTTTCTAATATAGTTCGGGCAATCTATTTATTCGAATATTTATTGCCCTCACTATAGATTAGATATATTTTTATGTCTCATTTGTTTTCTTGATAATGTTATATGTCCGCAACTATTTTAATCCTGGAATTTCTCATTTTCTCTTTTATAGGCGGCATTCTTGATTTGCTCTACAATTTTGCGACAGAACGGAAATGGTCCAATACGGGATATTTCAAAGCTCCTTTTTGTCCGATCTATGGCTTTGGTGGATTAGTTCTTATTTTTCTCTTCAAAATCTTACAACCCTTGTCCCCCGTCGTACAAATCCTCATCGCTTCTCTGGCTTTAGTGGCGGTAGAATATGTCGGCGGTATCTTCACCGAAAGAGTATTGAAATTAAAACTCTGGGACTATTCCGCTTCAAGATTCCATCTTCAGGGTTATATCCATCCGCTCCATTCTTTCTATTGGCTGGTACTTGCCATCTTCTTTTATATTGCTCTTTTTCCACTGACTACCTTCTTTGAATTGAGGATGATGGTTCCTGAATACCTGGAAGTTCCTGTTCTGGCATTATTTGTTATAAGCGCCTTATGGTTGACCATCCGTAAAATGCCGACTCAATTTTTTGAGATCCGTGGAAAAATGATGAATCTCACTTTGGAAAAGTACAAGGAGCTCTATACTACGCTTCGGAAGATGTACCGAAGTCCATCTGTTTCTCTACGTAAAAAATTTAAATCCAGTCTCCAGCAGCAATTGAAAAACACTAATGCGACTTTGAAGAAGATAAAATGATTTTCCTATTCCTAAATGAAAACAAACTCTTTTAAACTTCTATCCCCCTCATAACCCATGCGCGGCACTACTAAACTTTTCCGTATTTTTGGCATTGACGTGCAGCTGCACTTTTCCTGGTGGTTTGTGTTCGCCCTACTGGCCTGGAATCTATCTTCTTCTTTTTTCCCGCAATTTTTTCCAGGTCTGGAAAACCAAACCTATTGGATCATGGGGATAATTTCGGTAATATTATTGTTCGTTTCCGTGCTGCTCCATGAATTGAGCCATTCCTTGGTCGCCAAAGCTAAAAAAGTAAAAGTGGAAAGCATCACTTTGTTTTTCTTTGGCGGCGTAGCGAGCATCGATGATGAGGATCTTAAGCCCAGCACGGAATTTTTCATGGCCATCGCCGGGCCTTTATTCTCCTTGCTTTTGTTTGGTGTCTTTTATCTCATCTATTTTTTGAATGGAGATCTCTTTTGGACCGCTATCACCTTTTACTTGTATCAGCTTAACCTGATCCTTGCTTTGTTCAACCTTGTTCCGGGTTATCCTCTCGACGGCGGAAGAGCGTTCCGCGCCTTGCTTAATGCTTATTATAAAGATCTGAAGAAAGCGACCCGCATCGCGGTCTTAGGCGGAAGAGCTTTTGCGATTTTCCTGATCTTGTTTGGCGCCATCAGCATCACTAGCGGTTCCGGCGGAGGTTTATGGTTGATCCTGCTCGGTGGGTTCTTATATTTCATCGCCGGAGCGAGTTATGAGCAGGTGCTGGTGAAAGATGTCCTTAGTAAGATTCCTGTGGCCAGGATATTGATCAAAAATCATACCGTCCTTGAACCGTCGATGCGCTTTTCAGAATTTCTGGAGAGATATAAGGATAGTGATGAGGAACTGTTTCTAGTCAAAAATGCCTCCTTCTCCGGAATTCTTGACCTGAAGAATCTCAGTCCCATGCCAACAAAAATGCAAAAGGTGATTTCCCTAAAGCAATTAGCTATGCCTTTATCTAAAATCAGCACCCTGCGCAGCAGCGACTCCGCCTATGCCGCATATCGGACCTTATCTGAGCAGAATCTTGACTTCCTTCCGGTGCTGGAGAAATCTAATCTGCTGGGTTTTGCTTCCAGAAGAAAAGTGATGCAGAAATTAGTTTTAGCCCTGAAGTTTGGCGTTGGCGTCAACGAGAAAAGAAAGAAAAGAAGTCATAAAAGATAATCTAAGAGATAATTGGGCAAATTCTTAAAAATAAACTGTTGTTTTTCTTCTTTATGGCTTTTATGATCAAACAGGAAATAATCTCCTCGCTACAGAAACTGACCGGGCATGATTTCATAGATATCACTACGCGAGGAGATGCGGCCATCACTGCCGCACTTTCGGTCATCCCTAAAGATAAGACTGTTCTCATCCCGGAAGAAGGCGGCTGGCTAAGTTATCCTAAGATTTCTAAAAAACTGGGATTGGCTGTAATTGAAGTCAAGTGCGATGATGCAAAAATAAATATCCAGGACCTACAGAAGAAGCTTCAGGAACATCCCTGCGGCGCCTTGCTCTATCAGCATCCTGGCGGCTACTTTGCCGAACAGCCCATGGAAGAAATATATAATCTTTGCAAAAAATATGGCTGTCTGGTAATCATGGATGTTTCAGGCTCTATCGGAACTAGATTATGCGATGGAAAGTATGCTGATATCCTGGTAGGAAGCTTCGGAGAATGGAAATTAGTGGAAGCGAAAGCAGGTGGATTTATCTCTACTAAAGATAAGGGTTTGTTTGAAGAGATAAAAAATTCCATCCAAGCGCTTGATGAAGAGGAGTCTTTTAGATTAATCTCACAAAAACTGGAAGAACTTCCGCAAAGGAT
This sequence comes from Nanobdellota archaeon, assembly GCA_030647325.1. Classification (GTDB taxonomy): domain Archaea; phylum Nanobdellota; class Nanobdellia; order Woesearchaeales; family GW2011-AR9; genus JACPIL01. The sequence goes on along the minus strand of JAUSJN010000011.1, from coordinate 40,273 downwards.
CTCTTTTTTGACCCAGAAAAGAAAAAAAATAATTGAAGATCTAAAAAAGCATGAGATCGTCCATAAAAAAGATATTGGATTTGTAATCGTAGTTAAATATGAAGATAATGAGCAAAAAGAAAGAATTATATATTACTGTAAAAATAATAACCTGCCTTGGACAGAATGTCCGAGATATATCAGGTTAAACCGACCGGCAATATCTATTGAATTAAAACGGATACAACAATGAGACCTAATGATTTTTTAATGTATTTAGATACTGATTCATTATACCTAGAAGCATTTTGTCATAAATACCAAAGTCAGGTAATTGATATTTTTCCAAATACGGAAGATTTTCCCCCTCAAGGCTTAACCTATGTATTTGATAATCAGTTAGGCGGCTTTAGCATCGAAGGTATTAAAAATAGTCTGGAAAGTAGTCTAGAAGAGAAAATCTCAGAAGGTGACTAACATGGCTCTAAAAATTCCCCAATCTATGGATGAATGCATCTATTTTACCAACCGTTCTATAGGCGATGGTGAAGTGACGGCCTGGGTATATAGGAAAGTTTGCCCCAAATGCAAGAAAGCCAAGATGGGCAAGCCGGTCGTGAAGGGAAAAGTAAAGACCAGAGCTGAAGAATACGAATGTCCAGCTTGTCACTATAAGGAAGAAAAAATAGAACACGAAGAAAGTCTGCAGATAGAGGCCAAATATACTTGCCCGTATTGTAAGAAAGCTGGCGAGTCAGTCGGCCAGTACAAGCGGAAAAACTACAAAGGCGTCCAATCGTATGTAGTCACTTGCCAGCATTGCAGTGAAGTGATCCCGGTAACGAAAAAATTAAAAGGGATTAAATCTTCCAAAGCGTAGATGGATGTAAAAAAACAATATCTGTACCTTCTTTTTACCTTACTTATTCTGCTAACTTCAGTTTCAGTTATCGCTGCCGGTGGCGGCGGTGGAGGAGGCGGAGGTAGCGGTGGGAGCGGAGGCATCTCTCCTTATTCTGATCTAAAATGCAGCGACACTGGCATCCTTAGTTTCACTAGTGGAGCAGTATGGGGAGTTACCATCGATGATCCGGATGGAAATGAGAAAATAGTCTCCGGCAGCTGGAGGAGCAATAAATTCACTTCAGATGAAGCCTTGATGGTCAAAGCCGGCAAGTATAAAGTGAAGGATCCTAAGTCTGGCAATAAGACGGTTGAATGTCCGGGTCTGGCTTTTAGTTGTACCTTGATGAAATTGCAGCTACAGGAATGCCGACAGCTTCAAGATAAAATACATACCCGCTTTGTCTTGGAAGGCATAGGAACATCTTCAGAAGATCTAGATTATCAATTCAAGCAACAGGATTCCTCGCGCCTGTTTAAGCGTTCTAAAAATTCAATCTCTTCTGACCTTAAAGATTTTAAGATCACCAAAAATTCCTCCGGCACCTTTGTCCTGGAGGCAGAATTATCCCCAGCAATCGAGACTATGCAGGTATCGCATCCGCGATGCGTCGGTCAATATTATGTCTACTCAAAAATAAATTGCAGCGGAGAAGAGAGCGTTGCTATACCAGAACAAGAGCAGAACGGCCAGAAACTGAAATGCGGCGGGTATCTGGATATCGCGGATAGAGTGAAATGCCGTCTGCAGCTGCGGGAAGAGCAAGCTGATGAATATGAAAATTTTTTCCCGGAAGAATGCAAGGCCAGAAATAATTCTGTTGACCAAGAACAATGTCTCAAGGTCTATACCGCAGTGCAGGAATGCTGGGACTTTCCTAACGGGCCGTCAAGAATTGCCTGTGTCAGGCGCCAGCTTAAGTTGGGAGAAATTCTCACTGAGAAAGCTAATTGCAATGCTCTAGATGCGGGAAAGCGTGAAAACTGCAATCAAGAACTGCGCGAGAAAGCGTATGGCTTGATCAAATTCCGGCTCTACAACCTTGAAGAAGAAGCTGAAGAATTGCTGGAAGAAGGAAAATTGAGCGAAGAGGAAGTGACTGCCTTTGTGGTCAGGATGGAAGAATCAAAATTAGCGTTTAATAAAGCGACGACCAAAGAAGAGCGTCGCGCGATCATCTTGCAAGCACGAAAAGCGTGGATTGAATTGATGAAAAAAGCGATGATGAAAACTGAAGTGGAAGCATGAAATCGCAGTGCATGAAGATTGCAATGATCCTGGTAGTGGCACTGTTGCTCTTTTCAGGTTTGCTTATCGCCGGGTGCGCAGAACCGCAAGAAGTTTCTGAGTCATCGTCTAGTGAACCAAGCGATGCGGAAGTATTGGCGCAATATCCTGATCATCTGGATACCGCTTTGGAAGAGCTTGAGATGGTTGGATAGGAGGTTATGAAAAATGTTAGATAACGTGGTTAAAAAATATGCGTCGTGGAGCACTTTATGTTTACGGTTAGGAGTTGGAATTATTTTCTTGGTCCATGGTGTCGGTAAATTATTTGCCATAGGGCCTACTGCTTTAGGCATAGGCGGAACGGCAAACTTTTTTGCCAGCTTAGGAATTCCGGCTGCCTTGTTCTTCGCCTGGGTAGTTGCCTTAGTAGAGACTCTTGGCGGTGCTGCACTATTGCTCGGTATTTTTACCAGATACGCGGCTGCGTTATTGGCAGTTGATATGCTCACTGCTTTGCTGGTGTTTCATTTGCCTAAAGGCTTTTCCATCCTCAATGGCGGATATGAGTTTGTTCTACTACTTTTGCTGGCTAATCTAAGCTTGCTCTTGAGCGGTGCAGGACAGAAATGGAATCTAGGAAAGAAGTTTGAGAAGTAGAGACTGTAGAATCTGCTTTTTCCATCAGTGTATTCACTGGTGGTAAATCGTTGATTCCACCTTGATCGGAAAAAGCAGGGTCCGAGAAAACCGCCCTGAGTGAAGCGAACATGCAGCTGGTCTATTGACCAGCTGTGGGCGGTTTTCGATTGACAAAGTCGCCGCCTAGACCATAAAGAAGAAAGCATTAAATACTTGTTTTTCTTTTCTTTTATCTAAAGAGGCGTACATAGAGATAGATGGTAAAGAAAAATATCAAGCGACAAAAACCAGGACAAAAACATGTTCAGCATCATTGGCTTTTAATCTCTATTTTCGCTGTGATCATCCTTCTTGGGGTTACCGTATTTATTCTTCAGCGCACTAGCATAAAAGCGATAGCAGGAGAGGCTATCCAGCAGCGTATCGCTGAAACCAAGCAGCTGGCATTGTCTGATGAAGAAGCGAAAGTAGCTGCCGCCATAGAAGTCGGAAAGGAAAATATTATGGAAAACTGTCCACCTAACCTAAAACCAGCGGTCCAGCAGCTCTGGAGTCTTGAAGGCAGCTGGAAGTTTAAGGATTTACAAATTGTTGGAGTCCAGTGCAGCGGTAATACCGTCTCCTGTTATTACGCGGATGATGGATCGGAAATAAACCGGGCTGATCAGGTAGTGATCTATAATGTCATCCCTAAGGTCAATGGTTGTAAGGAGGAAAAATCCGGAAATCTGGTAGGATGCAACTGTGAAATAGTTGCCGAGTGATGATTAAGTCTCTGCTTTTGGAAACGTTTAAATAACTTCTTTATTTTAGTAAAAAAGATGAAATCTGGAGATAAACTGGTTGTAACTGCTGCGCTTCCGTACGCTAACGGTCCTTTGCACATCGGATTCCTTTTAGAAGCTATCCAGGCTGATATCTATGCTCGTTCTCTGAGGTTATCACAAAAAGACGTCCTCTATATCTGCGCTTCTGATATGCACGGTACGCCGATAGAGATAAATGCTAAAAAAGCCGGCATGGAGCCGGAAAAATTTGTGGACAAATACTGGAAAGAGCATCAAGAAGATGCCGCTTCTTTTCTGATCTCTTTTGATAATTTTCATAAAACTCATTCCAAAGAGAATAAAGAATTATCCGAGCATTTCTTTGCTGAGCTGAAGAAAAAAAAGTACATCTACATCAAAAACATGGATGTGATCTATTGCCCGAAGTGCCAGAGAAGCTTGCCTGATCGATATGTGCGCGGTACCTGTCCTTTATGCGGGATAGCAGACCAATACGGCGATGTCTGTGAAGGCTGCGGCAGTGTCTTGAAAGGTACTGACTTACTGAATCCGAAATGTTCGCTCTGCGGGACTACCCCGCATGTTAAATCCAGCCCGCATTATTTTTTCAAATTAAGCGCTTTCGCTGGCAAGCTGAAAAAATGGATCAACTCCAAGAGCGCAGATCTGCAGCCTGAAGTAAAAAACTGGCTGAAAGAGTGGTTGGACAAGGGCTTAGAAGATTGGTGTATTTCTCGAGATGCACCGTACTTTGGTTTTGAGATTCCCAACAGCAAGAAAGAATGCGGTGAAGTGAAATACTTCTACGTCTGGCTGGATGCGCCGATCGGATATATCTCTTCCACCAAGAATTACTGTGATACCAAAAGTAAGAACAAAAATATGAAGGATAAAACAAATAATAAATCTTGCAGATGGGAAGAGTACTGGAAAAAAGGCCAAGTTACTCATTTCATCGGTAAAGATATTTCTTATTTCCATTTCTTATTTTGGCCGGCCATATTGATGGCCATGGACATTCCACTGCCAAAATTGACTGTACATGGATTTATCACTGTCAACGGCCAGAAGATGAGCAAATCCCGCGGTACTTTCTTTACCGCTAAAGATTTCCACAAATTGTATGGCGCAGAGGCCTTGCGTTTTTATTACGCCAGCCACTTGCAGCGCAGAGTAGTTGATGTAGACTTAAACTTTGACGAGTTCGCTGCGGTGATAAATAATGTCCTAGTGGGAAAACTGGGTAATTTCTGTTATCGATCGCTAACTTTTGCAGAAAAGAATTATGCGGAACTGCCGGCAGCTGCGGAAAACAAAGCGCTGACTAAGAAAGTAGTATCTTTATCAGAAAAGATAAAGAAAAATTATCTTGCCCAAGATTATCATGCCGCAATCAAGAATATTCTCACTATCGCTGATATGGGAAATGCCTACTTCCAGAAAACTGAACCCTGGAAAAACAAAGATGATCCAGGAACTAAAACCGCAGTATCCTGGTGCGTCAATCTGGCCAGGAATCTTGCCATACTGATCAATCCTGTCCTTCCTGAATTCAGTAAAAAAGTATTCCATGCCCTGGATGAAAAAAATCGCACTTTTACTGATCTCCATTTCAGATGGAAAGGAAAGGTCGAGAAGGTTCCCCTATTGGTCAACAAAGTGGAGATCGTACGCAAGGAGACTTTCCCGTTGCGCTTGACTGTAGGAAAGATCCTGGAAGTGAAAGATCATCCTAATGCTGATAGCCTGTACTTATTGAAAGTTGACTTAGGTCAGTTAGGGAAAAAACAGGTAGTTGCCGGCCTGAAAAAACATTTCCGCAAAGAAGATCTTACCGGAAGAAAAGCGGTCTTTGTCGCCAACATGAAGCCTGCGAAATTGCGCGGCGAGATGAGCGAAGCCATGGTGCTAGCGGCCGATGACGGCGCTCGTGTCGGATTATTGGAAGTGGAAAAGATGAATCCCGGAGAAGAAGTGCACTTTGAAGGGACAGAAAATTCTCATCAGGAGATCACTTTTGATGAATTCATAAAAATAAATATGGCTGTGCAGGCTGGACACGTTTTCTATTCCGGCAAGAAATTGATCTCACCGCTGGAAGAAGTCAGGGTGCATGGTGTCAATGATGGTGCGAAAGTGCGGTAGATTATATGCCTAAGAACATAAATTCTCTTCGAAAATTTAAGCCATTTGTATATACTCAACTACAACAAATAATTTAAACCTTTTTTTTAAACAGGTATATTATGACAGACCCATTAGAAGGTGTTAGCGTTGACGATCTATTTGAAAGTGCCAGACATGAAACGGAAAAACAAAACCAAGACTTGCGGGCACGAGCAAAAACCAAAGAAGAATTGACTGTAGGCTTAGAATGTACTGTTCTGGAAGTTAATGGTTATCAGGGTTCAACTTCGTTCACTCCTGATTCAGAAATGGTTATCGGAGGAAGTTCTCCTTCATATGGTGGTGGTCATACGTATCAAACTGAAATAAAAGTAAAAAGTAAAAATCAGGTGGAAAGACTGAATTTCAACGGCTGGCCTCATCTTGAAGCAGGAGATACTATCCGCGCTTATATCCTCAAGGGCCAGGAAGAATATGAAAAAAGTTTTGAAGTAGATCTTCATCATAACCCCCTTTCCCATTGGGTAGGACGTGAGTACAGACCAGTTGAACATCCTTCTAAAATAGAAAAGCTCCGTGATGGTAAAGTAGTAGCAACTTATCATAATAAATAAGCTCAAAACCTAGAGGCTGCTTCTCAGTAACCTTTATATATTATTATTCTTTACTCACGGTTGATAGAATGAAGCAAAAAAGAGGTAGTTCTAGTAGTAATTTTAGTAGTCTGTATAATCTCCCTTCTAAACAAGGGCAGGTCACTATTTTTATCATCATCGGGGTGCTCATAGTATTTGCTTTCGCCGGTATCCTTTACATCACCAAAGTGGTTACCAAAGAAGAATTGACCGCAGCAGGCGCACCTATCATCGCTGCCGTCCCGCAGGAATTCCAGCCACTCCAAACATACACCGAAAACTGTCTAGCTCAGGTAGGAAGGCGCGGCCTGTTAGTTCTCGGCCAGCAAGGCGGCTACATCTATCCGGAATTGGCTGGAACTTATTCTGTCAATGATCCGACCAATGCTGATGGTGTCGATCTTGAACCGATCAAAGTTCCCTACTGGTATTACAATGTCCTGCCCAATGAAAATCCGCAGATCTCCTATGCTTCTAAAAAACCTGCTTTATATGCTGTAGATGATCCCGAGTTGAGTATTGAAACCCAACTATCCAGATTTACAGAAGAAAATATCGCTGAATGCCTTGATGATTATGCAGCTTTTGCAGCGGAAGGGTTTGTGGTGAATGCTCCTGCTCTGCAGGAAGGTTCAGAAGATCTGAAAGAGATAAAAGTGACTGTCGCTGATCAAAGCGTCAATTTCTGGCTGAAGATGGATCTGGAAGCTGGTAAGGGCGATGCGGAGATCGAGATGAACCAGTTTTATGTCCCTGTCCCTATCCGCCTGAAACAGATGTATGCTGCTGCTGCAGAACTTACTGCCGTAGAAAAAAATCACAGTTTCTTGGAGTTGCAGGCACTGGATCTATTGACTGCCTATGCCGGCGTGGATTACAACCGCCTGCCGCCCATGGAACAGATGACTTTCAACTCTCCCGTACCGGTGATTTGGGCCGAGTCAGATGTAAAATTAAAGACAGAAAATTTACTGACTTCCAGCGTTCCTTTGCTGCGCTATTTAGGAAGCACTAACTTTTACCGTTTTGAATATCCGCAGCAAGAAGGAGTCTCTCTAGACTTGCGTGATCTCTACCAGAAACATTATGATAACATGATCCTGCCTTTGGATGCAGCATCAGGGATGGAAGTGAACTTTGATTACTTCGGCTGGAATACTTATTTTGACATGAATGATAAGGGCGGTAACATTGAACCGAGCATTTTCTATGGTCCTATGGTGCCTCCGCTGCCAAAAATTCCCTTAGATATCCAGCGTTATTATTCTACCTATGATATCAGTTATCCAGTTTTGATCACCTTGCGTGATCCAAACGCTTTGGAAGGCCGAGGATTTACCTTTGCCTTTGCCCTGGAAGCAAATCTGCGCAACAACCAAGTCCCCGTGGAAGGCTATGTGCAGCCTGCGCCCATCGCCTTGGAACAGAAAAGCATGGTCTGCGATCCTAAAAAGCGCAACACTCAATTAGTAAAAACTGTGGTCGTAGACAGTAGCAACCTTGAACCATTAGAAGCGGTACAGATTGGATTTTCTATCCCTGAACAAGACGATTGCGCTATGGGAAGCACTAATCATCAAGGTACTTTTGAAAGCAAATATCCTGCCGTATACGGCGGAGTCGCTTCCTTTGTGAAAGATGAATATCTGACTAATTTTTATCCTGTCGATACCTATAGATTCAAAGAGACTTCCGGCACTATCGGCTATGCAGTGGCCGGCGCTCCTGAATTAGTAGTTCCTTTACACAAAAAAGTATTCGTGAACATGTCGGTGCGCAAGAAAAGTTTAGAAAAATGTATCGCTGACGAAGATGGAAAGGATAAAGAATGTTTCACCCAAGGATTATTCGCTGCGTCTGGAAGTCCCGTGGTTACCTATTCTCCGGAAGCTTTGGATAAACAGCACAGCTGGTCGTTCCTGAATCTTGCCAAGCCGCTTGGCGAAGAAGAGACTGCCATAGTGATGCTGAAGCGTGTTTCCGATACTGTTCCTGGAGTATATAGTGAAGAATTTTCCTCTGCTGCAACAGTAACTGGAGATGGAACTGCGTCATTAGAATTAGTTCCAGGCGTGTACGAAGTGACTGCCTTGATAACGAGTTCAACATCATTGACTATTCCTGAAGAAGAACGGTGTACCGGTGGATTGTTCCTACCCATACCTATTCCAGAAACCTGTTTCATCTACGAAGAGCAGGTATTGGATGAATTATTGCTGGGAAGATTGCAATGGGATCAGCCCAAGAGTTATCTGACCATCACTCCTGAACAAGCCTACAGTACTGATACCATAATCTTCAATGTCTTGACCTTCAACTTGGAAGGGGTTCCGGAACTGGAACATGTACGCATCCTGGAAGATCTGAATGTGATGGCTGAACTGGGAAACCTCTCGCAGCAATTACGGCCGCAATTAGAACCGCTATTTGAATGATGATAAATACATAAACTAAAAATAAATCATGAAAAAACAAAACGTGAAAAGCATCTGGAGCATGGTCGGCTTGTTTATGGTTATGCTAGTCTTGACCATGCCGGTGTATTCTGCCAGTGCTCTTGCCGCGTCAGTGCAGATTACAAAAAATCAAGGCGAAGCAGAAATTCCGCAGCACGTCGATGCGCAGGGCGATGTCTGGACGGTCGAAGCGCTGATCTCTGGCGCAGGGACCAATAGCAGCGTCAAGCCGGAAGATGTCAAGATCAAGATTGGGGATAATCAAGCTTCTTTCACTTCCTGTTCACCAAGCACCTTGGGAGTATTATGTAAATATATCAGCCCGCTTACCGATGGCATCCAAGAAGGAGAATATGCTTTCCAGGTCATCTATTCATTTATGAATCTAGCCTTGAAGCTTGAATCCGCTTCCTCTGGTGATGTGATCAAAGCAGATGGTTCCGCTCCGCAGGTATTCTTCTCTCCGGGAAAAGCAAGCCAAGCTCAGGACGGAAAAGTGAAGATAGATTTCACGGTCAATGATAAAAAAAGCGGCGTACCTTCTGCAGGATTGAAGAAGATTGATATTATTGATGGCGATACTGGAACGGTTTTGCAGACGATTGATCTGCCTGCCGGAACAGAGACCTTCAGTTACCTCAGTGATGCAGGATACGAAGGGATCTTGCAAGCCACCATGACTGGCGAAGGCAGCAAGAGGCTAAAAGTCCGTGCTGAAGATAATTTAGGGCATGTCTCGTTCAGTCCTTCGGTATCATTCTTTGCTGATTTTGTCAAACCGCTCATCGGAAATGAACTGAACTTTACTAAGTATGGGCAATTCATCGGGCAATTTGCCTCTTCCACCGATATACAGGTTGATGTGATAGAGAAAAGCGTTCCTACCGTAACCGGGTATTCTCAGCAGGCGGATCTTGACGGTGATCAAGCCGCTTGTGAGGCAGATGCTGATGTTGATGACCTCTGGCATTGTGCTTGGAATAATGTCAACGTCAATCCTGCCGGAACCGTCAGCGTATTGGTGAAAGTAACTGATGAGAAAGGCAACGCAGCAGAAAAAAGTTTGTCTTCATCATTTGTAGTTGACAATTCCGCGCCGACTATCAAATTCTTCGGCACGGTCAGACAGTTTGAAGGAAAAAGTTATGTGAAGAGCGGAGAGAATAAGATTATTTTACGGACTGAAGATCAGGGCGCTGGCATAAGCAAAGACGGTATCCGGGCAAATTTAGCTGGATTTGGATTGAGCAATCTTGCTGAACCGACTGCCTGTGAGGAAGAGAACGGAATTCTGGAATGCTATTGGGATGTTGATGAAGAGGTCAATGAAGGAGTATTAACACTTGGCTTGTCTCGGTTCCGGGACAATGTCGGCAATGAAGGTCTTGCTCCTGAATCTGAATTTGTAGTAGATAACACCGGACCTAAGGTTGAGGAAATAGAAGTCTTTGGTGTCTCTGAAGTAGGCGATAAGGATTATTTCCAGAGCAATGACCGGTTTAAATTAGTAGTGCGCGTGTCTGAAGCCGGCGGTGTGCGCGTATTAGTCAATGTGCAGGACTTGTTATTAGATGCCGAGAACACCTATCCGGCTAATGACTTTATTGATGAAGACGGCTGGGTCATCTTTACCGAAGACGATTGTATCAGAGCTGAAGGACGATGGGAATGTGAATTGGAGACCGATCCTATCAAGAGCGGTCCAGAATCCGGCCTTGAAGTAGATGTCCAGGTGCAAGACACGGCCGGGAATGATGCAGTAAGCTGGCCTTTGCCGGAAGATGAGCCTCAAAATCTCAAAAGATTTAGAAGCGGTGAGGAAGGAGCGACTATCACTATTGATCTACTAGGTTTGACCACCGAAGAAAATCCGGATTTCTGGGAAGTGAAGAAAGTAACTCCTCTTGGTGGTGAAGGCGCATTTATTGATTTGGATACCACACCATTGACCTATACTCGGTTGCCGTTTAAGATGTTACTGAGCGCTGACGTAAGTGATGTAAAAGCATTGGATATCCAGTTAGTCAATTGCGCGATTCCAGAAGCTGACGCCGATCAACCAACAGTAAATGCTCCGGTGATCAGCAGGGCGATATTATATGGCGGTGTCTCTGCTATAGGTGATTATGCGCCTTCTCCGAATGTGATCATTGAGTTTGAACCTTTCAATGGCCGGGAATTATTCCAGATCGGACAGAATCAAGAGACTCAATTTGTCAAACAAGAAGTTGAATATCTCTGTACCTTCAAGATATTTTCTCAAGTAGGTAAGAATGCGGTAAGAGCAGCCGAAGTGCAGCAAGTCACGGTTATCGTACCATTTGCCTTTTCTGAATTAGGTGCGCAGGATGAAAGTTTAGATCAAGTATTACAAGATGCCCGAGATGATATCAGTACTGTCTGGGATATTATCGGCGTACTGGCAGAGATATTGAAATGGGCTGATTATCTGATCCAGATCTATAATATTATTACTGGGGTTGTCAGGTTATTTGAAACTGCAAAATCTGCCGGTGACGCACTTCAGGCAAACCCGTATGGCGGTAAAGCAGAGCAGGTAGCTTTTTGTTTTGGAATGACTGGTGGTTCAAAAGCAGCTGATGAAGGAGGCAGTATTTTTGATCAGATAATTCAAGTCTTATCCTGCCGTCCAGGCACGAATCTAGGCTGGTACGGTGAATGGCAGTCTTTTATTCTGGAGATCTATAAAGTAGAATTGCTGAAAGCGCCAGGCGATCCATTAGGTGAAAAAGAAGTATTCCCAGCACGAGATATCAGAGACAACTTATTCCTTTCCTTTGCCGGATTATGTGTACCTGGAATAATCAAGAATCTTGACCAATTCCGGCAGATTAAATGCCGTAAAATAATGTGTCTGGAGAACGATGTACGTTCCGGATTAGCTACTATCGCCATGTGTGAAGAATTAGAAGACTTATTAGTGTGTAAATATGTGGTCGGAGAATTGTGGTACATCATTCCTTTCTCCCAGTTCTGGGATCAAGTGATCGGCGGGCTAGCTAGAGCATTTGCTGATCCTTTTGCCATAGCTCATACCTTAACCGTTGTCGGCTGCGGTATTTCCTGCAGTATTAGTGGTACTCTTTCAGGGGGATGTACGATAGCAAATTATATTTGGAAAATTTTCGACACCTTGGAAAATATCGTTGGCTTCCTGACTACGGTCATAGAAGATTTCAGCAATGGCGGATTGAATTACTGTGATGCGGTCGGTGAGGATGTGATATGAAAGCAGCAAAACTAGTGAGTGTCGTTGTACTCTTCCTTTTGTGTAGTTCTATCTTCGCGTTGGCGCAGGAGACAGATAACCAAGAAACTGTTGCTGAAGAATGCGGGTTAGGATGTACAGTGTGGCAGTTCTTCTTCGGCAGCCAGGAAGCCCGTGCAGGCAGAGCCTGGTTTGATCGAAGCGCGTTAGTGGGAGAAGCGGGAAAAACTCCAACCTATACTTATACTGGTAAAATGACGGTGGGGGGAGTTTTAATTCTGAAAGATGCTGATGGATTTCTGTATCTCCAATCTCAGGAGGATCCAAAGACAATTACTGCACAGCCAGCAGGAACGCTAATTATTTTAGAGAGACTGCCGGATGCTCCGTCGTCATATGCACAAGGAAAGATATTTACTCCGCCGGTAGCAGCTCAAAATGTCAATCTTGGGGACGTTGTTGTTACTAAGGGGCCTCAGCTTGTAGATATTCCTACCTGGACTAAAGAAACCGATGCTGAATTTAAAAAATCAGGGACTGTTTACAAGAATGATAAAGGAGAATTTTTTATTACTAACGCCGACGGCACAGGAGTAAAAGCAACAGAAGCAGCAGCATTCAAAAAGTTCAAAGAGAATGAAGTGGCTGCAAAAATTCAACCCCAAGCTAAATCTAATCTTGAATCTATACTTGGCAAAAATACGTATGGACAATATGCGAAAACTCTCAAAGTGAAAGAAGTTTTTACCAGAGAGGACGGCACACTGGTCATGCGTGGTGCGGGAGGAGTAATAACCGTCCATGAGGACAAAGAATTTGGGGTGCAGGTAGTAGAACGTGCTCAGGGTGGAAGTTTATTGGAGACATCCATCGCTAGAGATGGCCAGATATTGGCAACTCAAACTCCTGATGGGAAAGTGAAAGTAGGAGAAAAATCATATAATTTCCCTAAAGACCAAAAAATTAGTGACAGTTTAGGCGACCTTGAAGAGGGCATCCAATTGCCCGGAAAAGAAGGACCTTCAGGATTTATGAAATTAGAAGAAGATGTTTTCACTGCCGTTGACTATGAAAAAGAAACCATGCAGCGCACTAACACCAAGACCGGAGAGGAAGAAAACCTCAAGGTTGATTATTACAAAGATGGCGTATCTGGATGTGGAACAAAAGGTGGCTGTGTGGTGCCGACAGGAGGGACTGCTACCTTGTCTGGGCAGCGGTATCTGGTGGATTATGAATATAAAACCACGGGAGCGGATCGTGCTAAACCAGAGAATGTAGAAGAGGTAGAATACTTTAACCCTCTTACTGGAAATCAGGAAGGGACCAAGCTTACGGACGGGACAAGTGTTTTCGCTGAAAGAAAATTAAATGATAAGGGACAAGCGATCGGCTATACTGGCCTGTATGAAGTCACTCTTCAAACTGGAGATAAGGCGCTTATGTATAAAGATGAGAATGGAAAATGGGCGACCAAAGAACTGGTGGATGGTCCTGACCAAGATGCAACCGTCCAGGCAGATGACTTCTTGAGTAAACCTGAGATACTGCCGAAACTTGAAGCTATTGAATCGACCTCTCAAGGTGATTCAGCGACGGCACGAGGAGTTATCCAATCCATCTACGCTATAACTAATAATCTCAAATCATATCCGGCTATCAGCAATCTCTTATTTGGAGAGACAGACTTTTTCAGAAATTGGCGTGCTCAGCAAGATGCTGCCTTCGCTCCGTTATTAGGAGAAAATATCTGGAATTCAGTCATCTGTGAAGTAGGATTTAATCATTGGCAGGATCTTGAACCAGAAGGAAAAGCGATATTAAAGACCCCTTCTGGCACTTACCAGACAATTGCGTCTATCCAGATGGAACGCTCGCCGGAAACCTCGCCGATCCTTTGTCACAAGAATCCTGATGAGGAGTCGGAAGAATTATTTATCTGCGACAGTAAGCAAGTATGCATAGATGAAAATTTCTGTTATGCAGATCAGGACCGCGATAATGATCCAGATAGTAAAGAGCCGTTGAAAGGATATTTCTATAAAGTTACCTGGGCCGTCTCAGCTCCGCAAGATGAAACTTTTACCCCGTTAGTGGATGAAAATGGTGTCGCGGTGTCATTCAATATCTTCCTCTATCCAGGTGCGGTCCCGATGTACAACTCCGATGGCAATGTCGCCTCACCCATCCAGCTACAGAATGGTGATCGAGACCGAGATGCCATCATCAAATATTCAACTGAAGAGTATGACCGGGCCTGTATCGTCTGGAATCAACCTCCTTTGACTGCCGGTTCTGCCGGCGGCGTGATCGGCGGAGCATTGACCTTTGGGGCTGCTGATGCCAGAGAACCGATAGGAGAAGTGTGTTTTGACCGCTATGACGATGAGGGTAATGAGATTGACGGATTTATCTCTAAGGTAGGCCAAGTCAACTGGGAGCGTTCCGGACAAGAAGCGGCCAGCGTTACGGTCAGCCATGGGCAAGTAAGCAGGAATACGGACTGGTAGGAGAAATTATTATATACCGCACTGCGCATTGAACAACCATGAACAAAAACATCCAACATTATCTTGATTCATTCAAGCTGGAAAAAAGATTTGCTGCTACTTTCCTGATAGACCTTGCTTCTCTCTCTCTCATCATCTTCTCCTTCATCTGGTTTTCTTCCTACACCCAGCGGCGCTCGTTAGAATTATTGCAGGGCCGTACTACTGCTGAACTGCAGCAGATGATGCTTTCTTTAAACCCGGAACAGTTAGCGCCATTCCTGACTTCATTGAAATGGTTTCTTGTCACCTCATTGGCAGGATTGGTCATCCTCCTTATCGGCTCAGTGTTCTTATTCTCCTACTCTCACGCCAGGATATGGAATTATCTGCAGGGGAAAAAAGTGACTGCCAACAATTACTGGCGCTGGAATCTGCTCAATCTTTCCTTGTTTGTTCCGTTCCTGCTGTTCTTAGGTGTGCTTTTGATCGTAAAGATAGTTATGATGCTGTTGCTGAATATTCCACCAAAACTTATGCCGGTCTTTTACCTTACTCACAGCAATCTGATGGAAAATATACGTTTAGTGGTGGACGGAGCGGCGCTGTTTTATGTGGTAGTGTTATTTATGGTGATCATTTTCCTTATCTACAATAATTTTGTCAAGTCGTATAAAGCTTGGGATTCTGTCGGAGCAGGGTTCAGCGCTTTCAAAAAACAATGGAAAAAAGTATTGTTGTTAGTCTTATTTGCCACTGTGAGCGCATTGATAGCGACAGTCATCCTGCTGCCCATCAAGAAGATGCTGATCTTCTATCCTCTCTACTCTACCTTGTTAAATGTGGTAGTGGCTGCTTTCTTCCTGGCCTGGCTGCGCATGTATGTGTTCAAGGCTGTTATCCATGGACATCAGTAAGCATCTTGAGAATGGTAGATTAAAGATTAAAGTCATCCCTCATGCTGGCCGGACAGAATTAATAGAAGAAAGTGGGAAACTAAAATTATACCTCAAAGCTGCTCCTGAAAAGAACAAAGCAAATCTGGAATTGATAAAATTTTTTAAGAAAGAATACAAACTTTCTGTGCGTATCAAATCAGGAGAAACAAACAGAGAGAAGGTGTTGGAATGTATTTAATAGGAAGAAGTCGTGGGATTGAACGTAGTGAAGTCCCACTTGAGTGATTTTGATCAACCTTTTATCAAAAGGTTGGGAGAGAAAGTGTTGGAAATAATATAAATTACTTTCTAGTGATAATGAATTTTAATTACTATTTTCCAGCTCCTAAATGGTTTTAAAGACGTTATTTTTCTCTCTTTGAGATGGATGCTTACTTAGAAATCGTTAAGAGAGTTCTCAAAAAGGGAGTGCGAAAAGAGAATCGTACTGGTGTAGATACCCTGACTATTTTTGGAGAAAAATTTGAGCATGATATGGCCGATGGCTTTCCTTTGCTGACCACGAAAAAAGTTAAATATGAGAATGTGAGTTCAGAGTTAGAATTTTTTATGAAAGGTTTGACTGATAAGCGCTGGTTACATGAGCGGAAAAATCCTATCTGGAATGAATGGTGTAATCCGCAGAAAGTTCCCTACGGCCAGGATCCAGAAACAAAAAGAAAGATGGCCGAGGAGTGCGACTTAGGTCCTATTTACGGCTTTCAGTGGCGGCATTTCGGCGCTGAGTATAAAGGTTTAGATGCTGATTACACCGGTCAAGGTGTCGATCAACTTGCTACCTTAGTAAAGACCATAAAAACTAATCCCCATGATAGAAGGATGATCGTTTCAGCTTGGAATCCTGTTCAATTGGATCAGATGGGCCTGCCGCCTTGCCATTATAGTTTTCAGGTGGATATTTTTGACAGGAAACTTCATCTTGCCTGGAATCAACGTTCAGTCGATGTGATGCTGGGCCTGCCATTTAATATTGCCAGTTATGCTACTTTACTTCATCTGCTGGCAAAAGAGACCGGATATAAAGAAGGGACGCTGGTCGGCAACCTAAGTGATACCCAGATCTATGTAAATCATGCGAAAGGCGCAGAAGAACAGGCCAGCAGAAAACCATATCCTTTGCCCTCTCTTAAGACAGAAAATTTCAGTTCCATCTTTGATTGGCAGTACACCAATACAAAAGTTATTGATTATCAACATCATCCCTTCATCAAATTCCCGATCGCAGTATAAACGCGGAGAAATGAGAAAACTATCTCATTTCTTGCGTGATCAAAATTAGGCTGGCAAATTTTGCCGGTCCTATTTTGACAGGAGGAGAAAACATGAAACAACCAGAAATAATCTTGATAGCCGCAGTTTCGCAGAATAATGTCATCGGCATAGAAGGGAAAATCCCTTGGAGATTACCGGAAGATATGAGACGTTTTGCAAAATTGACCACGCCTCATCCCGTCGTTATGGGGCGAGTCACCTATGAATCAATCCCACAGAAATTCCGTCCTCTCCCCAACCGGCATAATGTGGTGCTTACCAACAATCTTTCATTCGGTGAGAAAGGAGTATACGTTGCGCGTTCTTTAGAAGATGCTCTTGATGTTTTACAGGAACGAAGTGTCCACAGCGGTGGGATTGATTACTCCAAGATTTTCATCGGCGGCGGGCAGCAAGTCTATGAAGCGGCCATGCCCTATGCGACTTCCTTGGAGATAACTCACGTTGATCAGCAAGTTCCGCCGGGTAAAAATATGCGTTATTTCCCGAAAATAGATTTAGCGCAATGGGAAGAGAAGAAACGGGAAGATAAGCAAGGATATTCGTTTGTGACGTATAAAAAGATAGTTCCATAATCAGTAAGGTGATAGAGTGGACGAAGGCAAGTTTATAGTATTAGAAGGGATAGATGGCGCCGGCACCAGCACACAGGGGCCGTTGCTAGTGAAATACCTTTTTGATAAACTTAAAAAAAATGTTCCGGTGCTTACCCGTGAACCGACCCAATTATCTCCTTATGGTAAGGAACTCCGCCGTCGGCTGAACGGTAGTTTATTGCCTGGGGAAGAGATCATCAACGATCCAGACTATTGGGCTGGCCTTTTCATCAAAGATCGGCAATGGCATCACGATAATCTCATCGTCCCAAGTCTGCGTTTAGGTCTGCAGGTGATCTCTGACCGATATAAGCATTCCACTATCGCCTATCAATCTGCGCAGGGCAAGGATATAGATGAATTGATCGAACTCCATCAGGAGATGAGGATTCCCGACCTGACTATTTTTCTGGATACTCCGGTGGAGAAAGCTCAACAGAGGATGGGAAAAGACTCACAGCGGACTCAGGAGTATTTTGAAGCTCTTACTTTTCAAGAGAAAGTCCGTGAGAAGTATCTTCTTACCCTGCAAAAATTAAGCTCTTCGGAAAAGATAGTGGTGATCGACGGATCTCAATCAATAGAAGTCATCGCCAAAGAAATCCAACAAGAAGTGAACGAATTATACGGATATCAATAAGATTTATTCTTCTTTCGTTCCGCTAGGAACGTCACCAACCTCACCATTGTTCGGAGCATTCTTCTGGAATGGAACGGAGTGATTTGACTTCTCATCTAAAGGTGAGATGTCTTCAGGAAAAAATACTTCTAGCTTCTTGCACTTGGCTTGTCCTTTAAAAGAAATTTTTTTAGTCGTAGATTTAGACATAAAAATCTATCACCTCTTTTTGAGCGCTTTTGCACTCAAAAAAGGTCCCGAAGGATGTAATCCTTCGTTACCTCTCTTTTAAACACCTATCTTAAAAAAAGAAAGCGTTGAAGTATATAAGGACTGTTGATATGGAAACTATACTCTTTCAATAATTGCTATCAAAAAAAGAGATTAGTATTTCTGTCCTTTGTCGATCATATCCATGCTCAGATGAGAATCTATCTTTCCTGTTTCTGCATTGATCTTAATGTTGATGAACTTTATATCTCTGGTGATAAACGTAAGGTTCCATAATGGCTTTTGGTCTAAATTCTGTAGGATCACAAATCCGTCCCCTCGGCCTGCTTTGGGAAATAATTCTTCCACCCGTTCGGCAAAAACATCTACTGCTTTGGCAAAATCAATCTTCACTGGGTCGATATCCAGTTCTTCCACCCGCTGCTCTGGTTTCTTAAAAACATCATCCTCATTCTCTTTTACGGTTACTTTCTCACCGCACGCAAATACAGTCATCTTTTCTGAATCAGGATCATAGAAGCCTATTTCCCAGTCACTTTTCAATTCACAATCAACACTGATGGGACAAAAGAAATGAGAAAGATACCCTTTGGGATGCTTTTGTTTCCAGGCCTTGCACTCTTTACTTTTATCGATCTTGGCTAGCATTTCCTTTGGCGAGGCCATTATGAATATTCTCTCCAGGTATAATTGCATTTGGTGCACTTAAAGAATCTGGTTTCCGGTTCGTCTGCGCCTCGGGTTTGTTGGGTCCAGAAGTACGCTATTTTATTCACGCATTTAGGGCAAGGGGTCTTGATCTTAGGATTGGTCTCTAGCTGCTCTAAAACTTCAATCTTTTTAGATCCCTTTACCTTTTCTTTCAGCTCGGTAGTCTCTTCATCCGGAGCTTTCGTAAAGCCGCAGCTGCAGAAAAGAACTTTCTTTCCGGCCTTATCTTTCGGCCGCAATATTGAACCGCATGTCGGACAGAACATATATCTTCACCTGAGCTGTATAAGCTCTTGTTATTTTATTCAGAAATCAGTTGGTTATTTATATAGTTTACCTTTGTATATTCCATCCTAACGGCCTAACTAAGTCCACAAACAAGATCTTCACCCAGCCTAGATAAGGTACTCGCAGCAGGCCCTGCCCATAAATCCTCTCTTCGCTGATCTGCTCTTCCCCGCCCTCGCCGGTGATGATACCGCCGTTGTGGTCTCCTTTGGTCTGATAGAACTGCTCACCGCTCTCTTCCCAGGTCTTTACTACCCTATGGATCAATGGCTGCGGCCTGTTTCCTTGAAAGATTAAAATATCGCCTACTTCAAGATTATCCCTATTTGCTCTCCAAAGCAGGATAACATCACCTTTATCAAAACCGTTGGGAAAAGGAAAAGCTCTAAATTGCTGTTTGTATATCCCCTGTTCTTCATACCAGCTTCCGCATACTTCCCAATAATTGTCAAATGATCCCTTAAAATTGTCATAATGATTTCCACATAATTTTCCGTCATGCAGTCCATGCTCCATGCTTTCACTGACCACTGCCACGATCGGGAAACTGGTCCCCAAGACGATTCCCAGTACAGGATAGAGAATATACCTGATCACTAAGAATGCTACAACTACATTAGCCACCCAGCTGGCAAAAGAATCACTATGCCAAAAGAACTGCCATGCTTTTTTCCACCGCAGTTTCCAGCTTTTTTCCATAGCCTACTTATTCTTTTCTGCTTTAAAAAGCTTTTTATAACGAGGAGTATTTATCTCGGGTATGTTAGAAAAAGGAAAAATCGCTGTCCTTATTGAAGATATCAAGAAAAAAAAAGAATTGCAGAGCATCGATGATGATTTTGTAGAGCGCTACCTGATAAAATATCTTCATCAGGAACCTGCCTTGCTGAAATCTTTGCAAGAAAAATTTAACTCTAGATCAAAAGCCTATGTTTCGGTAATTAAATATGTTCGCGCCCAGCTGAGAAGAGTCTACGGTCTTTTCCGCGATGATGCGAAAGAACGGAAAAGCATCGTTGAGGTATTACTGAAAGCGCCATCCGCGACCAGAGCTGCTCTTATCCAGCAGATCCTTTCTACTCATTCCTCTACCCAGGAACGCTTGCCTATCTACGAGCCATTATACTCTAAGATATTTGCGATCAGCGGAAAACCAAAAACGATCCTTGATCTTGGCTGCGGCATCAATCCTTTTTCCTTTTCATATCTGAAACTGAAAGGATGCACCTACTATGCGTATGACATTGACGAAGAAGAGATCGAAGCGATCAATAAGTACTTCGCTTTACTAAAGAAAGAAAATCCTTCTTTTACCGGAAAAGCGATGGTCGCAGACATCCTTACTATAACTTTGCCGAAAGCAGACCTTTGCTTGCTCTTCAAGATGACCGATGTCATCGATCAGGGAAAAGGGCATAAAAGAACCGAAGAATTACTGAAGAGAATTCCGGCCAGATATATCGTGGTAAGTTTCGCCACTAAGACCATGAGCGGCAAAAAGATGACTGCTCCCCGACGAAGCTGGATGGAATGGTTGTGCAAAAGATTGGGATATGAATATACGATTCTGGAATTTCCCAATGAATTATTCTATGTGATTCAAAAATAGATCAGGATGTTTTTATCTTTTCTCTGTTGATTTTTGTACATCATGCATGCAATGATCTAAGAATCGTTGATACTCTGGATATTTCTTTCGGAAATCCATCGCTAAGATAATCAATTTTTCAGAAAGATCCCCCTTGATTTTTTCTTGAAAATGAGTGACAATCCTTCTGGTCTCGTGCAGGCTGTAAATTTCTCCGCTTCTGTCAAAGAGATAATAAGAAAATCCCGGCTCTTCTTGTTCAGGTAACCAGACGTGGCCTATAGCATTGATACGTGTTCCTTCAATATTAAAGAAACCTTTTATGGGATGACCTATCAAAGGCAATTTGTAAGGAGTATCTGTCCAAAATCCTTCCCCTCCTTCAACGGCAGGATTATTCCCTTTGTATGTTTCCCAATTCATCTTCAATCCACATTGCGCCATCTTGGTATATTAGGATGGATGCTATATACTAATTTTTCTAATCCGGGAGGTATCTTTCCGCCAAATTGTTCCGCCCAGGTTTTCTGGTCAGTCACACAGCCTAGATTGTTTAACACCCTCATATAGGTGGCGTAACCTATATTGGGAGATATTTGATCCAATGCGCTACGCACTTGGTTAGGATCCACTCCTTTGGTTATCCCAACTACAAAAGAAAAATCTCCTTTTTGCGCCAGCACTTCTTTACTGTCTACTGTAAATTCATATCTCGTAACTTTTCCACTGTCTACTGTAGGTTTATATTTCATTTTACAACCACCACATGCCCCTGTTCCTTTCTTTTCTTGCCTTCTGTAATTCGCCAAGAATGTTGAACAATGGATCAAGCTCTTCTGATCTCATGGTAGGTGCGGTATAAAGTCTTTCTTTGTGATGCAGAATATGCGGAGCGACAGAATCTTCTAAATCTTGAAAACGCATGCCCTTTTCAGTATGTTTCCATTTTTGCGCGTCAATCTGATATACTCCTGTTAAAGGATCAAACATAACCGTCTCATTTTCTATGGATAAATCCTCTCTGATATTTGAAAATGAGAAATAGATCACTTCCTGCAGTCCTGACTTGAAAGGCACTCCATTCCGTACTTGTAAAAAACTTGATCTCACAAAGTCTCCTGCGACCAGGGTACCTCGGTATTCTTGACATGGATCATTCTCTGTACTTAAAAAATATAATCTTGAACTGCGATTATACCACCATCGTTCTGTGTTGATCTGTCCTTCTTGAATTTCCATTTTGTCCTCCTCTAAATCATTTAATACTGCAGCAATACTTCTACATCAGATCCAAAGATGCCTTTCAGGCTTTCAAACAAAGGCTCTTTCACAAACACGCGCTTGGGGAATTTTGCTTTTGCTAACTCCTTCTCGAACTCCTCGAGATTACTTTTCTCTAGAGGCCCTAAACTTCCATCTGCTCGAATAGGCGCCTTTTCAATCTGCTGTTCTTTGGCATCCAAGTCGTTGATCACGAACGCAACGGTGTCCATCAAAGTGACTTCTCCGAACTTCTCGCCGTGCTTTACTCTTACTTTGGCTCGCTCCAATTCCTGTCCGCGCTTGCGCTGCATGTATTCGACTAAGAACTTAAACAAGCCTGAACTGCCCTTGCGTGCTTTTTCTATATCGGTCTTGGTTAATTTCTTCTGGTCATGCTTGTGCTTGGCCTCGATGATCTCATTCAGGTCGCGTAGATATCGCGCCGGCACTTTTCCGGTGCTGATCAATTCATCTTCAAAAAATTTGATCAATTGCGCATCCTGGACTTTTTCGATCCCTTCCAGTTTTAAGACATCCCTGATGATGGTCATGACTTCGTCATACAGCAGGGTGATGCTCCGTTCGTCGTGCTTCGCTTCGATCTCGGTAAATAATTCCTTGATGCGTTTCAGGAACTTTTCTGCATCGGTGATGAGTTTGTCTAATTCTGTTCCGCTCAATTCTTTTTTATCACCGTGCTCAATCTTCTTGCGGATATCGACATTGTTGCGCAAGATTTTGACATACTCCGGCTCTAACATCTTTTCCTTTTTGACAAAGATCTCTTCCAGCACGTCAGGCGTTTCTCTCGGCGTGGGCGGTGGAAGTCCATACAACATGATCGCTGCCTGTGACGGAGTTAAGATCGCATAATAAGTATCTTCCATGCCCATCTCTTTCAGCCTTCCTTTTACGCGGCTGATGCTTTGCTCTCCGGTGTTCATGAATAAGTCGATCGCTTCCCGGCTGGGCTTGATTCTGCCCATGCGCAGCAGCTGCTTCCAGGGCATGAAAATACCGCGGTCGTAGAAGGGAACTCCGTCCCTCAGCAAGGTGAAGATGATGGGATTTGCTTCTTTCAATGATTCCCAGAAATCAGTCAGGATGTAGACTTGGATATTCAACTTGTTTTTGATCCCGGTCATCTCCCCGGCTTCTGCACCCATGCCGATGATGATCGCTCTTAATTTATCTTTCAACTCCAGCCTGCTCATCTTCTTGACATCAGTATCATCGATGACGATCCATACGTCGATGTCAGAGGTAGGGGTAGCTTTTCCCTGCGTCAAAGAGCCGGCCAGGACATAACTGAGGATATATTTCTCAAACTTCTTGATGACCATGCTCTTGTGGATCTCTGCGATCTTGATGGCCGCCAACATTCCGGTGTCATGCAAAGGCGCGCTCATGGAGATAAGCCGGTTCAGATCATACTTAGCGTCGTAGCAGTTCTGCCATAAGTCAGTCAAAAGAGCGCATTGGGGAGTGATATCCTTATCCACTTCTTCAGCTAATTGCTTTATGGCGGAAGAGAATTTATTGAACAATTCATCCTTGGTCATCTTCTGCGAAGTGGTATCGTCAACGACGACCATGACCTGGACTTTGTTTTCGTCACCTTCCTTTTTCTCTTGCGTTCCAGGAAGGTCACGAACCGAGTGACTGGATTTTTCTTCTCCTTCTTTAGGCTGTTCGCCTTCTTTTTGCGGCTTTTCAGGCGGCAGCAGGGTGATGCCTACGATATAATCTCCAAATTTTTCCAGAACTTTTTCTTTGAATTTGTCTAACTTTTCCTTGATAGCTTTGAGTTTTTTCTCCATTTCTGGAGGAAGAGCAGGCATATTTGGTGGTAAGGGTAATCCTTGCTGTAATTCTTGGTTTTCCTTAGATTGTTTAGATTTTTTAGCCATTAGATTTCCTCCTGAGACACTTTACCCGTAGATTTTAATCTATATTTTAAAAGCTTATATTTATTTCTTTTGGGAGTGGGACGTTTCAGTCAGTTCTTTTGATAGGGAAATATTTAAATATTCTGTTTTTAATCTAGACTATTATGGCTGAGAAGAAAAAAGAAGTACCAAAGCATATTCAAGAATTCTATAATCGGGCAAAAAAAGTAAACCAGTTACTTGCCGCTACTGAAGATATTCATTCTCAGGCATATTCTAAAGCTCTTGAGGTCATAAAAGATAAGGGTACTGGTCTTCCCGATCATGATAAGCTTGAAGATACGGCTGTACAAGACAGTATGATTGATAAGATGATTGATCATTATAAGAGTGCAGCAGTAGAAAAATTAAGTGAGTTGAAGGGAAAAGATCTTAAGGCTCCCGGCAAGGGTACGATTGAAGAAGATATGTTTTTGCAGAAATATGTTGGAATTACCAGGAGTCAATTGACCAGATTGCTTAGAAAACACAAAAGCGACTATACTCAGAAAAAACATGAAGGCCTTCGTGACCAATTAATGGAAAAGCAGAGAGAGACTCTTTTGCCTTTACGCCACGCCCACTTAGATGAAAAACATCTTGATGATATAGTTAAATATGTTGGTGTAGGCAAACACGTTGAAGCGGGAAATATACATGAGATGGCACATGCCGGTCTTCTCCTTGACATATACAAAGATAAAGGAGAGATTACACTAGCAGATTTAGCTAAGTTTGATTTGCCTAGCAATTATTTCAAAAAAGAAGCAAAAGATGCGATGAAAAAATTAAAAGACAAATATAAGCAAGCAGCTTAAGTTATTATCATAAAAATTAAAGAAAAAGAAATAAAAAATAAAAAACCTATTCTAACTCCATCTTCTCCATCTCTTCCAATCCCAAGTCGGTCTCTTCGGCCAAGGAATCGATCTCATCCAATTCCTGTAATCCGCTGTCCACCACTTGCTCGGAAGGGTCTAGTGATGTTTCTGGCTGGGCAACTTTACAGCCAGCTGCTACAACAACTGCTATCAAGAGCAGCAACAATGAAATGCGCGCTATTTTCATCTTGCTCCTCCCTATGCAGTCGCTTCTGCGCTGGCGTTCGCTTCTACAGTAGTATTGGTTTCAACACTGGTATTAGTTTCTACCTGGGTAGATTCGTTGATGTTTTCTGAATCCTCTTCGGTTTCATTCTCAGCTTCTTCAGCATTTTCAGTTAGATCCTTATATTCAGCTACGAATTTCCGCAGGATCTGTTTGATGTCCTGCAAGTCTTCTCTGACTTCATGCTGTGCTTCACGCAATTCACGATTGAACTGGTCGAAGTCTACCGCTTCTTTTGCTTCCATCCACTTCTCTTGGGCGTTTTTGTAATCTTGCTCTAACTCCACTACTTTTGCATCAAATTCAGCAAGAATTGCTTCCAGTTCAGATACATCTGCGCCAGTTTCTGCTGCAGCATCAATACGTGCCTGCATGCCAGCATGGAGCTCAGCTTGCTTTTCAATTAAAATGTGAAGCTTAGCATTCACTAACAAGCCTACTAATCTCCGCTGCATCTTATGCACTTTCTGGTTTAATTCCTTCAGATCCTTGATAGCTGCGCGAATCTCTTCCTGTGAAGTTTCGTTGGTAAAGTTGTCAATTTTTGCCTTCTGCACATCTAACTCTGCTTCTAAATCGGCGACTAAGGCTAAAGCAAACTCTTTCTCTTCTTCAGATAGGTCTTCCATTTTTTCTATAGTCTTGGTCAACTTTTCTAAAGAGCGTTCCACCACTTGTACTGATTTGAGCAAGTGATTCTTCACTCCTACGCGTAATTCTACTTTTAATGCGGTACAATTCTGCTTCTCATCATTGCAGCGTCGCACTACCTTATGTAATTCTAATACTTTTTCGCGATATTCACGCTGATTTTCTCGCGCTTCTTTATACTGTTCCTTAGCTTCTTCTAATCTTTCCCTGGCTTTGGAAAGATCAAACTTTACTTCTTTGGACACTCTGGCTGCGGTCTTCAAGCCGCCTTTGGTCCTAAGCTTTATTTTCTCTTTTACTTCTTCTGAGTCATTCTTTGTTTCAGAATCGTTCTCATCAGTATCTACTTCTGTCTTTGATCCTGACTTTACTTCTGCATCTGCTGCATCTGACTCGACTTCAGCTTCTGTATCTACTTCAAATTCTACTATATTTTTCGCTAAACCCGCTGGGATAACGCTTAACATAAACAAGCTTAACACCAGGATTGCGGTTAATTTTTGTTTTAATGATGTCATGGTTATGACCTCCGTTTGAATGTTGTTGAATCATCCTGAATCAGTTTTCCTTTTAAACATGCTTTTAGAAATACTTTACGAAATACTTTACCAAGCTTTAGGATGGTTTATAGTGGTTAGAACCGCATTTTCCCGATATCTTTTTATATAATTCTAGAGTATACATGATTATGAAGCAAAGATTAGCCCTACTTTTACTCCTTTTACTTATGATTCCCTTAGCTTCTGCGGCAACGCTCAAAGGAAGCATCTACGATGAAAAATTAGACCTAGCGAAAGATGTTTTAGTGGAGATCAATACCGTTCCCCAGCAAAAATATCTGGCTAAGACCGGCAGTTATTCCTTTGACCTTCCTCCCGGCAAATACATCCTCACCGCCAAAGGCAACCAATATACCGTCACTGAAAATGTGGAAGTCCTTTCTGCGGCAGGGGAGTATGTCATGGACTTATTCCTTCTTCCCGACTTTGCTGAAGAAGACGAATTATGGCAGGAGACCCAGCAGGAACTTCCTCTGGAGACTGAAGAGACTCCCATCCCTCTATGGTCGTGGATCGTTGCGGGGATTATTTTTGCTGTACTTTTGGGAAGAATCATCTACACCCGCAAAAAGTACGGTTCTCTCTGGGCCTTCCGCAAAAGGATCAAGCAGGAAAGCCATAAGACGGTGGAACAGCATAAAGAAGAGTTAGCCAAAGAGCCTGGCTATCTTGATCAGGCTTTAGAAATCATCAAAAAACACGACGGCCGGATCAACCAGAAAGAGCTGCGCAAAGAGATGATGTACCTCTCTGAAGCCAAAGTAAGTCTCATCGTCACTGAATTGGAACATAAAGGAAAAGTGGAAAAAGTCAAGAAAGGGCGCGGGAACGTGCTTATACTAAAGCCTTGAGCAAATTAAAAGCGTAGATTTTTTAAATGTGCCGAGAGGCACGTTAAAAATCGGAGATTTTTTAAATATCTCTTCTCTCCGTGCCTCTGATGAGATTCACGGACTATAATCCTCAACAGCTTGAACCGCAGGTTCTGGAATTCTGGAAGAAAAACAAGATTATTGATTCCCTGCGTAAAAACAACAAGAAAGGAAAGAAATTCTATTTTTTGCAGGGTCCGCCGTACACTTCCGGTCACATCCATCTGGGTCACGCCTGGAACATGGCCCTGAAAGATATGGTCTTGCGCTACAAGCGTTCGCAAGGATATAATGTCTGGGATAGGATGGGATACGATATGCATGGGCTTCCTACCGAACAGAAGACCATGGCCAGATTAGAACTTCACAATAAGGAAGAGATTGAAAAATTCGGTGTCAAAAAATTCACTCAGGAATGTGAAAAATTCTGCATCGAGATGATGCATAAGATGGATGAGGATTTCCAGCGTTTAGGAGCGACTTTAGATTTTTCTGATCCGTATCAGCCGATCAAAAAAGAATTCATGGAAGCAGAATGGTGGCTGATCAAGCAGGCGGATGAGAAGGAGCGATTGTATCAAGGCTTGCGGACCATGCATTGGGATGCCGCGACCCAGACCGCGGTGGCAAAACATGAGTTAGAATACAAGAAGATCACTGACACTTCTATTTATCTGAAATTTCAGAGCAAGGACGATCCTAAAAAGTTTTATCTGGTCTGGACTACCACGCCCTGGACTATTCCTCTTAACTTAGCTATCATGGTCAACCCTGATCTCACTTATGTTGAAGTTTCTGCTGGTGGCGAGAGATGGATCATCGCAGAAAATCTGCTTGGTTCAGTGCTCGGCAAGGCCAAGGTGACTGATCATAAAGTGGTACGAAAATTCAAAGGCTCCGATTTAGAAGGTAAAAAATATCTGCATCCTCTCCAGACACAGAAATTTCTCCCTGCAGAACTGCAAAAAAATCCAAAATTATTTTCCATTCTCCTTAGCAAGGAATATGTTGATGACAGCGCTGGTACTGGTCTAGTGCATTGCGCTCCCGGCTGCGGTCCTGAGGACTATGAAGTCGGTTACCGAAATGGTTTAATGCCGTTTAACTGCGTCAATGAATCAGGATATTTTGACAACTTCGGGCCATTTACGGGTTACAGGGCAAAAACAGACGATAAGAAATTTATTCAGGCGTTACATGAAGCAGGTTGTTTAGTCGCTAAAGAATCCTACAGCCACGATTATCCGCACGGCGAGCGAAGTCATGAGCCAGTCATTTTCCGAACTACCAAACAATGGTTCTTCAAAGTAGAAGATCTCAAGGATAAGATGATCGCGGCTAATGAAAAAATATACTGGAATCCTGCGACTGCGCAGCATGCTTTCAAATCATGGTTAGAAAATCTACGCGACAATTCTATCACCAAACAGCGCTACTGGGGAACTGCTGTCCCCATCTGGCAGGCCGATGACGGTGATTATATCGTGGTAGGAAGTATCAAGGAGTTGGAAAAACTTTCCGGACAGAAAGTGACTAATATGCATATTCCTGAAATTGATAAGATAACTATCAAAAAAAGTGGAAAAGTGTATAAGCGCATTCCTGACGTGCTGGATGTCTGGATCGATGCAGGAACAGTCTCTTGGAATTGCCTGAATTATCCACAGGATCAAAAGTTGTTTGAGCAGCTCTTTCCACCTGATTTTATTCTGGAAGGCAAGGATCAAGTTCGCGGCTGGTTTAACTTACTGATGGTCGCTTCTTTTTTAGCCTTCAACAAACCTTCTTTCAAAAATGTCTACATGAATGGGTTTGTCACCGATGTTAATGGTGTAAAGATGTCTAAGTCCTTGGGGAATATCATTTCACCCTATGAATTGATTGACAAGCATGGTGCAGATACCTTACGCTATTACATGTGCCAGACTAACGCAGGGGAAGATATCAACTTCACCTGGGATGAATGCAAAGCCAAGATACGCAACTTGCTGGTACTCTGGAACACCCATAAATTCCTGCTCAATCTTTCTGCAGAGACAAAGATCAATCCTTTTTCCCTGAAAGCTTCCGCCGTGGAAAATAATTTCGCTCTTGAAGAGAAATATATCTTTTCGCGTCTGCATTCGGTGATGCAGGAAGTCACAAAACTGCTGGATCAATACCGCCTGGACGAAGTTATCATCCCTTTGGAAGAATTATTTTTGGAACTGTCAAGAACGTACATCCAGATGGTCCGTGAAAAAAGCTCTTCCGGCACTAAGGAAGAAAAAGAAGCCTGTGTCTATACTATCGGGCAAGTTTTGCTGGAATCAATAAAGATGTTCAGTATTGTTGCGCCGTTCATCTGTGAAGCGATGTATCTGAATCTAAAAGATGAATTCGGATTGAAAGAAGAAAGCATCATGCACTACTCCTGGCCAAAAGCAAATACGAAAAAAATAAACAAAAAATTGGAAGAACAGGTGCTATTGGCACAAGGTATTATTCAGGCTGGCTTGCATGCCCGGGAGAAGGCCAAGCTGGGAGTCAGATGGCCGGTGAAGGAAGTGCAAGTGATAAGTGAAAATCCTGCGGTAAAAGGCGTTGTCGCAAAATTACAGGACGTGTTATGCTCGCAGCTGAATACCAAAGAAGTGCTTGCTGGAGCACAGAACGTAGAATTGCAGTATAAAGTCAGACCGGATTATGCTAAGATAGGGCCGACTTATGGGAAGTTATCGCCGCAGATCATCGCCAAGTTAGCCTTAGACAGTCCGCAGTCTATTGTCAAGCACTTGCAGAAAGATGGAAAATATTCTTTCACTCTTGATAAGCAAGCGGTAGAGATCACTAAAGAGATGCTCTTCCTGGAACGGGAAGCGCCGCACAATTATCAATTGTCAGAATTTAAAGAAGTAGTGGTGCTGGTGAATACCGAACGCACCGAAGAATTGGAAGCAGAAGGCTTTGCCCGGGAAGTGGCCAGGAATATCCAGGAACTTCGGAAACAGGCCGGGATGCAGAAGACCGACAAAGTGACTTTATATCTCAAGACTGCTCCGGGCATGAAAAAGGCGCTGACCTCGTTGAAGAATGAACTCCAGCTCAAGATAGGCGCGCATGTCTTTGATATTGTCATATCTGAACCGCAGCGGAAGTACAAGCATAGCGGAACTTTTAAAGTGAAAGAAGAAGAGTTTAGCGCGTATTTTGAGATATCTACCGGGAAGTATTTTGTGTAGACATTCTACGTTTCTATCTAATCCCTAAATCTTCCATAAATAAAGACTTGTTTCTCTAAAATAAACTCTCAGAAATCTTTATATACCTTCCAAGACTCTTTTATTATATGGGAAAAGTGAACCTGCCGCAGATTACCTTGCGCTATAACGGCGTGTTTGATTTTGATGGTTTGTACGCTGAAGTGACCGAATGGGCTAAAAGAAACGGCTATATGTGGCATGAACCTTCTTTCAAGCATAAAGTTCCCGGTGCAGAAGGAGCAGAGCAGGAAATGGCCTGGCAGCTCACTAAAAAAGTGACTGACTTCATCAAATACGATATTCTTTTTACTATACACATGTGGGAAGTGAAAGATGTAGCGGTGGAAAGCCGTAAAAAACCGCTGATGAGAGCAAGGTTATACATAATCATCAACAGCACTATTGAGTACGACTGGCAGAAAAAATTTGGTGGAAGCAGGTTTGCCCAGTTGTTAGGGAAATGGTACATGAAACTGCCGCACATGAACCCTATCGAAACAGTGTATTTTGACCAGCTTTACTACCGCGTCTGGAACTTGCATGCCCAGATGAAAAAATACTTTGACATGCAGGCCAAGAAACATCCGTACAAAGGGTATTTGGCTGAAGATTAGTTTTCTTCATAACAATTTTTAAAGTAAGCAGCAATATTTTAGATAATGGAAGCTGAAGAACTATATGTTGAGGTAGGAGAAATGACCAAAGCCCATTCTCCAGATAGTTTATGGACTGATGGTTTAGGGCCTTGCATAGCTGTAGCAGTCTATGATCCAGTCACGAAAAGCGGCTACCTGATGCATGCTCTTCCTCATACTTCTCTTGAACCTAAAATCGAAGAAATGAGCAAAGATTATGGGGATTTATCAAGGCTGCGAGTTTTTGTTACCGGCAATTCTATGTCTTTCTATAATGGCATCAGGCAGGATAAGTTTGATCTCTCCGAGAGGTCATATGTAGAAGGGATCATGACTAAATATTTTAATAAACGGCGAACTACAATTCAGTGGCTGCCTGACAATCATTGCGGTGAACTTCACCTGGATACCTCTACTGGGAAATTTAAAGCAGGATCAGAAACAATGGATGAACTTTTGTATGATGAGTGTGAACCATAAGTTTCTTAAATGATTCTTTTCTTTGATTTATCATGCAACTGCAGACAAAAGAGATTTCCGCTTCTGGGGTGAAAATCATCCTGGAAGAAAATGGCCGCCAGATTGGCAGAGGTTTTCTCTATCTTCTTCATAATGATTTGCATACTGAACCTTTCGGCCTGATGGAAGACATCTTTGTAGAAGAATCCTTTCGCGGCCAAGGGCATGGCGGAAAAATAACTGCTGCGATCATTGAAGAAGCCAAGAGACGCGGCTGTTATAAGTTAATCTGCACCAGCAGGTTTTCTAACGAAAAAGCCCATCACTTGTATGAGAAATTAGGATTCAAGAAACATGGGAATGAGTTCAGGATGGAATTTTGATCTATTGTTCTGGAACGCCGCGATATTTCCTGACTTCTTGTACTACCGACATAAAATCCTTGACTCGTTGTCTCTCAATCTTATTGTTGGTCTGATTATCTTTTTTAAAGTAACTTCCTACAATAGCTCCGTCGGCAATGCTCAATTGTTGGTAAGCATTTTGTGGAGTTAGACCAGCACCTACAATGAGAGGATGATCTCCTAAAATTGCTCTAAACTGCTGTATCTTTTCTATCTGAGTTTCCTGTCCTGTTCCCGCACCGGTCACTACAATGGCATCAGCTCTTTTCATTCCCTCTCGTAAATCTGTTTTCAGATTGGAATTTTTTACTGGTTGATAATATTTCGGCCAGACTCCGCCCAGCACCAGAATTTCCGGATATTCATGTCTGAAGGCATCGTAGAAAGGGAGATTTAATTTCGTATCAGTTCCGTATATCCCTGCCACATGATCCAACTGGATGAAATCAGCATTGTATTCTTGAGCTAAGGTGAAAGCCCATTCAAAATCATTAGGCAGGATATTGACTCCCAGTAGCATCTTTAAATTTAATTTCCTAATCTCTTCTAAAGTATCGATAACTGCTACAACAGAGCGACTATGATAATTCTCAACGATTACTCCATCCAGGCCTTCTTCTTCAAATAAAGAAATCTCTTCTAAGGCTCTTTTTATGGGAGAATTTCCTGCTAGGTGAATCATGCCAAAGATAGGAATTTTCTGAAAAATATCTTTTTTGGTAGTCATAAGGAAAAATGCACCGGCTGGGACTTTCGTTCCAACATTCTAATCGTCGCGGTGGGTTACTAGTAACCCGCCCAACTCGCCTAGATTGCTGGCATTCGAACCCAGATAGTCGGCTTGGAAGGCCGAAGTCTTAGCCGTTGGACCACCGGTGCATAAGGCTAAATGTTTTATGCATTATTTATTAAGGTTTTGGTAATTCCAATAGTGTGTATTGCTCCATAACTTATATTCCACATAATATTTTTAAATCAACTCCCTTTCTACAATTTCATGGCAGAACTAATCGGACAGCAATGCGCCTTTTGCGGGGAAAATAAGCTTACTCTCCGTGAGGATGAGGTAGAGATACCCTTCTTTGGCCGGGTCTTTGTGCTGTCCATGGACTGTTCCGGCTGCGGCTACCGCAAAGCTGATGTAGAGCCGGCAGAAAAAAAGGAACCTTGCCGATATACTTTGGAAGTCACTTCTGATGCCGATCTTAATATCAAGATCATCAAATCAGCCGAAGCGTCGGTCAAGATCCCCAGAGTCATAACCATCGAATCCGGCCCTGCTTCTGAAGGGTACATCACCAACGTTGAAGGCTTGCTGGAAAAAGTCAAGGCCATGATCCAATCCGCTGCCGATGCAGAGGAAGATGATCCTGCTGCCAAGACCAAAGGAAAAAACCTGATCAAGAAATTAAACAAAGTCTTAGTGGGAAGAGAACCATTGAAGATCATCATCGAAGACCCTTCCGGGCATAGCGCGATCATCTCAGACAAAGCGCAGAAGAGTAAATTATAATCTATCTCTTTTCCTTCTCTCCTTCGCTGTCTTCCTTCGCTTTCTTAAAAGCCTGGGGAAGATCGATCATGTACTTTCCTTCCTCTAATTTGATGATTAACGGATCTTTCTTGAATAGATGCACTAAATCAATCTCAAACTTGCCTGGCTTTACCACACGGATGGATTCCAGATCCAATACCACTGGTGCATCGTCAGATTGATGGCGTATCTCTAACACTTCCGCCACGTCTTTTTCGATATTGATCTTATCTTCTTCGGTTAAGTTGGTCAACAATTCTTTACCATACTCAACATCTTTCTTCTTGATGTAGAAAAACAACCTTGCTCCACAAGTGCACCCCTTCAGAATCTCTGCCGCTCCGTCAGGATAGAAAGTGTTACAACGGACACATTGATGTGGCATGCTCACTTTCTTAGATTTTACTATATTTATAGGTTTCTATAAAGGACTATATACATCAGAACTATCTCTTCCTCATCTTGGCCCGATTTTCCCGGGTAAATAATTCAATCTTATCCGGATTATTCTCAATCTTCTTAACTATTGAAGCCGGGCCTACGATAGTAAGTCCTTGCCGGTCGCCTAGTATAGTGCTGGCCATCATCCCTCTCAGTTTCTGCCTGATATCCTGCTTGTCCTTGTCTGGATAGATGACGCTTAATTCTATGCCCTTAAACTTGGGAGAAATCTCTTCCATGGTTATCTCGATCAAGTCTGCTTCTTCCTGCTTGCGCAGTCTTCCTTCCATGATCACGATCTTATCTTCCTTGACGATCTTGAGCAGTTTATTCACTCTTTTAGCTGAAGAAAGACCTTCGATTTCGTAGTATGGAACAAACTTAAACGTAACCATTCTGTTGTATAACCTCTTTTATTCTACTTTGAACATCTATTTCCTACTATAAGGAAACTTTTGGCCTTTTTAACATTTACTATTTTTTAATCACAGCGAGAGGCGTTTAATTTGCCAGAGTAAAGAGCTGTTCATAAAAATCATCAATGTTTTTGCCGTATTTTGCGGAAATACCTACCACTTTATACTGCGGGAAGGCTGCTTTGACCGCATCTATGCTTGATTTCTTTAAATCGACCTTGTTGGCCGCGATAAGCACCGGGATATTTCTCGCCTGTAAGTTTCCGATGATTGTAATGTTAACCTGAGAATAGGGATCCTTGGTCGCATCTAAGACTACGACCACAGAATCCATGTCATCTAACCATTTGATAGAATCGATGACCCCTTTAGTAGCTTCCTTCGCCCGTTTCTTTGCTTCTACTTTCTTTAATCCCTTTCTGATGAACTCTTCATAATCAATTTTCGTAGAAATACCGGGCGTATCTACCAGAGAAAAGGTCAATTCTTTGCCTTTCTTGTTCTTGATATTGACTTGTTCCTTGATCTTAATCTCTCTGGTCTCGTGGGCGATATGAGATACTGAAGACATCTCTTCCCCTAACCAATCCTGGCAGATCTTATTCGCTAAGGTAGATTTACCGCCATTGGGAGGCCCATATAACCCTAATTTAATATGACTCTTTTTACTGAAAGGATTCAGTGACAATTTCTTGAAGATATTCTTTAAAAACGCCGTCACCATTCTTTTTTCACGCACCCCTTCCGCTTAGAACTTTGTTATGCTTATTAAAGTTTTTGGTGGTCTAGGGGATAGATTTTGACCTTTAATTCCTCTCTCAAGACAAATAATTTATAAGCCTAAAAATTTATCCTATCAATATGGTTGAACGCTATCTGATTGTGGATCGATTGAAACTTACCCATGAAGGGCTCTTCAATTTTGATGAGCTGCACAACCTTGTCTCTTCCTTCTTTTACGAAAAGGGCTATGACTGGTATGAAAAGATGAACCAGGTTATTGTCACGCCCTCCGGAAAGCAGATGCATATCATCCTGGAACCATGGAAAAATATCAGCGATTATTACAAACTCATCATTTCCATAAAGATAAACGTGGCTGATCTTAAAGAGGTCGATGTGCAGGCGGATAAGTCGGTCATCAGGACCGGCCAGGGGACGGTGCGCATGATTTTCGACGGCTATGTCATCAGCGACCGCAAGAACAAATGGGGCGAAAAGCCCTTGTATTGGTACCTGAGCATGCTCTTTGAGAAATATTTCTTTAAAGAACATTATCATAAAGCTGAGACCTGGGTCAGGGCGGATGTGGAAGATCTCCACTACAAGATAAAATCCTATCTTAATTCCTTCACCCACGCCTATGGGAGATGAATATGACTGAAAAAAATCTGGTCATCAATCAGAAGAAAATCACCTATCATGGTATTTTCCGCACTGACGAACTTCTTTCCGTGATCAGGAAAGCGCTCCAGGAAAAAAAGTATAGCTACCTGGAAAAGAAAAGCGAAGAATTAGTGACTCCCGCCGGAAGGGTATTGGAATTGGAATTACGGCCGGTGAAGAGCGTCTCTCAGTATATCTCCTTGATGATCAAGATTCATCTTGCCTTAGACAATGTCACTGAAACGGTGAAGGAAGTTTCCGGAATAAAGCAAAAATTTCAGCAAGGCGACGCTCTTATCACTTTTGACGCCTGGTCTTTAACTAATTACGAAGGGCGCTGGGGAACCAAACCATTACCTTTTTTTCTTAAGGGAGTGATCCATAAGTATTTTTACAAATTTCCCCTGGAAGAAGGATATACCCGCCAATTAGTCGGTGACACCGCATATATGTACGGGCAGGTCAAGAATCTACTCCAGTCATACCAGGGAAAAAAACTTCCTTCCATGAAGGAAGAAGAGATCATGAAAGAAATAGAAGAAGAGATGGGAAAATAGAATGTTTAAGTTGTTAGATCAACTTACCACTTTTCCTCTTAGATCAAAGGTTTCCGCTTTCACGATCTGCACCTGTAACATATCTCCTAACTTGAAATCTCCTTCTACAATGATCTGTTTGTAGGAATTATTCCGGCCCATCCATTGTCCTGACTCGCGGCCCTTTTCATCGATCAGGATCTCTCCTTTCCAATCCAGCCAGCGTTCATTCTGGATCTTAGAAGCATTATGAAATATATCTGTTAAAACTTTGCAGCGATGCTGGACCACTTCCTCCGGTAATCCAGGAAGCTGCGTCGCTGGCATATCCGGTCTTGGCCCAAAACGGGAGATATTGATTGAATCAGGTGTCGTTTTGCGCACCACTTCCAAGGTTCCCCAGTAATGATCGTCTGTTTCTGTGGGATAACCGACCATGATATCAGTTATGATATTCATCTCAGGGATCTCTCTTTTGAATAGATAGATGGCCTGCAGATATTCTTCCACCGTATAACTCCGACGCATCGCTTTCAGCGTCTCATCATGTCCTGCCTGCAACGGAAGATGTAAAAACTTGAATATCTTGGGATGCTTGTATATCTCTACCAATTTCGCGCTGATCTTGGAGAGGTGTCCAGGATTGCCCATGTCGATGCGTATCTTGAAATCTCCGGGAATCTGCACCACTTGCTTCAGTAAGGCCGGTAAGTCTGTCCCTATCTCAGATCCATAACCAAATGCATCTCGTGAAGTCAGCCAGATCTCTTTCACTCCTTCTTTGACCGCTTTTGTTGCCGCTTCAACGATCGCTGCTGCCGGATATGAGATTATCTTTCCCTGCGCTTTTTTACCCTTGCCGAAAGCGGCATATGCATCAAGGCATCCACGATTGATGGGCAGGATCTCCACCAGAGGATTTTTGCGCACTTTTGGTAGATTCAGCGGTGGCATCTCATCATGGTTCAGCAATTGCAATACATTATCATGCAGAGCTTCTTCCACCACCTGCACGATATGGTGGATCTGCTTTGTGCCGATCAAAGAATAATCTTTCAATCTCTGCTTGTCAGCCGGAGCGATGCAGCCGGAGATGACCGCTATCTTGTAAGGATGATCTTTTTTGAATTGGTCTAGTTGGGTGAATAACGGATTCTCGCTGGGCGTCTTGACGGCGCAGGTATTGAACACCACCACATCCGCATCCTCGATCTTTTCCACCAACTCAAATTTCGCTTGTTTCAGCAATCCTGCCATCTGCTCCGCATCGGACTGGTTGGTCGAACATCCTGCAGTTAGGACATGGAAAGTGGTCATGAAGTGTTTTTAGCGTATTATTATAAAAATCTTGTCAAACAAATCCAATCTTTAGAATTATTCTTTATTAAGCTTATCTTCGATGCTTTGGTAATCTATGATATTACCTGCACTTCGCTCCATCTTCCTGGCGCTTAAGTATTGCTTCCCCATGAGGCTTTCTACCCCGTACATTGGTATCTTGTATCCGTCTTTCTGTAGGATGAACGCATCATCTATCCCGTCTTTGTTCAGATCTTTGTTCAACTCAACGATCACTTCTGGATGATTATTCGAAGTGTATTTGCTGACATAAACGCCAGCAGCAGTAGCAATTGCAATGAGAACAATACCGCTGGTATACCCTCCAAATAGTTTTGGCCTTTTAAGCTCTTTGGCGTGTTTATCGCGAAGATCATTTATGGTCTTATTATAGCCTTCTTCTTTTTTTTCCAAAATTGCTTGGTGCTCTTCCCTTAGGCGTTCGATCGGTGTTTTGATCCGGAAAGTAGGTTCATTGTTGACTACTAATTGCAGACGTTTTTTTTCGTGGTCTTCAGACATGATCAAAACCCCAACCTTTTCAAGATCACTTGAGCATCAAACTCTTCCAGATCATCGTACTTCTGCCCCATCCCTAAAAATAAGATAGGTTTCTTGATGGTATAGGAGATCGACAAGGGCGCTCCGCCTTTCTCATCCACATCAGCTTTAGTCAAAATAGCGCCATCCATCTCCACCAGATCATTGAATTTCCTTGCCTGCTCGATGCAGTCATTTCCGGTGATGCTTTCACCGACGAAAATCTTCAGATCAGGCTTTGCCACCCTGATGATTTTCTCTAGTTCCTGCATCAGGTTGGTATTGGAATGCAATCTCCCTGCGGTATCTAGCAACACCACATCAATCTTATTTTTCTCCGCATATTTGATCGCATCAAAAGCGACTGCAGCCGCATCAGAACCGTAGTCTTGTTTGATTATCTTTACTCCTAATTTATCGGCATGTTCTTCCAGCTGCTGGATCGCTGCCGCCCTGAAGGTGTCGCAGGCTGCAAGCACCACTGATAATTTATGCTTCTGGAAGTAATGCGCCAGTTTAGCGATGGAAGTGGTCTTTCCCGTTCCGTTGATGCCGAAGAAAGCGATGACTAATGGTTTTTCTTTTTGTTTTGCCGCTTTAAGCAGATCAATTTTTTCAAAAGTGAGTATTTCCGTCAGGGTTTTTTTCAAGGTCTCTTCGATCTTCGCCGGCACATCTCTCGGCAAGGGCTTGTCCACTAATTCCTTTTTCAGATCTTCTTTTATCTTTTCGATCACTTCGACGGAAACATTATTCTCCAATAAAGCTAATTCCAATTCCCAGAATAATTCTTCAAACTTCTCTGCAGAGATCTTCTTGGTGGTTAAAGAGGTCTTGATCTTCCCGAAGAATCCTTTTTCAGCAGAAGGCTCTTCCGATTTTTCCTCTACTGGTTCTTCACTCTTTTCTACAGCTTCTTCCGTCGCTTCTTTTTCTTCTGCTTTCTCTTCTTCTTTTTTAGTAAAAAGTCTCTTGAAAAATGACGGTTTTTCTTCTGCTGCTTCCTCAGTTTTTTCTTCGATCCTTTCTTCCGGCTCGGCGACTTCAACTTCTTTCTTTTTTTCTTTTGCAGGCTTCTTGTTCTCTTTTTTTGCTTTTCCTTTCTTTACTTTTTTCTCTGCTGGTTTCTTTTTAGTCTCTGTAACCTCTTTCTGTTTCGGTTCAACTTTTTGCTTCTTGACTTCGACCGGTTTCTCTTCTACTTCCGCCTCCTCTTCCGTCTTCTTGGAAAAGGCCGATACTGCCTGCATCAATTTTTCTTTCAGTTTGCCGAACATTATTCTGCTGCCTCGCCTGATTGTTGGTATAATTTTTTACCCTGCTCATACAATTCCTGCAAAAAGGTCTCTGCTTCTGAGATGTTCTCAGCGATCTTTTCTTTCTGTTCTGTTAACAATCTGAGAACTTCCGGGATATTCTTTTCCACCGTGACCTCTGCGCCTACGTTCACCACCAGTTTCTGGTTATCCTTCAATTCTGCTTTCAGGAATATGCCGTTGGCGATGGGGGCAAGGATCTCGGTGTTTATGTTTGTTTTTTGCAATTCAGAAAGAGCTTCTATAGAGGCGTCCAGTTCTTTTTGCTGTCCTTGCATCCTTTCAACATACTCGGTTATCTGTTCTACCTGCTGCTGTAATTGTTGGAGCTGCCTGTACTTCTCTTCAAATATAGTCTCATCCGCCATATGATTACAACTTCAGTTTTAACTGCTCTAAGAAACTTTTATACAACTTCAGACTCTTCAGGAAAGGAAGGTCTGGATCATCAGACTTGCCTAGGAAAGGAGCGTTGCTGATCAAAAATCCCTGATCATCTTTCTTGACATGGTGGAGCTCTTTCTCTACCAAAATCTTCAGTACTGACTTCTCTTCCTTGCTTAAGGGTAACATATTAGGCTGAAGAAAGAAGGGTTTTATAAGCTTTTTGTGTAGAATCATATGGGCTGGAGATACAAAATATTTAAAAGCAAATATATTCCTCAAAAACACTATAATTCGGAGGTTTAGAAAATGGTTGATAAATTATACGAAGGTAAGGGAAAAAATCCCCAAGAAGCAAAAGAAAATTTGCTTAAACAAGCAAGCACCGAAGGCGTTTCTAATTTAGAGGGAACTGTTCAATACGAAGTGTCTGTTGCCGGCAAGCGCGGCAAGATGTTCAGCGGAAAGGTCTATGATGATTATGCTTTAGCATTTGCATCAGCTCTCTCAGCTGCAAAAGT